>CASFBL010000004.1 GCA_949292775.1 uncultured Eubacteriales bacterium
CACCGACTATGGAACTGCTCATAAAACTTCAGGAAAACCTGGAATTTAAAAATTTTCGTTTTCTAAGGCTAGTCTGTGCGCGTCTGAATGACGGCATATCCTTGCAGCAGGCGTGGGAGAGCGCGGCGAAAGCTTATAAAGCCGGTTCTGCACTCAAACCGGATGAGCTCATTTGCATTACAGAATTTGTTTCTGCTTTTGGGAATACGGATAAGGAAGGGCAACAGGCAAACTGTGAGTATTATATCACCCGTTTGGAAGAAAAAAAGGCATTTGCACAAAGTCGTCTTTCAAATACCACAAAGCTTTGCAGTGCGCTCGGCGTGCTCGCCGGTATGTTTCTCGGTATTTTACTTTTGTAATACGCGGAGGGAATATGGAAATCGAATTGATTTTTAAAATCGCCGCTATCGGCATTATTGTGGCTGTTTTAAACCAAATTTTATCGAAGTCCGGGCGGGATGAATATGCGATGCTCACAGTCTTAACCGGCATTGTGGTCATAGCTGTCATGCTGGTACCGCAATTAGATACTCTATATGACATGATGCAAAAGATATTTGATATATAAAACCATATGTTAAAAATTTTTCTGATCGCTTTAATCGGCCTTGCAGTTATCGTTCTTTTAAAAGAATTAAAGCCGGAATTTGCGCTTCTCTTAAAATTTGCCACGCTTTTATTATTAGGCTTTTTAGCATTTACCGGCATTGGTGATGCCGTTTCTGAAATCTTTTCGCTTGGCGAAAGTGTTTCGATAGACAATGCTTTGCTTAAAATACTGCTAAAAGCTTTGGGGCTTTGTCTCGTAGCGCAGATTGCATCGGACATTTGTAAGGATTGCGGAGAATCCGCGCTTTCAACAGGCGTAGAGCTTGCCGGAAAACTAAGCATAGTCATTATGGCACTCCCCGTGGCTGCTCAGCTGATTGAAATTAGTTTGGAATGGATAAACACATGAATCGGAAAATAAAATGGATTTTGATACCGGCTGTAACAGTATTTCTGTTGTTTTTGCTTACATATAGTTGCTTTGCAGAGGATTCTGCGGAAAGCAGTGGCGTTACCGCACAAGCGCAAGAAACTTTTTCCTCACTTTTTTCCGCTTTGCAAGAAGATGTCCGGGAAGCGTTAAGCGAGCTTGGTGTCGAAAATGCAGACTACGAGGAACTGCTTACCATTTCACCGAAGCGCGTTGTTGAAGTTCTTCTTGAGCTTGTTACCGGCGAAATGGGCGCAAAACTCAAGGCAGTCGGATTTGTCTGTGCAATTTTGGTGCTAAATGCAGTTTTGGAAGGTTTTGCACATTCCGGGTCAACGATGCACAGCGTTTTTTCCATGTTTACAACCTTGCTGATTGTGGTAGCTTTGCTGCTCCCGGTTTCAGAAAGTTTGGTGCAGGCGTTTTCAGCAATGGAACTCAGCTCTGACTTTTTGCTTGCCTATATTCCTGCCTTTGCCGGTGTAATTTCCATGAGCGGCAAGCCGCTTTCCTCCGCAGCTTACAGCTCTGTAATGATAGGACTTTCCAATTTGCTAACGCAATGCAATGTTCAGGTGTTTTTGCCGGTTGTGCAGGTCTTCTTTTCTTTAAACATTGCGGCTTGCATACAACCGAAATACGCTTTTAACAGTCTGGTTTCTTTTTTCAAAAAAGCTGTCACAATTTTGCTCGGGTTTGCTTCTACGGTCTTTACGGGTCTGCTTGCCATTAAAGGCACGCTTGCATCCGCAGGTGATTCTGTAGCGGTGCGCGGCGTAAAAATGCTTGTTGGCAGTACGGTCCCGGTTGTTGGCTCTGCTTTAAGCGATGCATATACTTCTGTTCTCGGCAGTATTGCTCTGATTCAAAACGCAGTTGGTATTTTTGGAATTGTCGTATTCGCGCTTATGCATGTGCCGGTGATTTTGGAATTACTGCTTTGGTATTTAGCGCTGGCTTTTTCAGCAAGTGTAAGTGAAGCGCTTGGACAAAAACAGGCGTCGATGTTGCTCAACGGTATCGCATCCACGGTGTCACTAGTGAATACACTTGTTATATTTACCGCTTTCATACTGATCATTTCCACAGGAATCATGCTGAATTTTAAAAACTGAGGCCGTGTATGAATGATTTAAAAACTTGGGCGGCAACACTGATTGTCTTTTCTGTGATTGTATTGCTCTATCGGATTTTATTCCCGAAAGGCAATCTTCAAAAGGCAGGTGAAACCGTTATTGCGCTTTTAATGGTGTTTTTGATGGTTAAACCGGTATTTTCATTGCTGTCAAAAGACAACGGAACACTTGAGCGCTTAACAGAATATGACCTTTACGCACAAGGTGAAGAAGCAAAAGAAAACCAAATATTAGAAGACACAATCTATGCGCAGCTTTCGGTAGCAGGGATAGAAGCAGAATCTGTCCGGGTAGAGGCCGAGCTGGATGCAGAAAACTACTATGTTATCCACTGTGTTTACATTACGGTTCCCGATTCAGTAAGTGAACAGGTTGTGTATGATTGTTTATATAGTTCACTGGAAATCCCGAAAGAAATCATAAATATCAGCAGGTAAGAGTATGAAATCTTTTTTGGAACTGAAAGAAAAATTTAAAAGCGAAAAAAAATTATTTATTCTTGTGGGGCTTGGATTGCTTGGTATTCTGCTCCTTTGCGGGTCTGAATTTATAAAAATGCCTGACACAGAAGAAAAGCAGCCGGTGCAAACAGACACACAGAGTGAATACTGTGAAGCATTAGAGCAAAAGCTTCAAGGCGTTCTTTCGAAAACACAGGGCGCCGGACGCGTAGAAGTAATGATCACTTTGCAAAGCTCTGATGAAAAAATCTACGCTACTGACGAAAAAACAAATTATAAAAGCTCACAATCTGTAACAGAGCGAACTTATGATGAACAGTATGTTTTGGCAGACGGCATTAGCGACACCGGCGGCATTGTGCTGAAGACCAATGCACCGGAAATTAAAGGCGTTATTGTTGTCTGTGACGGTGGTGACAATTCTGCCGTTGCCAATCAGATTACCAACGCGATTTGCGCTTCACTCGGCATTCAGTCAAATTGCGTCAGTGTATTAAAAATGACATCCGGGGAGGAATAATTATGTCGAAAACCATATCCAAAAAACAAATTATTTTTGCAGGGCTTCTTATTGCGCTTTGCGCCGCAGTTTATGTGAACTGGTACTATACAAAGCCAATCAGTGAGATCAATGATGGTGCTGTGGTGGAAACAACTGAGGAACAGAACCTTGGCGAAGCACAATATGTCAATGCCTCGGGGGCGGACGACTATTTTGAATCCGCTAAGCTCAATCGCTCCAAAGCGCATGCAGAAGCGCAGGATGCACTGAATAAAGTGATTGAAAATGACAGCGCAGACGAGGAGAGTAAAACGCAGGCACGCGAAAAGCTGAATACGCTTGCACAAAACATAAAAGATGAAGCAGATATTGAAAATCTGATTAAAGCAAAAACAGGCGGGGAAGTGCTTGTAAGCATCGGCGATACTGTGGAAGTCATTGTGGCGCAAGGTACTTTGAACGACACAAGCGCATTGCAAATTAAAGAAATTGTTGTGAACAAAACACAAATTTCATCAGAAAAAATTACTTTAGTTGAAGCAAAATAGTTGTGTATTTTTGCGTTTGTGGTATAATAGGGAAAAGAAAGGTAGGTTTTCCCTATGAATCAAAACGAGAGAACTGCCGAAAACGGCGGAATTTTTATTGCCAATGATGTTATCGCTTCCATTGCTATCAATGCGGCGAAAGATGTGGACGGCGTCAGCGGGTTTGCTTCCAAAACTCCTGGATTGGTTACGCCGGCAGGCGGTAAAGACGGCGCTTTAAAATCGGTGCGTGTCCTGGCATTAGACAATGAAATCAAAATTCATATTTATATCCGTGTAAAAAGCGGTGCAAATATTCAAACGGTCAGCATGGCAATTCAGCGAGGCATCAAAAACGCTGTGCAGGGCATGACCGGCAAAGTGGTTTCAACAGTCAATGTTTCTGTACAGGGAATTGATTTTGACGCACCTACTGAACTGAAGGCAAATTCCTAAATAAAAGCTCTCCGTCAATTTCGGCGGAGGGCTGATTTGGCTTTTATGGAGGATGTATATGACAAGGACACAAGAACGCGAACAGGCCTTTTTTTTGATTTTCGAAAAAGCTTTTAACATGGAAGTAGACAATGACGATATTGTCGGCTATGCAGTAGAAGCCGGAATTATTGACCCGACCGCTTTTTCAACTGCACTGTTCAAACAGACCTATGAGCAGCTTGACGAAATTGATAAGATTATTGAAAAATACGCAATCGGCTGGAAAAAACAGCGGCTTTCCAAAGTTACGCTTTCTGTTTTGCGCCTGGCAATTTGCGAAATCTTATATGTGGATTCGGTTCCTTCCAGCGTTTCGGCAAACGAAGCCGTCGAGCTTGCAAAAAAATATGCAACAGCAGAGGACGCCTCATTCATCAACGGCATTCTCGGTTCGTTTATAAGGGGCGAAAAAGCGAATGCGGTTTCTGGGGATTGATACCAGCAATTACACGACTTCTGCCGCCATTTTTGACAGCGACACCGAAACAGTCATACAGAAAAAAATGATGCTGCCTGTAAAACCTGGGGAAAAAGGACTGCGCCAGAGTGAAGCTGTCTTCCATCACACGGTACAGTTGCCACAGGTTTTAACCGAGCTGTTCTCTGACACACCCGGAACACCGGATTTTGTCGGAGTTTCGATTTTTCCGCGCCGCGAAGAAGGCTCTTATATGCCGTGCTTTCTTGTCGGGAAAGCCGTGGCTGAAGCCATCAGCGTTTCCCAAAATAAGCCTTTGCAAACTTTTTCGCATCAGGAAGGGCATATTGCCGCTGCGCTTTTTTCCGCAAAGCGGCTGGATTTGCTCAAAAAGACCTTTTTAGCGTTTCATGTTTCTGGCGGCACTACGGAAGCTTTGCTTGTAACACCAAGTGAAGAGGATTTATTTTCTGTTCGGATTGTCGGGCAGTCACTGGATTTAAAAGCCGGTCAGCTGATCGACCGGACAGGCGTCATGCTTTCTCTTCCGTTTCCCTGTGGGAAAGACTTGGAGGCTTTGAGTGAGCAAAGCATGAAAAGCTATTCTGTAAAACCCACAATGAAAGGAACAGATTGTTGCCTTTCCGGGGTTGAAAACCAATGTCAGGCAATGTTCCGAAACGGTGAAAGTCCGGCAGACATCGCAAAATTTTGTATTTGCTCTGTTCTTGCCGCGCTTTCAGAAATGGTCGCTGCGTTGCGCAAGACATATGGAGATTTACCGGTTCTGTTTTCCGGCGGCGTTTCTTCAAACAAGCTTTTAAAAAAGATTCTATCTGAAAGATTCAACGCGGTTTTTGCCGAACCGGCTTTTTCAGCAGACAATGCTGCAGGCGTTGCGGTGTTGACTGCCCTAAAGCAAAAAGGAAGTTCTTTTTATGAATTATAATGCTCCGCTGATTATCTCAGTCGGTCAGTTAAATCGATATGTAAAATCGGTTTTGGACGCCGACGAGAATTTATATAACCTCTATTTAGTCGGGGAAATTTCCAATTTTACAGATCATTACAAATCCGGCCATTTTTATTTTTCTCTGAAAGATGAGGACGCGCAAATTAAAGCGGTCATGTTTCGTAACAATGCATCGCGCGTGCGTTTTCATATTGAAAATGGCATGCGTGTTATTGTCCGCGGTCGGGTCTCTATGTATGAAGCCGCCGGGCAATATCAGATTTTTGTCGATGATATGCAGCCAGATGGCGTCGGCGCTTTGAATTTGGCTTTTAAGCAGTTAAAAGAAAAGCTGCAAAAAGAGGGGATATTTGACCCGGCGCATAAAAAAGCAATTCCGAAAATGCCCCGCCGCGTGGGTGTAATTACATCCGCAACCGGTGCCGCCGTTCAGGATATCCTCAATATTCTCGGCCGGCGTTTCCCGCTTGCTGAGGCGGTTTTAGCCCCTGTTCTTGTGCAAGGCGAGGGGGCACATGAGCAGATGATTCAAGCACTGAAAGATTTCAACCGAACAAAGTGCGCCGATGTGCTTATCATCGGTCGCGGCGGCGGTTCCACTGAAGACCTATGGGAATTTAACAACGAGCAACTTGCCCGTGCAATTTATACATCTGAAATCCCGGTTATTTCCGCAGTCGGGCATGAAACCGATTTTACAATTTGTGATTTTGCAGCCGACTTGCGCGCGCCGACACCCTCTGCAGCAGCAGAACTTGCCGTCCCGGACGCGTCGAAAGTACAGTCATACTTGAAAACTTTGCAAACTCGTCTTTACAGAGAAGTCTCCGGCAAGCTTTCCGAGGAACGCTATCGTTTGTCTCGTATGACTGAAAAAGGGGTTTTTGCTACGCCGGCGCTGTATTTTGATAACCTACGGATGCGTTTGATGAGTACAACCAACCGCTTCTATTCGATTCAGCAAAGAACATTACAGGAAGAGCGGCTGCGTCTTCGGGAAAATGCTTCAAAGCTGCAATCTTTAAGCCCGCTTTCCGTGCTGGCTCGCGGATATAGCGTTACAAGTGACGCAACCGGCAAAATTGTGAAATCCAAAACACAGCTTTCTGTTGGCGATGATGTGGAAATCCGTCTTGCCGACGGCAAGGCCCGTTGCAGTGTAAAGGAGATCGTATGAAAAAACAAACTTATGAAGAATCTATGAAAACCTTAGAAGATATTGTTGCAAAGCTTGAAAACGGGGATGTACCGCTGGACGAATCTCTGAAACTGTTCGAAGAAGGTACCAAGCTTGCGGCCTTTTGCAGCAAAGCACTTGACACGGCTGAGCAAAAAATTCTGTCACTTTCCCAAGCTGAAGCAGAGGCTGCGGAGGAAAAAGAATGACTTACGACAAAGAAAAATATATTGCATTGATAAATGATGCGCTGGAAACCTATTTATATTCTGTTGCGGATGGTCAGGACATTGTGTTGGACGCGATGCGGTATTCTGTTCGCAACGGCGGAAAACGCGTCCGTCCCATGCTGGTTTTAGAGTTCTGCAGAGTCTGTGGCGGCAATGTTGAAAACGCACTGCCATTCGCTTGCGCTGTGGAAATGATTCATACCTATTCCCTTATACACGATGACCTGCCTTGTATGGATGATGATGATATGCGCCGGGGAAAACCGTCCTGTCACAAACAGTTCGGTGAAGCTTATGCTTTGCTTGCCGGTGACGGTTTGCTTACACTTGCTTTTGAAACACTGACGCGCGCAGAAAACATCGAATCTTCTGATATTGTGCGCGCTGTGAAAGCTTTGTCTTCTTTATCCGGCATCCGCGGTATGATCGGCGGGCAGGTGATTGATTTGCTTTCGGAAGACGGTAAACCGGACGATGCGCTTCTGCGCCGCATTGACCGCCTGAAAACCGGTGCGCTGATTCAAGCTTCGGTCCGTCTCGGCTGTATTGCCGCCGGTGTGACCGATGAAACAATTTTGCGTGCAGCGGATGTTTACGCGGAAAGTATCGGTCTTGCATTTCAAATCGTTGACGATATTTTAGATGTGACAAGCAGCACCGAAATGCTTGGCAAGCCTGTGGGCAGCGATGAGAAAAATGACAAAGTCACTTTTGTGAAGCTTTTAGGGCTTGAAAAATGTAAGGCGCTTGCGGATGAACTTACGCAAGCGGCCGTTCAGGCGTTAAACGATTTACCCGGTGATACAGCTTTCCTTGCTGATTTTGCGAATGCGCTTGCAGCTCGCAAACACTAATTTCACCGCATTGGGGTGATTCTATGAAATATCTAGATAAAATATCTTCACCTGCTGACATAAAAAAACTTAACGAAAACCAGTTAGACGACCTTGCGGGTGAAATTCGCAATGTTTTAATTGACACCGTTTCTAAAAACGGCGGGCATTTGGCTTCCAATTTGGGCGTTGTGGAACTTACAATTGCATTACATCGTGTGTTGAATTCCCCGCGTGACAAAATCGTATGGGATGTAGGACATCAGGCTTATACCCATAAGCTTCTAACCGGGCGTTATAAGGATTTTCACACGATTCGGCAGGAGGGTGGACTTTCCGGTTTTTCCTGCCCGCGTGAAAGTGAACACGACATATTTTACAGTGGCCATTCCAGCACCTCGATTTCCGCTGCGCTGGGGCTTGCAACCGCCAACTCTATAACGAACGACAAACACACAACAGTGGCTGTTATCGGTGACGGCGCGCTGACCGGCGGTCTTGCTTATGAAGCGCTCAACAATGCCGGGCGTTCCGGGAAGCGGCTCATTGTTATTTTAAATGACAATGAGATGTCCATTTCCAAAAATGTAGGTTCAGTGGCGCGTTATCTCGCAGTTCTTCGCTCAAAACCCGGTTACTTCCGTTTTAAAGCGAGAACGGAAAAGTTTATCAATCATATCCCGTTGATTGGTGAATCCCTTGCATCTTCGATTTTTAAAATCAAAACGAAAGTTAAAAACTTCATTTATAAAAGCACTTTCTTCGAAGATCTCGGTTTTCGCTATATGGGACCCATCGACGGGCACAACATTTTACAGCTTTCCGAAGCTTTGGAAACCGCCAAGCTTGTGGATGCACCCGTACTTTTGCATATAAACACCGTGAAAGGTAAGGGCTACAATTATGCCGAAAAAGCCCCCAGCGAGTTTCACGGTATTTCCAAATTTAACATTGATACCGGCGAGCCACTGATGTCCGGCGCTAACTTTTCGGGTGAATTTGGCAACTTTCTTTGCGAAATCGCCGCAAAAGACAAGCGCATCTGTGCTATAACCGCCGCCATGTCGCTTGGTACCGGACTTGAAGAATTCAAAAAGGAGTTTCCCAATCGCTTTTTCGATGTTGGTATCGCCGAAGAGCACGCGATTACTTTTTCCTCCGGGCTTGCGCGCGGCGGGATGGTTCCGGTTTTTGCAGTGTATTCCTCTTTCCTGCAAAGAGGCTTTGACCAGTTGGTACATGACGTTGCGCTGCAAGGCCTGCACATGATTTTAGCAATCGACCGTGCCGGTTTTGTCGGCGAGGACGGCGTTTCGCATCAGGGTATTTTAGACACTGCCTTTTTAAACGGCATTCCCAACATGACCGTGTACGCACCGGCGACCTATAAAGGATTAAAGCATGCGTTTATCAAAGGCATTTACCACCAAAACGGATTTGTTTCTGTGCGCTATCCTCGCGGCTCACAGAAAGAGCTGCCGCCGGAAACAGAAGAAGAATTTTCTGATTTTGAGTTATACGGTGATGAGAATGCCGAAATACTTTTGGTCACATATGGCCGTATTTTTGCGGATGCAGTGCGCGCCTGCAATACAGTTCGGCAGACCGGAAAAACCTGTGCAGTTTTGAAGCTGAACCGCATTATTCCGATTCCTGTCGAGTCGGTTGACACGGCTTTATCTGCAAAACAAATCTTCTTTTTTGAAGAGGGGATACGCTCCGGCGGAATCGGGGAATCCTTTGCAGCAAAAATGCTTCTGCGCGGTTATAGTGGCAAATATGTTTTGACGGCAGTGCCGGACGAATTTGTAATTCATGCACCTGTCAGTGTTCAGCTGAAACGCTACAAGCTGGATTATGACGGCATGCTGGAAGTCATTACGGAGAATACAAATGGCGGAGAATAAAATCAGACTGGATGTTGCTCTTGTGGAACGCGGGCTTATTGAAAGCCGTTCCAAGGCCGGCGCGCTTATTATGGCAGGTCAAGTCTATGTCAACGACCAAAAATCAATAAAAGCCGGCACGCTTGTGCAGCCGGACGACCACATAGAAGTTCGCGGTGAAAAAATGCCTTTTGTCAGCCGCGGCGGCTACAAGCTTGACAAAGCCGTAAAATCTTTTGGCTTTTCATTAAAAGACTTTGTTTGCATGGATATCGGCGCGTCAACCGGCGGCTTTACGGACTGCATGCTGCAAAACGGCGCAAAAAAAGTGTTTGCGGTTGATGTGGGATACGGTCAGCTTGCCTGGAAGCTGCGGACAGACGAGCGCGTTGTCAACATGGAACGCACCAACTTTCGTTATTTGACAGAAGATGACATTGGAGAGAAACTGGACTTTGCCAGTGTCGATGTCTCTTTTATCTCGCTTAAAATTATTTTACCGGTTTTGTACGCATTGCTAAAAGACGGCGGAACTGCGGTCTGCTTAATTAAACCGCAGTTTGAAGCCGGACGCGACAAGGTCGGGAAAAAAGGCGTTGTCCGTGAGCCGGAAGTGCATGAAGAGGTTGTGCGAACCATCACGGATTTTGCTTTTCAAACCGGTTTTTCAGTGATGGCACTTGATTTTTCACCGATTAAAGGGCCGGAAGGTAACATCGAATATTTGATGTACATAAAAAAAGAAACAGAAAATATGCTGGTACAAACGGACATTGCCGCGCTTGTGCAGCAATCCCATAATACGCTAAAGTAGGTGTTTTCTTTGAAAATTGCTTTGCTTCCAAATTTAACCAGGGCCTGTGCGCTGGAAGTGACTGAAAATGTATGCGCTTATCTCGACAGCTTGCAGGTATCCTACTTCTTTGACAGCGCACAGGAAAAGGAACTTCCTGAAAAATATGCCTTTTTACCTACGGGAACACTGCTTGATGCATGTGATGCTGTGATTGCGATTGGCGGCGACGGTTCCCTGATTCATGCGGCAAAAAAGGCTGTTTTACACAACAAACCGGTGCTCGGCGTCAACGCTGGGAATCTTGCGTTTATGGCAGGCATTGAGAAAAATGAACTGCACCTGTTAAAAGAACTCATCGACGGCAATTATACTGTGGATAAACGCATGATGCTTGAGGTTTACTGCCAAGCACCAAAGGAAAGCACGCCGAAGTTTTTAGGCGTTTGTATCAATGATGTCGTAGTTGCACGCGGCGAACAGATTAAGCTGATTGAATTGAATGTTTTTGCAGATGGCAAAAAGGTAAACCATTATTATTCCGACGGCATCATCCTTTCTACACCAACCGGTTCAACGGCATATTCGCTTTCCGCCGGCGGCCCGGTCGTGGACCCGAAAATTGAAAGTATTTTGCTAACGCCGATTTGCACGCATTCTTTGTTTGCTCGCTCGTTAATTTTTGAAAGCAATGCGGAAATCTGTGTTAAAATCCCGGAAAAAGAAAAAGATGTTTACATTTCCTGCGACGGCGACCCATCTTTTTCGCTTGCACCCGGCAGCACACTTACGGTTCGCAAGGCGAAACAGTATGCCGACTTTATTCGAATCAAGCAGGATTCCTTTATGGATGTATTAAACAGCAAGCTGTCGCAGAGGAGGGCTTAAGATGAAAAAGAAACGCCATGAGCTGATTTTAAAGCTGATTGAGGAAAATGAAATTGCAACACAGGAGGAATTGCTCCTTTTGCTGCAGAAAAAAGGATTTCCTGTTACGCAGGCAACGGTTTCTCGCGATATTAAAGAGCTGCAGCTAGTAAAGTCACCGGGCCGAAACGGGCAGACAAAATATATGGTCAGCCACCATGAGACTATGAAAAGTCAGGAAAAGAAGTTTTATGCCATTTTCTCACAGTCTGTTGTTTCTGTGGATTGTGCAGGTAATATTTGCGCGGTGAAGTGTTATGCCGGCACAGCCAACGCAGCGGGTGCGGCGATTGATGCTATGGATTTATCTGATATTGTCGGTACGCTTGCCGGCGACGACACGCTTTTTGTGCTTTGCCGCACAGAAGAAAGCGCCAAAAACTTGCGCAGTCAGCTTAAAACTATGTTAAACGGTGAAGTCTAATGCTGTACGAATTGCAAATTGAAAACATTGCAGTCATCAAAAAAGCAGTCATTACATTTTCAAAAGGGTTTAATGTTATGACCGGCGAGACCGGCGCGGGTAAATCGATTGTGATTGACTCGATAAACGCTGTACTTGGCGAGCGCACCTCCCGTGAGCTTATTCGCACCGGGAGTGATTCTGCGTTTGTCTCGGCTTTGTTTTACGACCATTCCGCACAGCTTTCTGCGCTTTTGGACGAGCTGGATATTCCGAAAGAAGACGACGGTGCTATCCTTATTCAGAGAAAGCTGTTTGCAGACGGAAGAAACACCTGTAAAATCAACGGCACAACAGTGACCGTTTCCGGAATCCGGAAAGTCGCTAAACTGCTTGTCAGCATTCACGGTCAGCTGGATAATCAAACTCTGCTTTCTCAGGAATACCATTGCAAATACATTGACCGTCTCGCAGATGATGATGATTTGCTTTCTGCGTTTCATGAATCATTCGAACATTTGCAGTCGCTCGATGCAAAATTGCGATCGCTCAATGCTGATGAAAGTGACAAAATGCGGCGGCTGGACATTTTGCATTATCAAATCGACGAGTTGGAAAAAGCAGATATTCGCGTTGGGGAAATTGACGAGCTCAACGAACGCTTGACGGTGCTTCGCAACGCGGAACACATTCTGGAGTTGCTGCAAACTGCCCATGCTTGTCTCGCCGGAAGCGACGAAGCCAAAGGCGCCGCCGACATTGCCATGGACGCGGCAAAGTGCTTGCAGGAAGCTGCGCGTTTTTCCACTGAATACGAGGAAATGGGCGCTGCCGTGGAGGAAGCCGCCTACACGCTTTCCGGCTATTGTGATGATTTGCGCGACCGGCTGTATTCCGATGACTTTAATCCTGCGCTTGCTGATGAAATAGAAGAGCGCCTCGATTTGCTCTCCTCGCTTCGCAAGAAATACGGCGAAACAGAAGAAGAAATGCTTGCCTTTCTTGAAAACGCGCAGCAGGAATGTGATTCTATTGAAATGTCAGATGAGATGCGTGAAAAAATGCAGGTTGAGCGTGACAAAGCTTATAGCGCTGCTCTTGCGCTTGCAAAACAGCTCAGCACCGTCCGTAAGACCGCTTCAGACCGTTTTTGCAAGCAGGTTGGGGAAGAACTCAGCTTTTTAGATATGCCGTCTGTACGCTTTTATGTGCAAAATACGCCTTGTGAACTTTGCGAAAACGGTGTAGATAATTTGGAATTTATTTTGTCTGCCAATGCTGGTGAAGAACCAAAGCCGCTTGCGAAAATCGCGTCCGGCGGCGAGCTTTCCCGTATAATGCTTGCTATTAAGAGCGTACTTGCAGAAAAAGATGAAATCGGCACACTGATTTTTGATGAAATCGATACCGGCGTCAGTGGCCGTGCGGCACAGAAGATTGCTATTAAGCTGAAAAAACTTTCCGCTTCGCACCAGGTCATCTGCGTAACGCATTTGGCGCAGATTGCCGCATTTGGCGATGCACATCTTTTGATTGAAAAGTCCGAGCGTGACGGTCAGACCTTCACCGAAGTTGCGCCTTTGGATTTTATCGGCAGAAAGCATGAGCTTGCCCGGATTCTTGGCGGGTTGGTTGTTACGGAAACGCAGCTCAAAAACGCAGAAGAACTGCTTTTGTCGGCACAAAATGAAAATTTGGGTTGACAAACCGGAAAAGAATCTGTATAATCCACAATAACGACGAAGAAAAGAAGAAGTAAAACCAGGATTCGGCAAAGAGAGCTTCCGGCTGGTGTAAGGGAGTGCGATACTGGTTTGAAATACATCTTGGAGTCGTAAGGCTGAACGGAAACAAGTAGGCTTTACCGTGTGCGAGCGTTAATCGCAGAGTGATGTTTGTCACTCGCAAAGGCTGTTTTTGTGAGAAAGCAGCAAAATGAGGTGGTACCGCGTATTTTACGCCCTCTGTTTATACAGAGGGCTTTTTATTTTATATTTTTACGGAGGTAAAGAAAATGGGAGTTTACGAAGAACTGCAAGCGCGCGGTTTGATTGCGCAAGTAACGGACGAACCTGAAATTCGGGATTTGGTCAACAACGGGAAAGCCGTATTCTATATTGGTTTCGACCCCACAGCAGACAGCCTGCATGTCGGGCATTTCATGGCGCTGTGCTTAATGAAACGCTTACAGATGGCAGGTAACAAGCCGATTGCCCTTATCGGCGGCGGCACCGGCATGATCGGCGACCCCTCCGGGCGCAGCGATATGCGGCAGATGCTCACGCCTGAAACCATTCAGCACAACTGCGACTGCTTCAAAAAGCAAATGAGCCGCTTTATTGACTTTTCCGACGGTAAGGCGCTGATGGTCAACAACGCCGACTGGCTGATGGACCTCAATTATATCCAGCTTCTGCGCGAGGTCGGCGCCTGTTTTTCCGTCAACCGAATGCTTGCCGCAGAATGCTACAAGCAGCGTATGGAAAAGGGGCTCAGCTTTTTAGAGTTCAACTACATGATCATGCAGAGCTATGATTTCTATGAGCTGTTCCAGAAATACGGCTGCAATATGCAGTTCGGCGGCGATGACCAGTGGAGCAATATGCTCGGCGGCACAGAGCTGATCCGCAGAAAGCTCAGCAAAGACGCTTATGCCATGACCATTACCTTGCTGCTCAATTCCGAGGGCAAGAAAATGGGCAAAACGCAGTCCGGCGCCGTGTGGCTCGATGAAAACAAAACTTCTCCGTTTGATTTCTATCAGTATTGGCGCAATGTGGACGATGCGGATGTCTTAAAATGCATCCGTATGCTTACTTTCCTGCCGCTTGAGGAAATTGAAAAAATGGAATCTTGGGAAGGCAGCGAGCTTAACCGTGCGAAAGAGATTTTGGCTTATGAGCTGACCGCACTTGTTCACGGTGAGGAAAAAGCTACCAAGGCACAGGAAGCTGCCCGTGCGCTGTTCTCCGGTGCTGCGGATACAGAAAATATGCCGACAGTGGAACTTACTGCGGATGATTTTACAGACGGTCAGATTGCTGTCAACGAAATCATGCTTAAAGCAGGTCTTGTGAAGTCAAAAGGGGAGGCAAGACGCTTGATTCAGCAAGGCGGCGTTTCCATTGACGACCAGAAAGTGACCGATCCCGTGGCGGTTGTTTCACACGAGACGCTCGAAAAAGGGCATGTCATTCTAAAAAAAGGCAAAAAAGTGTTTTACAAAGTCACGCTTGCTTAAATTCAAAAAAAAAAACAATAAGAAACCCTGCGGCATTTCGCCGCAGGGTTTCTTTATTTATTAAGCTTCGCTTTTACGCAAACGCTTTTTGCAAAGCTTCAAGCGTGTTTTCAAGGTCTTCTTTTGCAACCAAAATAGAAATATCCACTTCCGAAGTGGTAATCATGCTGACATCCGCCTTCGCTTCGGCAACCGCCTGAAACGCTTTGCAGGCAACACCGGGGCAGCCGCGCATGGCTTCACCGAAAATGGAGATTTTGCAGTTTCCGTTACGAATGGAAAGCTTCAAATCGGGGTTAAGTTCACGCAGTTTTGCAGAGATTTCCAAAATCTTACCCATATCCTCACCGCTGACGGTAAAGGAAAGATCCGGCATATTGCGATGCGGCGGGGTCTGGGAAATCATATCCACATCGATGCCCGCGTTCGAAATCATTTCGAAGATTCTAGAAATGAGATTGATGTCGGCAGGGGAATCCTGCAAAGAAATCAAGGTCACATCTTCCACAACGGTAATGCTTTGAATGGTGTTCATAAAATTGCCTCCGTTATTTTTCGTCGATAAGCTGTTTCATCGAATAGAAGCCCGGTTTTTTGCCGTTTAAGTAAATGGCTGCGTTTACCGCGCCAACGGCAAAAAGCTCTTTAGAACGGGCTGAGTGCGATATTTTGATGATTTCGTCAAGCCCTGCAAAAATAATCTCATGTTCTCCGACGATTGTACCGCCGCGCACTGCGTGAATACCGATTTCATGCTTATCACGCTTTTGACGCTTTGAGTGACGGTCAAATTCATAATGTGGCTTTTCTGTTAACGCATCGGAAATAGAATTTGCAAGCATCAACGCTGTGCCGCTGGGGGCGTCGATTTTCTGGTTGTGGTGCATTTCCACAATTTCAATGTCAAAAGAACCTTCCAAAACACGCGCAGCTTTGGCGGCAAGCTCAGAAATCAAGCTGACACCGATAGACATGTTCGCGGAGAAGAAGAGGGGAATCTCTTTCGCGGTTTCGTGAATCGCCGCAACCTGTTCGTCAGAAAGCCCGGTCGTTGCAATGACGGCCGGCATTTTTTTAGAAACAGCAAACGCCAAGAGACCGTTTAAAACGGACGGGTGCGAAAAATCAATAATGACATCTGCATCCGTGTCTATTTCTGAAAAGTTTTTATATACCGGAAAATCGGCGGAGCCGTTACCAATATCAACACCGGCTACGATTTCGCAATCCTCACGCTTTGCAACACAATCGGTAATAACTTTACCCATGTGTCCGAAGCAGCCGCTTAAAATTATTTTGGTCATTTTTTTCACATCCCGAAAAATTGCTTATTTAATAAGGCCGTATTTTTCCATAACCGCATGCAGCTTCGCGGTGTTTGCCTCATTCATTTCACAAAGCGGCATACGCAGAGGACCTGCATCAAAGCCC
Organism: uncultured Eubacteriales bacterium; assembly: GCA_949292775.1. Classification (GTDB taxonomy): domain Bacteria; phylum Bacillota; class Clostridia; order Oscillospirales; family Acutalibacteraceae; genus Fimenecus. The sequence goes on from CASFBL010000004.1 coordinate 16,419, forward strand.
ATCATGTTCATAGCCTGTTTTACAGGAATGGGGTTAACATCCATAAACAGTGCGTTGCAAAGCTCTAAATATTCAAGCTGCAGCTTTCTGCTTTGCTCAAAATCGCCTGCAAGTGCCGTTGCAGCAATATCATGTGCCACCTGCGGTGCAACATTGGAAAGCACGGAAATAACGCCCTTGCCGCCCAAAGACATAATCGCAGTAATTTGATCATCATTGCCGGAATATACGGCAAAATCCGGTTCGCAAAGCGAGATGGTCTTTGCGATTGTGGAAATATTGCCGCTGGCTTCTTTCGCCGCATAAATCATTTTGTGCTTGGAAAGCTCTGCATAGGTTTCGGGCCTAACTTCACAGCCGGTACGGCTGGGCACATTGTAAATGATAATCGGCGTGGAAACACGGTCGGCAAGATAGGTGTAATGCTTGTAAAGACCTTCCTGAGAAGCCTTGTTGTAATACGGTGTGACCATCAACAGACCGTCAACGCCGATTTTTTCCGCTTCATTGGAAAGGTGCAAAGCATAAGCCGTATCATTGCTGCCGGTACCTGCAATAACGGGAATACGGTGCGCAACGGTCTCCACCGTAAAGCGGATAGCCTCGGTGTGTTCCTCGTGAGAAAGTGTTGCACTTTCACCGGTCGTGCCGCAAATGACAATCGCGTCCGTACCGTGCGCAATCTGATATTCCAAAATCGTTTTCAGGGCAGGGTAGTTGACCTTACCTTCTTTTGTAAAAGGTGTAATAATCGCTACACCGGCGCCGGTAAAAATCGGTTGTTTCATCAGAATAACCTCCTAAAAATCAATCCATATACCCTTTGGCGCAAAGCAGTTCAGCAAGCAAAACAGCGCCGCCTGCTGCACCGCGGAGTGTGTTGTGAGAAAGGCAGACAAATTTATAATCATACTGTGTGTCTTCGCGCAGTCTGCCGATGGAAATCGCCATACCGCCCTCTAACATACGATTGAGTTTGGTCTGGGGCATATTGTTTTCCACAAAGTAATTTAAGAACTGCTTCGGCGCGCTGGGCAGTTCGAGCTCTTGCGCTGTGCCGCGGAAGGTCTTCCAAACTTCCAAAATCTCTTCTTTTGACGGTTTATTTTCAAAGCGAACAAAAACCGCACCCATATGACCGTTGGAAACCGGAACACGAAGGCACTGCGCCGTGAATTTCGGGGAAGTTGCGGGAACAATTTCGTCGCCCTCGATTTTGCCCCAAATCTTCAGCGGCTCTAACTCGCTTTTTTCTTCTTCGCCGCCAATGTAGGGGATGACATTATCCACCATTTCCGGCCAAGTTTCAAAAGTCTTGCCTGCGCCGGAGATTGCCTGATAGGTGCAAACCAAAACATCCTTTACACCGAACTTTGCATCAAGCGGGTAAAGTGCCGGCACATAGCTCTGCAGAGAGCAGTTGGATTTAACAGCAATAAAGCCGCGCTTTGTGCCGAGCCGTTTTCTCTGCGAAGGAATGATGTTGATATGGTCTGCATTCAGTTCCGGAATAACCATCGGGACATCCGGCGTGTGGCGATGTGCGCTGTTGTTGGAAACGACCGGGCACTCTGCTTTTGCGTAACGCTCTTCCAGCGCTTTGATTTCGTCTTTTTTCATATCAACGGCGCAGAAAACAAAATCAACCATACCGGCAATCTTTTCAACATCGCCGGTTGCGTCCATTACAATCATATCTTTTACATTTTCCGGGATATCCACATCCATGCACCATTTTTTACCAACGGCTTCTGCATAGGGTTTACCCGCAGAACGGGGGCTTGCCGCAACAGCTGCTACATGAAACCACGGATGATTGGCAAGGAGCGTCAGAAAACGCTGACCTACCATACCAGTTGCACCGATTACACCAACATTATACTTTTTTTCCACTTGTGTTTACCTCCAAAAAGTGTTATTCTATTGTCTGCATAAAAAAAGCCGGTTTCAGAAAACCGGTCATCAGAAGCTTCAAAAGTACCCGCAATCACAGAAAATTGCTTGTGATTACAATAGCGCTCCATCCGAAACCTCGTGATGACAGTTGCGCCGCTGTTCGCAAACGCACCCAAACAAAGACCTGTCGGCGGGTTTTGTCTTCGGCAGAATACCCTTTTGCGTGCTGTGAACGGCCGCCGACGACCTGGGACACGCGACTCATGTATTCTGCACCTCTATTGCAGTTATCTGTATCATAGCATTTTCCCGATAATTAGTCAATCATTTTCCAACATTTCTATATTTGTCAGGAGTTTTTATATGAAAAAAGAAGATTTTTATTACGATTTGCCTAAAGAGTATATTGCGCAAACGCCGATTGAACCGCGGGATCACTCCAAAATGCTGGTGGTTCACCGTGCAGAAGACCGTATTGAACACAAACACTTTTATGACATTTTAGATTATCTTACCGATAAAGATTGCCTGATTTTGAATAATACACGCGTGCTGCCGGCACGGCTTTACGGTATTAAAGAGGATACCGGTGCGCGTGTGGAATTTCTCATGCTCAATCAAAAAGAAAATGATGTATGGGAAGTGATTACCGGTCCCGGCAAACGAGCGAAAGAAGGCGCCAAATTCACTTTCGGCGACGGACTTCTGCATGCTGAAGTTTTAAGCGTTTTGGAAAATGGAAATCGCCTTGCTAAATTTACATATGAAGGCGACACGATATTCCCGGTTCTTGAAAAAATCGGTGAAATGCCGCTGCCGCACTATATTACAGAAAAGCTCGAAGACGGTGAACGCTACCAGACAGTTTATTCCAAAGAACTGGGTTCTGCCGCCGCGCCCACAGCGGGGCTTCATTTCACGCCGGAACTGCTTCAAAAAATCCGTGACAAGGGTGTGAAAATTGGATTTGTAACACTGCATGTCGGCATTGGCACATTCCGCCCTGTCAAAGCAGAAAATATTGAAGACCACCACATGCATTCTGAGCATTATCATCTTCCGAAAGAAACTGCCGAACTGATTAACCAAACAAAAGCGAACGGCGGACGCGTCATTGCCGTCGGTACGACCAGCTGCCGCACGCTCGAAAGTGTTGCAACTTACTGCGGAGAAATTCGGGAAGCAGATGACTGGACAAGCATTTTTATCTATCCCGGTTATAAATTTAAATGCATTGACGGGCTTTTGACCAATTTCCATTTGCCGGAAAGCACGCTGATTATGTTGGTATCTGCATTTTATGACCGGGAAAAGGTTTTGGATATTTATAAAACTGCCGTGCAGGAAAAATACAGATTTTTTTCTTTTGGCGACTGTATGCTGCTGATTTAAGGAGGCGACTATGTTTACCGTATTAAAAAAAGAAGGCAATGCGCGCCGCGGTGAATTTAAAACCGTTCACGGCACTGTACAGACGCCCGCGTTTATGAATGTGGCTACTGCCGGTGCAATCAAAGGCGCGGTATCTGCTTTTGATTTGAAAGACATTGGCTGTCAGGTGCAGCTGTGCAACACATATCATTTGCATGTTCGTCCCGGTGACAAACTTGTTAAAGAGCTTGGCGGCTTACATAAATTCACCGGATGGGACGGTCCGATTTTGACCGACAGCGGCGGCTTTCAGGTTTTTTCACTTGCAAAGCTTCGCAAAATCCGTGAGGAAGGCGTGCAGTTCAATTCACATGTAGACGGCCGGAAAATTTTCATGGGACCGGAAGAAAGTATGCAAATTCAGTCGAATCTAGGTTCCACTATTGCCATGGCTTTTGATGAATGCGTCCAAAATCCCGCTCCATATACTTACGCGAAAGCTTCCTGTGAACGAACTGTGCGCTGGTTGGTTCGCTGCAAGGCTGAAATGCAGCGGTTGAACGCCTTGGAAGATACGATTAACCCACATCAAATGCTGTTCGGCATTAACCAAGGCTGTACATTTGACGACCTGCGCATTGAAAATATGAAACAGATTGCCGATCTCGATTTGGACGGTTACGCCATTGGCGGGCTTGCAGTCGGCGAACCGAAAGAGGATATGTATCGCATTATTTCCGCGGTCGAGCCTTTTATGCCACAGAACAAACCGCGTTACTTGATGGGTGTCGGCACACCCGGAAACATTTTGGAAGGTGTCAGCAGGGGGGTTGACCTTTTCGATTGTGTAATGCCGAGCCGCAACGCTCGACACGGGCATTTGTTTACAAAGCAAGGTATTATCAACATAAACAACGAAAAATACAAAAATGACCTTTTGCCAATTGAGGAAGGCTGCAACTGCCCGACCTGTCAGCACCATTCGCGCGCATATATACGCCACTTATTTAAGGCAGGAGAAATGCTTGCTATGCGGCTGTGCGTAATGCATAATCTTTATTTCTATAATACGCTGCTTCTGGAAATTCGTGACGCGCTCGAAGCCGGCACTTTCCAGCAATACAAAGAGAAATACACGGAAATATTGGATACACGAATTTAAATTATGAGCAAAATGTAAATTTATGCTTTTCTATTGCAAATTATTGCAATTCTGTGTATAATAAATTGACTTTTTAATTGGAGGAATAAAAATGTTTACACTTTTACCCCTTGAAGCAACCACCAGCCAAACCGCTGGCTCCGGAAATATGATTTACACCATTTTGCTGATGGTGGCGCTTTTTGCAGGTATGTATTTTCTGATGATTCGCCCCCAGAAAAAACAGCAGAAAAAAGAGCAGGAAATGCGCGACAGCACACAGGTCGGTGATGAAATCACGACGATCGGCGGGATTATGGGCCGTGTGGTCACTGTGAAAGACGATTCTTTGATTATTGAAACCGGTGCAGACAGAAATAAAATGAAAATTGCTCGCTGGGCGATTCAAGTGAACAACACAGCGGCCGAGAAGCTGCAGGCCGAGCGTGAAGCTGCAAAGCAGGCTGCAATGAAGGCCAAGGAAGAAAAGGCCAAAAAAGGCAAAAAAGAGAAATAAAGCAATCTAAGCATAATAAAAAAGTCCCCCTCATAGGCTTTAGTAAGCGTGAGGGGGTATTTTTATGTCTAAAAATAAGAAAAGAAAACCTGCGGCAAAACCGAATTCCTCGAATAAACAGGATATTCGCGCTGAACTTTTAAAATGTGTGCGTGCTTCCGGAATTGCTTTGCTGGTATTGCTGCTTTTGCTCGCCATATTATCTTTTGTATATTTGAAAAAAGAAGTCAGTTTTACAACACTGCGAACACTTGCCTATATTTTCAGTGGCATTAGCTTTTTGCTGTGCGGTTTTCTTGCTGTTCGTAAAAACAAGATGCCGGCCGTTTATGCAAGCGGCGCAGCAGGATTGTTGGTTTTGCTGGTTCTCGTTGCCATATTAGCAGTTCTTTCCGGCGGAGTTTTTGGAAACACAGTCTGGATTTTAGTCGCCTGCGGGGTGGTTTGCCCGTTTTTAGGCGGTATTCTTGCCCGTAAAATTTAGCATAGTTGGCTTTATTTGCACATAGAAATATTTCAGGACAGGTTTGCTTTTTAGCTTTGCCCGAATGTTCAAATAAGGAGAAGTTATGATGCGCAGAAGAAAAAGACATGCTACCATTATTGCAACAAGATTACATAAAAAGAGGAGCTACGATGGCGTTTTGAAGCAAAATCAAAAGCTGGTTATTTTGACTGTATTGTTGATTTGCGGGCTGATTTTGGGCGCGCTCGCAGACAAAAAAGCGGCCGGCACAAGTGCCGATCCGCTGCGGGATATTGTTGAGAATTACTATAAGGCTAAAACCGAACAGACCTTTTTGCAAAATTTTCTTTCCACTCTCGGAACAGAAAGCGTTTATATGGGAATCGCATTGATTTTCGGCGTGTGTGTTGCCGGAGAACCGGTTCTTTGGCTTTTGCCGCTGATAAAAGGGCTCGGACTCGGTATGATTTCCGGCTATTTATACCAAGCGCATGCGGTGGAAGGGCTTATATATTTTTCAGCGGTGATTTTGTTTCCGTCTGTGATTGCTTCCGCCAGTGAACTGTTTGCTTGCAAGGAAAGTATTTTAATGTCTCGGGATATCAACCGAATCCTTTTAAAAAAGCAAACTGCCGACGGTGTGGAAATGTTTAAGCTATATTTAATGCGGTATGCTGTTTTGTATGGAACCATATTGTTTTCCGCTGCAATGAGTGCAGTACTTACAATGGCTGTCGGCAGCAAAATCAGTCTTTTTTAGTCTGCTTCATCTTTGAAAGCGGGTTTGCATCAGAGGCTTTTTTGAGCTGATCGTCAACAATATGGGTATAAATTTCGGTTGTTCCAAGATTTTCGTGCCCTAAAATTTCTTTGAGCACCAGCACATCCACATTGCCGTATTGATACATCAGGGTTGCCGCCGTATGCCGAAGTTTGTGTACGGAAAGTCCGCGGTCGGAAAGCCCGCATTTATCTAAATACATATAAACAATATGCTGGACGGTTTTCGGGCTGATTCGCTGAAAACGGCTGCTTAAAAACAATGCTGTTTTATCTTTTTGCGGAACTCGGTCAACCGGGCGCACTGCCATATAATTCTTTATTGCCGTCATGCAAGCATCGTTTAAATAAACCGTACGCTGTTTGTTGCCTTTGCCGGTCACCACCAGCGTATGGTTGTCTTTTATATCTGTATAATTTATAGAAACCAGCTCGGAAAGACGCAGGCCGCAATTTAAAAAAAGAGTCAAAATGCAATAATCCCTTTCTTTAAATTTGCCGTCAACTGCGTCTAAAAGGCGCATGCTTTCTTCAAGGGTCAAATATTTTGGCTGCGCTTTCTTTTGTTTTGGGGTTTCCAGTTCCTGCATCGGGTTTTCATCCAAAAGCTTCTGCTGCACACTGATATATCGGAAAAAGGCGCGAATACTGCTGGACTTTCTTGCACGCGCGGCCGCGTCATTGTCACGCTCCGATTTACAATATGATAAAAAGGCGTATGCGTCTGCGAGTGTAACTGTTCGCAGGAAAGCAATGTCGACATCAGAAATATCGATTTCTTCAAATAACAGGGTAGGGGAAACCAAGCCCCGGTATTGCTTTAAAAATCGGAAAAATAAGATTAAATCCAGCGCATATTCGTCTACCGTCAGTTCAGAGCGATTCTTAATTGCTAACTCATGGTTTACAAAATCCTTTAAAAGCGGTGGCAAATTCGGTTGTTTAGCATATTTAAGCATAAAAACCTCCAGATATTCTGTGAAACCGTTTCACAACAAAAAGTATTAAAGTTAATCATAAAAAAACAAATATTTTTTGATATCAGTAATAATAAGAGTATGGAAAGTGCTGAATCGGCGTTTTATTTTAAAAAATGGCATTCTTACTATATTACCGCTTGTAGAAAACCTTTAGTAAAGCCGAAATGCAGATGTTGTTTTGCTGAGTGCGAACTAAAAAAACTAAACGCGCAGTTTTTAAGTAAACTATGCAAATTTGTAAAATTAGCTCAGGTTTCCAGCCAATACATTTTTTTGAAATGATGCAGAATAAAATGAAAAGAATCTGAATGGACGAAAATGAGAAAAAGCAAAAAGAAAAAACTTAGTAAAGTACAAATAAATTTTGAATGGTTAAAATCCAAATGCACAATACTATGCAAAAAATCAGACAAACCAAAACATAATTTTCACCAAAGGAAATGGTCAAAACCGCTGAAAAAGCGATTCCTATACCTTTTCTTTGTTAAACATGTCCCCTTAATTATACAAAACATTGATTTTATATAATAATAGCAAAATTTTTATAGACTGTCAACCCTATGGTTAAGCAAAATAAATTTTTAATAAACCTATCTTTCCAAATAAAAAGAAAGACAAATCACAACGATCTGTCTTTCTTTCATTCTTTTATAAGAGCTTATTTTGCCAGGGCTTCGTCCGTCACCTTGCGAAAACGCGCGGTAATATCTTTCGGTCGTGTGACAGCCGAGCCAATCACAACTGCATACGGATTGGCCGCCCAAACTTTTTCGAGCTGGCCGACTTCCCAAATGCCGCCTTCAGCAATCACTTTTGCGTTTACGGAATTCACCAGCGTACGAATAAAGTCGTAATCCGGAATTGCCTTGCCTTTGGTGGCAGCAGTATAGCTGCGAAGCGTGCACCCGATATAATCAAAACCAAGTGCATCTGCATGCTTTGCTTCGTCGAGATCGGCAATATCTGCCATAATTTCGACCTGTGGTTTTGCGCTGCGGATATAGGCAACCAAATCTTCCAGCTTTTCCCCGTTCGGACGGTCACGAAGCGTTGCATCCAACGCCACAACTTCAGTGTCCGTTTCCTCTAAAAGCGCTTTTACTTCTTTTATAGTCGGCGTGATATAAACATCACTGTCCGGGTAAACTGCTTTGATAATGCCGATTGTCGGCAAATCCACTTCCTTTTTAATGCTGTTGATATCCGAAACATAGTTGCAGCGAATTCCATCAGCACCACCGGCTTTGGCGGCTTTCGCCATTAAGTGCATGATATTATAGCCGTAAAGCGGCTCCCCCTCCACCGCCTGGCAGCTGATAATTAAGCTGCCCTTTTTGATATAAGCCATTTTTTCACCTCAAAATCATAAAGAAGCGGCAATTTCTTTTGCCTTAGCGCGGCCTTCGTCGGAAAGCGGCAGGAACGGCTTTCTGCATTCCCCTACCGGCACGCCGAGATTCTTAAGGATTTCTTTTTCCATTTGGAACACGCCATAAGGCAGCATAGCTTCAATGATTCGGTTTGCTTTTTCCTGTGCTTTCTGCGCAGCGCGGATATCCCCGGCATTAAAGTTATTGTAAATGTCCAAAATAATTTTCGGCATAAAGTTGTATGTACTGCCGATACCGCCGTCAGCGCCCATAGAGAGACCTGCAACCAGCATTTCATCAAAACCGTTAAACACGACTAAATCGCGTTGCAGGTGTTTGAACATTTCCAGTTCAAACAGGTTCTGTGATGTGTGCTTAATGCCCAGCAGTTTGTCATCATCAATAAAGGAATTGACGACATCAAGCATGCCGTTAAAGCCGCCTGCATTCGGGAAATTATACATCAGCATCGGCAAAGAGGTTGCGTGCATAATATCTGAATAGTAGGTCTTAATCGCTTCCAACGGGAAAGCATAATAGAAAGGTGCTACGGCGCTAACTGCATCAAAACCGCTTTCTTCTGCAACCTTTGCCATACGAATTGCGCTGTCAGTTGAAATTGCACCGACATGGGCAAACAAATTGCATTTACCCGCCATGTGCTTACCGATTACACGGAAAACCTCCATGCGTTCTTCTTCGGTCAGCAAAAATCCTTCACCTGTACTGCCGCCGACATAAAGGCCGGAAAGACCGGAATCAATACAAAAATCTGCCAGTCTCTTCAACGCGTCATAATCAACGCTGCCATCCGCTTTAAAAGGTGTCATTAACGCGGAATAAACGCCCTTGTATTTTTTCATCATCATCGCTCCTATAAATTTGTTGTTCCTTTAATTATTTTTCAGCCTGTTTCAAATGGGTATTGATAAAGTTGGTTACTTTATCGTTATCCAGAATCAGGCGTTCAAAAGCATAGTTGGTTAGATATTCTTTATCAAATGAAATTAAAGAGGATTTCTTGCCGCCGTATTTTTTCTCAACATGCAAAACGCTTGCGGCAACAACAGCCAAAGTGGACGCAGCAAGTACAGACCCCTGCAGATTCAGCCATTTTGTTTTACGCATAAATATCTCTCCTATTTCACAATAACAGGCATAAAACTGCCAATATCCGTAAGCGGCCCACTGGAAAGAGACTCGGGATATATGCCGTGGTTACGAAGAAAAGAAAAAATCCGCTCTGCATCCTCATGCTGCTTGTAATCACCGACAAACAAAAGCGTATCCGGCGCAATCAAGCCACAGCAACCACCGATAAAACCATATGGATAGCCGCTAAGACGCACACGCCCCTTTTGCACAAGCAGAACATCAAAGAATGGGTGAACGGCGTTTGCGATTCCGGGGTCGTCTGTAAGCAGCGCGTTATCATTAACAACACAGACCGAGCATTTTGTATAGCCTTGTCTGCAACTGATTATAGCACAATCTTCCTCTTTTGCCAAACAAAAAATGCTGGAATCCACCGTTTTCGGGTTGCAAATCAGTGTTTTTCCGATTTTAACAGCGTTATATTTTGCTTCTTGCGGATACCCATTCAATAAAGCGCTGCCAAAGCTACAATGAATGCCGAGTTTACAAAGCGTCTTTGCAAGCGCTTCTTGTTCGGGGACGAGAACAAATCTTCCGTTTCCGGCCGGAAAGGCCACTAAATCCGCATGACTTGCAAGTGCTCCGGCAACGGCTTTCGCCTTTTCCGAGTAAATGATGGAAATTCCAATCATTTTTAACGCTGTCTCATAATCTCTCAATCCGTCTCCGGCAAGAATTGTGTGTACTTGTCCGTCCGGTAAATACGGTTCGGCTGGGATGTGCATCAGATAATCGCCTCAAAAGCCTGCCGAATGTTACCAACACCGATTACTTCTATATTGACTCGAAGATTGTTTTTGATTTTCTGAAGATTGTAACGCGGAACCACGCACTTATTAAACCCGAGCTTTTCCGCCTCGCGAATCCTCTGTTCACAGGCATTCACCGCGCGAATCTCACCGCCTAAGCCGATTTCGCCAAATGCCAAAACATCCTCAGGCACGGGGATGTCCTTAAGACCGGAGACTATCGCCAGCGCCACAGAAAGGTCGCATGCCGGTTCATCGATTTTAAGTCCGCCGACAATATTTACATAGCAATCCATATTTCCGAGAAAATACCCCGCCCGCTTTTCTAAAACAGCTAACAACATAGCCATTCTGCCGTAGTCAACACCGGTTGCCATGCGGCGCGGAGTGCCAAAGCCCGTTGGTGTAACAAGGCTTTGCACTTCGGCGAGTATGGGGCGCGAACCCTCCATAATGCAGGCAACACAAGTGCCGGATACATTTTTCGGGCGACCTGCAAGCAGCATTTGAGATGGGTTTTCCACTTCAAAAAGACCGTTATCTTCCATTTCGAACACGCCGATTTCGTTGGTGGAGCCGTAACGGTTTTTCACAGCGCGCAGAATTCGGTAAGAAAGGTTTCTATCCCCTTCAAAATACAAAACCGCGTCTACAATATGCTCTAATACTTTGGGACCGGCAATATTGCCGTCTTTGTTGACATGACCAACAACAACAATGGGAACATTCAGTGTTTTTGCTGTGCGCATAAACAAATTGGTGGTTTCGCGCACCTGTGTCACGCTACCGCAGGAAGAATTTAAGTCGGTAATGCTCATCGTTTGAATAGAGTCGATCATAACAATATCCGGCTTTTCTGTGGCAATCACTTCGCAGATATACTGCGCGTCGGTTTCGCACAGCAAATAAAGGTTGTCCGTTACAACGCCGAGACGCTTCGCACGCAGCTTTAACTGGTGCGCAGACTCTTCGCCGGACACATATAAAATTTTCATCTTCTTGCCGAGATGCTCGCAAATCTGCAAAAGTAAGGTGGATTTACCAATGCCCGGGTCACCGCTAAGCAGCACAAGCGAACCTTTGACAATGCCACCGCCAAGCACGCGGTTTAATTCTCGAAGCCCGGTGTCAAAACGATGCTCTGTGTCAGCGCTGATTTCCTGTAATTTTTGAATCGAAGCACGATTGGAATAAGAAGATAGCGGCCGTTTTTTTGCACTTCCCGTTTCCACCGTGCGCAGTTCTTCCTCCATTGTGTTCCATTCCTGACACGCCGGGCACTGCCCATACCATTTGGAGGTCTCATGCCCACATGCTGAACACACATAAACCGATTTTGTTTTAGAAGCCATTTTTCTCAAACCTTTATTATAAATTCAAATAATTCAATATCCCTGCGGCAATTGCAAACGCCATTTGCTTTTGATATTCTTCGTCTTTCAAAAGCTCGGTATCGTGCTGATTAGACAAAAAACCGCACTCCACCAGAACCGCCGTTTGCTTAGCATAATAAAGCAAATAAATCGAACTGCCGGATTTCTTGATTTCTCGTGTATTTTCCGGCTGCAAAAGACTGACCACCGATTTTTGAATACAGTCAGCAAGCGCCGGGCTGGTTGTCGTATTTGGAGAATAAAAGACCTGCGTACCTTGCTGCGAGCTGTCTGTATATTTATTTTGATGAATGCTGACAAACAGCGCATCCGGGTGGGCTTCCATAATCGCCATGCGGTTATGGATATCAGTAACCTTTTTTTCGCGAATGGTGTTTGCCGTTTCGTCGTGAATTGAATCCTCATTTGTGCGCGTCATGACCGTTTCAATTCCAAACGCACAAAGTTGCTGTTCCAAAAGTTTTGCAATCTGTAAATTCAATAATTGCTCTTCTGTTCCGTCATAAGCGACGGCGCCGCCGTCTACACCGCCATGTCCAGCGTCCACAATAACAATCGGTCTGTCAGTTGCAATTTCATCGGGAACAGACGCAATTTGCGTTGTGTGCACAGTAAAAGCGAAAAAAGACAGACATACTGCAAAAATAAACAACGCGCAAAGCACTCGAAAACGCGCCTTTTTCTTCATGTTACCACCCCACAAAAATATATGTGGCAGTAACTACATTTATTATAGAGCATAACGGCTCGCAAGGCAAGAAAAAAAGCACACCGGGAAACCGGTGTGCTTGAGAAAACAAGAAATTATTTCATCATGCTGGCAACTTCAGCAGCAAAATCGTCTTCTCTCTTTTCAAGGCCTTCACCTTTTGCATAGCGAATGAAGCCGGTAACTTTGATGTCAGCGCCAAGCTCTTTCGCAACAGAAGCGACATATTTTGCAACATTCATATCGCCGTCTTTAACGAACGCCTGATCAAGAAGGCAGTTTTCTTTGTAGTACTTGCCGATCTTGCCGTCAACAATCTTTGCGAGAACCTGATCGGGTTTGCCGGCCATTTTCGGGTCTTCTGCAAGCTGCGCCTTCATGATTTCCTTTTCATGTTCCAAAACATCAGCCGGAACGCTTGCTTCGTCAAGATAAGACGGATTCATAGCGGCAATCTGCATCGCAACATCTTTGCCCATGACTTTGAACGCATCGGTAGCTGCGGTGTTATCATCTGTATCAAACAGAACCAAAACGCCCACAGAGCCACCGCCGTGAATATAGCTTGTGGTGATGCCTTCCACTCTTTCAAAACGGCGAATCTTCATGTTTTCACCGATAGAAAGAACCATATCCTGCAGGTTTTCCTGAACAGTTCTTGTGTCACCTGCAAGCGGTTTATTAAGAAGCTCGTCAACATCTGCCGGGTTGCTGTTAGCAATGGTCTTGGCAACAGCAGTAACATAGTTTACAAATTTTTCATTCTTAGCAACGAAGTCAGTTTCAGAGTTCACTTCAACAAGAACGCTGACTTTCTTTGCTTCGTCTGTATAAGCAAGTACGATGCCTTCCGCAGCGATTCTGCCTGCTTTCTTTGCAGAAGCAGCAAGTCCTTTTTCTCTAAGGACATCGATTGCACGCTCCATATCGCCGTCAGCTTCTGTCAGAGCCTTTTTGCAGTCCATCATACCTACGCCGGTCTTTTCACGCAGCGCTTTAACATCAGCAGCAGTAAATGCCATGAGAATTCCTCCTAAAAATGTTAATTATTGAAAGGATGCCCGCACCACAAAAGCGCGGGCATTTTGGTTTTTTATTCAGCGGCTTCTGCGGGAGCTTCTTCCTGTGCTTCCTCTGCAGCAGCACCCTGCATGCCCTGACGGCCTTCAATAACGGCGTCAGCCATTGCACCTGCAATCAGCTTAACAGCACGGATTGCATCGTCGTTGCCGGGGATGACATAATCGATTTCATCCGGGTCACAGTTGGTGTCGACGATTGCGATAATCGGAATACCAAGTTTCTTTGCTTCTGCAACTGCGATTCTTTCCTTACGGGGGTCAACAATGAACATAGCAGCGGGCTGCTTTTTCATTTCGGTGATACCGCCCATGTATTTTTCCAGCTTTTCGATTTCAAGGTCAAGCTTAGCAGCTTCCTTTTTGGTAAGAAGCTCAAAAGTGCCTTCCTCTTTCATCGTCTTCAGCTGGCCAAGTCTCTTGATTCTTCTCTTGATGGTGCTGAAATTGGTCAGCATACCGCCGAGCCAGCGAGCATTAACATAAGGCATACCGCAGCGAGCTGCTTCTTCCTTAATGGACTCCTGTGCCTGCTTTTTAGTACCAACAAACAGGATTTCGTCGCCTTCGGCCGCGATGTCACGGACAAACATATAAGCTTCTTCCAGCTTTTTGACCGTTTTCTGCAGGTCGATGATGTAAATACCGTTTCTTTCAGTGAAGATGTACTCCGCCATTTTGGGGTTCCATCTTCTGGTCTGGTGACCAAAGTGTACGCCTGCTTCGAGCAGTTGTTTCATGGATACGACTGACATAATTTTTCCTCCTTATTTTTGCCTCCGCACAGTTCTTCTTGACGGCAAGACACCGAAATGCAATTTTGCCGTAATCCCCGTGCGTGTGAATTGCGAAAGCATTATATCATCAAAGCTTTGATTTTGCAAGAGTTTTTTCAGGATTCCTGAAAGATTTTTTCTGCATTTCATAAAGTTTAGCTTTGCGCGCTTTTGTTGCAGCTTCATTGGTTTTATAAACGCCGTCAGAAGAAAGACAGACTACATCCCCTTCTTGAACTTCGCCTAAAAAACGAGACAGCGGCATATCAATATGTGTTTTCTCATTGGTTTCCAAAACAACTATATTATTTTCAATGCGGTCCACTATCCAATATTCTGACATTTTTATTTCTCCGTTTCCACAGAAATCGATTGCCCGTCGCTATGTACTGTGATTGTACCGTTTAAATCGGTTCGCCGATAATCGATTCCCATGTTTTCGAGTTTATCTAAAACAGTTTGGCTTGGGAGATTATAGGAATTGTTTTCGCCGCAGGAAATGACGGCAAACTCCGGTGCAACTGCCTGCAAGTAAACATCCGTAGACGAAGTGGAACTGCCATGATGACCGAGTTTGATAACATTGGCATGTAAATCAAGACCTAAAGAAAGAATATCCTTTTCAGATTTCTTTTCAGCATCTCCCTGAAACAAAAAAGCTGTTTCACCGTAAACAGCGCGAATCACAACGGAAGTGTCGTTGAGTTCATTATAGTCCGCATTCGGTGCGAGAACAGTAAACTGAAACGCAGGAAGCTGATAGGTATTTCCCGGCACAGCGGCAATTACCCGACCTTGAAAATCTGAAAGAGCCGTCAATAAATCTTCATATACGGCAGATGTAGGCATGTTCTCTTCGGTGTATTTTGGCAGAATTACATTTTCGACAGCGTAATTTTTCAACACTTCATCTGCACTGCCGATGTGGTCAGAATGCGCATGCGTCAAAATAAAATACTGAATGGTTTTGACTTCTTTCGACTGTAAAAATGCATCAATTGTCGGAAAAGCGTCAACATCTCCAGCATCAATCAAAACAGCCGTGTCACCGCAAAGAATCAGTTCGCAATCCGCCTGTCCGACATCTAAATAATATACGGAAAACGGACTCCCCTCTTGCGCGGTGCCGGTTGCTACTGTACCGGAAGATACAGCGCCGAACAATTCGCTCCAAGACGGGAGACCGGCTTCAGGAACAAAGGTGATTAACAGCGACAAAACAAGCAGCACTGCGGCGGCAAGCGCTCCGGCAATCTTGCGCAAACGCTTATTTCCGCTTTTTCGGTTTGCCATGATTTTGTCCTCCGTTTTTTCTGTGCAATGGCTTTTGATTGTATTTATTGTTTACAGGTGTTTGCGGGTGCAAGGGTTTAATCAGGCAATTTTGGCCGGAGCCAATCAAATCGGCATGACCAGCCTTTTTCAGAGCCTCTTCCACCAACGCACGGTTTTTCGGTATAAAATATTGCATGAGCGCGCGCTGCAGCGCTTTATCGTGCGGTGATTTTGCCACATAAACAGGCTTGAGCGTGTAAGGGTCAAGCTCTGTGTAAAACATGGCGGTGGAAATCGTCCCCGGTGTCGGGTAAAAATCCTGCACCTGTTCCGGGTGCAAATGCTCTTTTTTGATAAACAGCGCGAGTTCAACTGCGTCTTTAAGTGTCGCTCCCGGGTGGGAAGACATCAGATATGGCACAAGATATTGCTCTTTACCGATGGATTTTGTATAGGAAAAATATTTCTTTGCAAAAGTTAAATATGCCTCAATGTGCGGTTTGCCCATTTTGTCGAGCACTGCGGCAGAGCAATGCTCGGGAGCGACTTTAAGCTGACCGCTGACATGATATTTTACAAGTTCGCGAAAAAAAGCATCATCCTTATCTTTGAGCATATAGTCATAGCGAATACCTGAACGGATAAACACCTTTTTCACGCCGGGCAGCGCGCGAACGCTTCGCAAAATATCCAAATATTCTGTGTGGTCAGCTTTCAATGCAGGGCAAGGTGCAGGCGCAAGACACTTTTTCCCCTTGCAAAGCCCGGCGCTTTCTTGTTTTTGGCAGGCCGGGAAACGAAAGTTTGCAGTCGGGCCGCCGATATCGTGAATGTAGCCTTTAAAATCCGGCATTTGCGTAATACGCTTCGCTTCTGCAATTACGGATTCTTTACTGCGGGAAGTTATGTAATGCCCTTGGTGGAAAGCAAGCGAGCAGAAGTTGCATGCGCCGAAACAGCCACGATTGTGTGTGATAGAAAACCGAACTTCTTCGATTCCCGGCACACCGCCATCTTTTTCATAACTCGGATGGTAATTTCGGCAATACGGCAACGAATACACCCAGTCGAGCTCGTCCGTGTTTAACGGCGGCATCGGCGGGTTTTGCACAAGCATTTTCTCGCCGTGTCGTTGGCGGAGCATTTTTCCGCGAATATGGTCTTGTTCATCTTGTTCTATGCGGCAGGAAATCGCGTATTCGCGTTTGGATTTCAGTACATTTTCATAAGACGGACATTCCGTGCAATAAGGTGTTTCCGAAACAGGCACGGCGTAGCAGGTACCAAGAATATCGTGCATTTGCGAAATGTCTTCACCTGCATTCAACCGTTCGGCAATTTCTATCGTCTGTTTTTCACCCATACCGTAAGAAATAAGGTCCGCTCCCGAATCAAAAAGGATTGACGGACGGATACGGTCATCCCAGTAATCATAGTGTGCAAAGCGGCGCAAAGAAGCTTCTAAGCCGCCAATGATAATCGGTACATCGCCGTATGCTTCACGAATCTTTTTGCAGTAAACAATTACAGCGCGGTCCGGGCGCAAACCGGTTTTTCCGCCCGGTGAATATGCATCCGTACCACGGCGTTTTTTGGCTACCGTATAGTGCGCAACCATAGAATCTATGTTTCCGGAAGAAACAAAAAAGCCAAGTCTGGGTTTTCCGAACCGCATAAAGTCACGCGTGCTGTCCCAGCGTGGCTGAGACAGCACAACTACCTTGTAGCCTTTTGCTTCTAATACACGCGTTATAATCGCCGCACCAAAGCTTGGGTGATCCACATAAGCGTCCCCCGAAACATAGACAAAGTCAGGCTGTTCCCAGCCTCTTTCAAGCATTTCTTCACGCATCACCGGCAAAAAAGTTTGTGTCATATCTGTTCCTCAGCGTTTGCAGCAGGCTCGTCCGCACCTTCTGTGTAATCATGGGAAGCGCCGCCCTGCGCCAACGCATTCATTTCATACCATTGCTGCTTAGAGATAAGCACTTTACGCGGTTTGCTGCCCTCATAAGGTCCGATGATACCGCGTTCTTCCAAGTTGTCAATAATTCGCGCAGCACGCGCATAGCCAAGCTTTAGCTTGCGCTGTAAAAGTGTGGTTGACGCCATTTGCGCATCGACAACCACTTCGATGGCTTTGGGAATCATTTCATCAGCCTCGCCGTCAGAATCATCTTCAGAAGCAGCAGCTCCACCGTTCTTTTTCTTATCCATAGCGGCTTGCCGTTCGATTTCCTGCATGACTTCATCATCATAAGAAGAAGATTCCTGATTTTTGATGTAATCGACAACGGACTCTACTTCTTTATCAGACAGATAACAGCCCTGAATACGAATCGGTTTTGCGATGCCGACCGGATAAAACAGCATGTCGCCGTTGCCAAGCAATTTTTCCGCACCAGCTGCGTCCATAATTGTACGCGAGTCGATTTGGGAAGAAACTTTCAGAGAAATTCGGCTTGGAATGTTCGCTTTGATAAGACCGGTAATAACATCAACAGACGGACGCTGTGTGGCAATCACCAAATGCATGCCGGCGGCGCGCGCCATCTGCGCCAAACGGCAAATGGAATCTTCAACCTCATGGGGCGCCGCCATCATCAAGTCAGACAGCTCATCAATAAAAATAACAATCTGCGGCATTTTCTTTTGCCCGATGCTGTCACAAATGCTGTTATAACCGCTGATGTCGCGCACATTGTTATCGGAGAAGGTCTTATAACGCGTCAGCATTTCCGTAACTGCCCATGCGAGCGCACCGGAAGCTTTTCTCGGGTCGGAAACAACCGGAACAATCAAGTGGGGAATACCGTTATAGACGGTAAACTCAACCTGTTTCGGGTCAATCATTAAAAGCTTGACCTCATCCGGTGTAGCGTTATAAAGAATGCTGACAATCATCGAGTTTAAGCAAACGGATTTACCGGAACCGGTTGTACCTGCAACCAAAAGGTGCGGCATTTTAGCAAGATCTGCATAGGTGCAGTTACCGGCAATATCTTTTCCGAGCGCAACAAACAATTTGGATTTTGCTGACTTATATTGTTCTGTGTCAACGATTTCCCGAAGTGTTACAGTCGCGCGGTTACGGTTCGGTACTTCAATACCGACAGCCGCTTTGTTTGGAATGGGCGCTTCAATACGAATGCCACCGGCGGCAAGGTTTAAGGCAATATCGTCGGCGAGATTGGTAATACGGCTGATTTTAACACCGGCTGCGGGCTGAATCTCATAGCGTGTAACAGACGGACCGCGGCAAATGTCCACAATTCTTGTTTCCACACCGAAGCTCTTAAGCGTATCAACAAGCTTGGTCGCATTTGTTTTCAGCTCATCCTCATATTTTAAATTCCGGTTATTTTTCGGTGCCGCAAGGCAGGTCAGCGGCGGTTTTTCATAAGTTTTTACAGGTTCGCTGGTGTTTTCCTGCGGTTCATTTTCCGTTACAGCTTCTTCTTTTTGCTTCGGTTCTTCATCTTTGCCGAATTTTTCCGCAGAAATCGGTACAATACCATCCGCCGGCACAGTGCTTTGCGGCACTTGTGTCTGTTCGGAATACTTTTGAATAATATCATCTAACAGCACAGGCTTTTTGCCCGCAGGGGCCTCTGAAAAAGGCACCAGCTTTTCTTCCTCTTCTTGGGGCTCTTCCTGCACTTTGGACTTCTTTCTTCTAAGTCTGCCAGAAGCTTTTGCCTCCTGCTCTGCGTCCGTTTCATCCGCAGTATCTGTTGGCGGTTCAGGACCTAAATCAACATCGACATCATAGCGTTCACGGGATTTTGCAACCTGTTCCCACTTTTCCTCACGATATTCATTGACCTTTTGCACAGGTTTTGCAACGCCTTTAAACAGGCGAAGAAGTGTCATGCCGGTCATCAGCATCACACAAAGGAAAATCAGGATTAAAACAATAGCGACTGCGGCTGCTTTTCCGCTGCCGGTGGCCAGCAAAATCAATCCGCCGAAAATCGCACCAATCGCACCGCTTCCAAGGAAAGAACCGTCATAGCGGAACACATTATAAGCATCACGGATATTTTCAAAATAGTCAACCTGACCGTCAAACTGGAAAATATGTATAGCGCTGCAGATTAGTACAATCAGCGCCAATGCTTCCCACACTTTATAGCCGACCCGAGCAGCAGCCTTGTCCAGTGTTGCCATGACAGCAACATAAATCAAAAGCAGCGGTATGACAAATGAGCAAAAGCCAAATAGGCCAAACAGGAAGTTTCGCAGTGCGCCCCAAATGCCGCCCGCAGATATGAGAGTTAAGCAAAGAAAAAACAGCGCAACACAAAATAAAACGACCGCCGCCACCTGCTTGCGTGCGGCAGAGCGTTCAGCATTTTTCTGCGGCGCGGGGCGCCCTTTGCCCTGCGGCGTTTTTCTTTGCTGTGTTTTTGGTTTGGATGTTCCAGCCATCAGTTTCCCTCCGAAGAATTTGCTTTTTCATTTTTAACTTGATTATCGGCAATCATTTCATACAAACATTCTAAAGCATCTGACAAACCGCCGAGATGATCCATCATGCCCTCTTCTACAGCCATTTTGCCGTCCAGAACCGTACCGACATCCGTTGCAAGCTCACCGGTTGCCAACATATATTCGCGAAACTTTTCCGGTGGCATAGAGCAGTTGCGTGCAACGAAATCTACGATGCGCTCCTGCATTTTCTGAAAATAAGAAAAGGTCTGCGGAACACCAAGCACAAGCCCGTTCATGCGAACCGGGTGAATCGTCATGGTGGCAGACGGCACAATAAACGATTGCTTTGCAGAAACGGCAAGCGGCACGCCAATAGAATGTCCGCCGCCGAGAACCAAAGACACCGTCGGTGTTTTCATTCCGCTTATGAGTTCCGCAATCGCAAGTCCGGCTTCAATATCGCCGCCCACAGTGTTGAGAATGATAATCAAGCCTTCAATTTCAGAGCTTTCTTCAATAGCAACCAGCTGTGGAATGACATGCTCATATTTTGTCGTCTTGTTTTGTGCCGGTAAAATATAATGCCCTTCTATTTGCCCGATAATCGTCAGGCAGTGAATCAAATGCCCGTCTTTTTCGACCGTAATAGAGCCGGTCTCAACAATTTGCCGAATCGAAGAATCTGTCGGTTCGCTTTCTTCGTCTGTGTCGGGCTGCGCATCCGATAAATACTGGTTTCGACAAAAAACGGTATGAAACGAGCTTTGTTGATTTTGTTTTTTCATAAAAACACCTCCGCCTTCCACGATTTAGTATGTACCGCGGAAGTCGCTTTTATGAAGTACAAAATATTGTAGCACAAAGGCTGTAAAATGGCAATATTTGTTTCAATTCTGTAAACAATCTAATATTTCATTGATAATTCATTGACAAAGAAAGATTATGGTATTAAAATAACCACATAAGTTTGTTAAAAAAATGAAAAAGTAAGGAGATAACAAAAAATATGGGACTTACTGTTGCACAGAAACTCATTAAAAGCCATTTGGTTTCCGGCGAAATGACGGTTGGCAGTGAAGTTGGCTTAAAAATTGACCAAACACTGACGCAAGATGCAACCGGCACCATGGCATATTTGGAATTTGAGGCCATGGGCGTGCCGCGTGTGCGCACCGAGCTTTCCGTAGCCTATATTGACCACAACACATTGCAGACCGGGTTTGAGAACGCAGACGACCATCGCTTCATTCAATCTGTTGCGAAGAAAAGAGGCATTCGTTTCTCCCGTCCCGGAAACGGCATTTGCCACCAGGTACATTTAGAGCGCTTCGGCAAACCCGGTAAAACGCTTATCGGCTCCGACAGCCACACCCCGACCGGCGGCGGCATCGGCATGCTTGCCATGGGCGCAGGCGGCTTAGATGTTGCGGTTGCCATGGGCGGCGGTACATATTACATCACCATGCCGAAAATCGTCAATGTGCACCTGACCGGCAAGCTGAACCCCTATGTTGCTGCGAAAGATGTTATTTTGGAAGTTCTGCGCAGAATGACTGTTAAGGGCGGCGTCGGCAAAATCATTGAATATACCGGCGAAGGTGTTAAAACACTTTCTGTGCCGGAGCGCGCAACCATCACCAACATGGGGGCAGAACTTGGCGCCACCACTTCTGTTTTCCCGTCCGATGAAATCACAAAGGCCTTTTTGACCGCACAATCCCGCCCGGAAGACTGGATTGAACTGAAAGCGGATGAAGACGCTGTTTATGATGAAACAATCGAAATCGACCTTTCTACACTTGCACCGATGGCTGCTATGCCGCACATGCCCGACCGCGTCAAAGATGTCACCGAAATCGGCAAGATTAAAGTTGACCAGGTCTGCATCGGTTCCTGCACCAACTCTTCTTTGATGGATATGCTGAAGGTTGCCGCAATTTTGAAAGGAAAAACCGTCTGCCCGACCGTCAGCCTTTCTATCGCGCCCGGTTCAAAGCAAGTGCTTAATATGCTTGCACAAAATGGTGCGCTTTCCGACATGATTGACGCCGGTGCAAGAATTCTCGAAAGCGCCTGCGGCCCCTGCATAGGCATGGGTCAGTCCCCGAACTCCGGCGGCATTTCGCTTCGTACTTTTAACCGTAACTTTGAAGGCCGTTCCGGCACAGCAGACGCAGGAATTTACCTTGTCAGCCCCGAAGTAGCCGCTTACTCCGCTTTGACCGGCGTCCTTTCTGACCCGCGCGAGCTCGGCGAACCGCTGCACATTGAAATGCCCGAAAAATTTGTAATCAACGACAATATGGTCGCCATGCCTGCGTCGCCTGAAGAAGCTGACAGCGTTGAAGTCCTTTACGGTCCGAATATCAAGCCGTTCCCGACTACCGAAAAGCTGCCGGAAAGCATTACAGCAAAAGCCGTTTTGAAAGTCGGCGACGATATTACAACCGACCACATTATGCCTGCGGGCGCGAAAATTCTGCCGTATCGTTCCAATATCCCCTACCTTTCGCAATTTTGCTTTGCCGTTTGCGACAAGACATTTGCTGATCGCTGCAAAGCTGAAGGCAAGGGCATCATCATCGGCGGCGCAAACTACGGTCAAGGCTCTTCGCGTGAACATGCCGCTCTTGTTCCGCTGTATCTTGGCGTTAAAGCAGTTATCACCAAGTCTTTCGCCAGAATCCATTGCGCAAACCTGATTAACGCCGGTATTCTGCCGCTGAACTTCAAAAACGAAGCGGACTATGACAAAATCACGCAGGGCGATGAGCTGAGTCTGCCGCATATCAAGGAAGAAATCGAAGCCGGAAAACCGGTCGTTCTCAAGAACCTGACAAACGGCGAATCTTACGAGTTGAAATATGATTTGTCCAAGCGCCAGAAAGACATCATTCTTGCCGGCGGTCTGCTCAATTACACAAGAGAATCTTTATAATACGGAGGAAAACCCATGACCGAAGAAAATTTGCAAGCTGCTGTAAAAAAGTTTGAAGAACTTGTTCGCGAGCAGTCCGCTCGTTCCGACAGAATCAAAGCTGAAAAAGAGTTTTTGGATTTTGACAAGCTCGATAAAATCATCATCGGTGTTTGCGGCGGTGACGGTATCGGCCCGATCATCACCAAGGAATCTGCAAGAGTGCTCGAATACATGCTGGCAGATGATGTGCGCGCCGGTAAAATCGAATTCCGCAACATTGACGGTTTGACCATTGAAAACCGCGTTGCCGTTATGAAAGCCATTCCGGATGATGTTTTGGAAGAACTCAAAGCCTGCCATGTCATTTTGAAAGGGCCGACTACGACCCCGCAGGCGGGTGATCCGTGGCCGAACATTGAAAGCGCCAATGTTGCGATGCGCAAAGCACTTGATCTTTTTGCCAATGTTCGCCCCGTAAAAGTAAAGGAACAGGGCATCGACTGGACTTTCTTCCGTGAAAATACTGAAGGTGCTTATGCAGTTGGCTCAAAAGGCGTTAATGTTGACGACGACCTTTCCTTTGATTTCGTTGTTACAACAAGTGAAGGCTCTGAGCGTATTGCTCGCCTTGCCTATGAATATGCACGCAAAAACGGCAAAGACCGCGTTTCCATCATCAACAAAGCCAATGTTATTAAAACCACCGACGGCAAATTCCTGCGCATCTGCAAGAAAGTCGGCGAGGAATATCCCGATATTACAACAGACGAATGGTATGTGGACATCACTACCGCTAAGCTGATTGATGAAAAACGCCGCAGAGACTTCAAAGTCTTCATTCTTCCGAACCTGTACGGTGACATCATTACCGATGAGGCAGCTGAATTCCAGGGCGGCGTCGGAACAGCCGGCAGTGCGAACCTCGGCAAGCGTTATGCCATGTTTGAAGCAATTCACGGTTCTGCACCGCGTATGGTTCGTGAGGGCCGCGGTCAGTATGCAGACCCCTGCTCCATGCTGCGCGCAAGCGTCATGCTTCTTTCTCATATCGGTAAACAAAAAGAAGCCGATCTTTTGGAGCGCGCTTTGGACATCTGCATGTTTGAAGAGAAAAAGCTCCAAATCACAGGCCGCGAGGACGGCGCAACCTGCAGTGCTTTCGGAGATTATGTGATGGAAACCGTCCGCAAGCTTTCCGAATGAGGTGATTTAGATGCCTAGAAGCGATGTTTCGCTTTCCGTAATTAAACGACTGCCAAGATATTACCGTTTTCTCGGTGAAATAAAAAAAGCGGGCGTTCAGCGCATTTCCAGTGGTGAGCTTTCTAAGCGCATGGGCTTTACAGCCTCTCAAATCCGCCAAGATTTAAACTGCTTCGGCGGATTTGGTCAGCAGGGTTACGGCTACAATGTTGAACAGCTCTATTCGGAAATCGGTAAAATACTCGGTGTAGACAAAAAGGCAAAAACCGTGCTTATCGGTGCCGGTAACCTCGGCAGAGCTGTGGCTTCACATATGTCTTTTGAAGAACGCGGCTTTAACCTGATTGGTATTTTTGACCGCAACGAGGCGCTTGCCGGGCAGCTTGTTCGCAACATTCCGATTCGGCATATTGACGGTTTATATGATTTTTGCCGTGACAACGCCCCAACGGTTGCTGTTCTTTGCATCCCGAGTGAAAGCGCACAGGAAATCACCGATGAACTCGTAAAACTCGGTGTAAAAGGATTTTGGAATTTCAGCCATTTTGACATTGCGTCTCACCACCCGGAGGTCGCCGTTGAAAATGTGCACCTTTCCGATAGCTTAATGACGCTGAGCTACCATATCAACAATTTAAAATAACAAAACAAAAACCCGGTCATTTGACCGGGTCTTTTTTATTGATGATTTTCAAGAAGCTTAATAAGCGCTCTTTGAAACGCTTCGTCTTGCTGCGGCGTGCGCTTCTTGGGTCCTTTGAGCCTGCCGCCGCCACGACGAATTTTTTTATGAATATGACGGCTTAAAAGCAGCTCGTCTATATTTTCTTGCGAATAGATTAGTCCATTTTGATTTAATGCCTGTGCGTTTTTTGCGAGGCACATGGCAGCAAGCCCATAGTCCTGCGTTACCACAATATCGTTAGAATCAATAAGATTCACTATTCGGAAATCTGCGCTGTCTGCGCCTTGCGACACAGTGATGATTTCCGCCGGAATCCCCGAAAACACATGCGCCGTATCACAAACCAACACACAGTGCACACCGCATTTTTCAGCAGCTTTTACGGCAAGCGACACAACCGGGCAGCCGTCGGCATCAATAACCAGTTTCATAGTTCCTCCAAAAGAAAAAGACCATGAAAATGGTCTTTTTTGCTTATTTGTCTGCGGGCTCTTCTTGCGTTGTGAGCATTGCATTCATTTTGGAAAGGCAGTTTTTACAAATCTTCATCCCACAATATTCAATCGTGTCATCTGCACTATCGCAAAAAATACAAGCAGGGACATATTTCTTTAAAATAACGCTGTCAGCCTCTGTGTAAAACTCAACAAAGCTTTTGTCATCAATCAAATGCAACAGCTTGCGAATTTCCATCGGCAGAACAATTCTGCCCATTTTATCTAAACCTCGGACAATACCGGTCGATTTCATAAACACACACCTCACACAACTTATTGTGTTTAATACAGTCAAATAATAGCATATTTTGACAGTTTTGTCAATATCATGCATATTTGACATTTTTCACAAATAAATTGTTGTGGTGATAGCTATGATGAACATTTTATGGCCGGCGCTAATTTTACTCTCTATTTTTTATGCATTTCTGTCACAAAATACCAGTGCGCTTTCCGACGCCGTTTTCTCTTCCCTGCAAGACGCAGTTACATTAACACTTAAAATGCTCGGCATGCTTTGCTTTTGGAGCGGCATGATGCAGCTTGCAGAAACAAGCGGATTGACCAAAATCATCGCTCGAGCGCTCTCCCCGATTCTTCGCTTACTTTTCCCGGAGCTGCGCAAGGATAAAGACGCACAAAGCGCAATTTCTATGAACATTACAGCTAATCTGCTTGGAATCGGTAATGCTGCAACGCCGCTTGGCATTGAAGCAATGAAGCGGCTCAAAAAGCACGCACCGGCAAGCGATACAGCAAGTAACGCCATGGTATTGTTTGTGGTTTTAAATACGGCAAGCATCAAACTCATCCCGACAACGGTCGCTATGCTGCGCTATGAAAACGGTTCAAACGCACCCATGGAAATCATGCCGGTTTCCTTATTTGTTTCCGCTGTTGCGTGCACAGTTGCGATTTTAGCGGCAAAACTATTGGAAAGGAGAAAGCATGGATAAGCTCGGTACCTATGCGTTGCTGCTCTTTATCGGCGGAATTTTTGTCTTTGCCCTGTGTCGACATGTGCCGGTTTTTGACACATTTCTAAGCGGCGCAAAAAGCGGCATAGAAACAGCTGTGCGACTATTACCAACCTTAACCGCGCTTCTTTTCGCCGTTGGTCTTTTAACGGCAAGCGGATTGCCAGACGCCATTTCAAAAGCGCTCGCTCCCCTGCTACAAAAAATCGGTTTCCCGCCGGAGGTTTTGCCACTTTGCTTACTCAGCCCGTTTTCCGGCAGCGGCTCTTTAAGCGCATTTCAATCTATTTTGCAAACCTACGGTCCTGATTCCACAATCGGCAGGACAGCCTCAATCATTGCAGGCTCTACGGAAACGACATTTTATGCCATTACGGTATATTACGGTGCAGTCGGCATCAAAAAAACACGGCACACATTAGCTGCCGCCATGTGTGCCGATTTTACAAGCTTTTTGCTTGCCGGAATATTGGTTCGGTTATTTTTCAATTAGGGAAACGCCCGTCATTTCTTTCGGCTGTTCAAGTCCCATAATGTCGAGCATAGTCGGAGACAAGTCGCAAAGTCTGCCGCCCTCTTTTTTGAGCGTACAAGCCTTACCGACAACCACCAGCGGAACGGGGTTAGTGGTATGTGCGGTAAACGGAGAACCGTCAGGCTCATACATCTGATCCGCGTTGCCGTGGTCAGCCGTAATCAGAAGCACGCCCTCCATTTTCTTCACAGCGTCTGCCACTCTGCCCACACAGGTATCGACCGCTTCAACTGCTTTTACAGCAGCGTCAAAAACACCTGTGTGACCAACCATGTCACAGTTGGCAAAGTTAAGGATAACTACATCATATTTACCGGAAAGGATTTGCTCGCAAACCGCGTCACAAACCTCGTAAGCACTCATTTCCGGCTTTAAATCAAAGGTAGAAATTTTCGGGGAATCAATCAAAATGCGGTCTTCACCCGGATATACCTTTTCTTCGCCGCCGTTAAAGAAGAATGTTACATGCGCATACTTCTGCGTTTCAGCAATCCGCAGCTGCGTTTTGCCAAGTTTGGAAAGGTATTCGCCCATTGTGTTTACCAAAGATTCCGGTTTGAACGCCACATGCACATTGGGCATTTCGGCGTCATACTGCGTCATGCAGACATAGTAAAGCGGGAAGAACGCTTTTCTTGGGAAACCGGTAAAATCCGGATCAACAAAGGTTCTTGTAATTTCACGCGCACGGTCAGGACGGAAATTGAAGAAAATCACAGAATCATTTTCCGCAATCGGTGCACCGCCGGCGCAAACGGTCGGAAGCACAAACTCATCGGTCAGGTGCTTGCCGTCTTCATCAATCGTCTCATAAGAAGCTTTGACAGCCTCCAGTGCATTGTCGGTCTCGATACCGTCGCGCTCAACCATGGCGGCATATGCCTTGCCGACTCTGTCCCAAAGGTTGTCACGGTCCATCGCGTAAAAACGACCCATAACTGTGGCAATCGTACCAACACCGATTTCTTTGCACTTTGCTTCGAGTTCTTGAATATATTCGACGCCTGAAGTGGGCGGCACATCACGGCCGTCCAAAAGGCAGTGTACATATACCTTGTCAAGACCGTTGCGCTTTGCCAGCTCTAACAGAGCATATAAATGTGTGTTATGGCTGTGCACACCGCCGTCGGACAAAAGGCCAATTAAATGCAGCGCGCTGTTGTGCGCCTTGCAATTTTCCACAGCACCCAAAAACGCTTCATTTTGGAAGAAATCGCCGTCCTGAATGGACTTTGTGATTCTTGTAAGTTCCTGATACACCACACGGCCTGCGCCAATGTTGGTATGGCCGACTTCGCTGTTGCCCATTTGCCCGTCCGGCAAACCGACATCCATGCCGGAAGCGCCGATATAGGTCATGGGATTATTCTGCATCAGCTCATCAAGGCGCGGCGTTTTGGCCGCGTGAATTGCATTACCATAATCAGACGGATTGTAACCGAACCCGTCCATAATGCACAAAACAACAGGTTTTTTCATAAAACTCACCTTATTTGATTATTTAGAAGCAGCAGCAACGATTTTTGCAAAATCGGGGGCTTTCAGAGAAGCGCCGCCAATCAGGCCGCCGTCTACATTTTCTTTTGCGACCAGTTCGTCAGCATTGCCGGCATTCATAGAACCGCCGTACTGAATGGTGACGGACTGCGCAACATCTTCGCCATAAGCTTCAGCAATCGCTGCACGAACATAGCCGTTGCCCTCATCGGCCTGATCAGCTGTTGCAGTCACGCCGGTACCGATTGCCCAAACCGGCTCATATGCGATAATCACATTTTTCAGCTGCTCTTTCGTTACATTGGTAAGGGCCATTTTGGTCTGATATTTCAAAAGGGTCTCGGTGTAGCCGAGTTCTCTCTGCTCAAGGGTTTCACCAACACAGATAATTGCTTTTAAGCCCGCGTTCAAAGCAGCCAAAGAACGCAGGTTGACAGTCTGATCGGTCTCTCCGAAATAAGTTCTTCTTTCGCTGTGACCGATAACAACATACTCAACGCCGGCTTCTTTGAGCATTTCCGCAGAAACCTCGCCGGTGTAAGCGCCGGAGCTCTTGAAATGGACATTTTCCGCGCCAATCTTAATGTTGGAGCCCTTTGCCGCTTCAATTGCTGCCGGAATGTCGATAAACGGCACGCACAGAGCGACATCGCAGGATGCATCTTTTACAAGCGGTTTCATTTCCTCGATCAAAGCTTTGGCTTCGTTCGGGGTCTTGTTCATTTTCCAGTTGCCAGCAATAACAGCTTTTCGAAGTGCTTTATTCATAACTTTAACTCCTTTACAGTTTTACAGGTGAGTAAAGAAAGAACCATACTCACCTGCAAAATTTTAATTATTTCTTGTCGTTCAGGGCAGCAATGCCGGGAAGCTCTTTACCCTCAAGATATTCAAGGGAAGCGCCGCCGCCAGTGGAGATGTGAGACATCTTGTCGGCGAAGCCAAGCTTCTGAATTGCCGCAGCAGAGTCACCGCCGCCGATGATGGAGATTGCACCGCTGTCTGCAATCGCAGTAGCAACAGCAATTGTGCCCGCAGCGAAGTTATCCCATTCAGAAACGCCCATCGGCCCATTCCAAATAACCGTACCGGCATCTTTCACAGCATCTGCGAACATTTTCTGTGTCTTCGGACCAATGTCAAGGCCCATCCAGCCGTCGGGAATCTCGTCAGAATCCACAACCATTGCTTCCGTATCCGGCTTATATTCTTTACCGACCTTGTTGTCGACCGGAATCAGGAATTTCACGCCTTTGTCTTTCGCTTTCTGCATCATTTCAGCAGCAAGCTCGACTTTATCGGCTTCCAAGAGGGAATCACCGATTTTGTGGCCAAGCGACTTCATGAAGGTGTAAGCCATGCCACCGCCGATGATCAGCGTATCACATTTATCAATCAAGTTGGTGATAACACCGATTTTGTCAGATACTTTCGCACCACCGAGAATCGCAACAAGCGGTCTCTTCGGATTTTCAAGCGCGCCGCCGATAAACTGAATCTCTTTTTGAATCAGATAGCCGCAGGCAGCAGGCAAGAACTGAGCAACACCGGCAGTAGAAGAGTGCGCTCTGTGTGCAGAACCGAAAGCATCGTTGACATAAAGGTCAGCAAGCGCAGCAAATTTCTTGGAAAGTTCTACATCATTCTTGGTTTCACCCGGCTCAAAGCGAACATTTTCAAGAAGCAGGACTTCGCCGTCTTTCAAAGATGCGGCAAGCTTCTGTGCGCTTTCACCGACAACATCGTCTGCCATTTTAACTTCCTGACCAAGCAGCTCGGAAAGGCGAGCAGCAACCGGCTTCATGGAGAATTCGGGGTTTACTTCCCCTTTCGGTCTGCCGAGATGTGAGCAAAGGATAACCTTTGCACCGTTTTTGATCAAATACTGGATGGTCGGCAGCGAAGCGACGATTCTCTTATCGCTTGTGATAACGCCGTTTTCCATTTTGACATTGAAATCACAACGAACAAGGACGCGCTTGCCCTTGACATCGAGATCTTCCACTGTCATCTTATTGAGTGCACTCATGATATTCATCCTTTCAGATTGAAATATTATTTACATTTTAACCTTGTTTATTTTATAACAATCTCGCTGTTTTTGCAAGAGCCTGTGCAGACAAGCGGCAAAAAATATTCCATTTTTTTTGTTTATTATGCACAAGCTGTTAAATGATATACACGCCTTTGATTTCGTCCGCTCTTGCAAGCAGCATATTCTTAAGAGACTGCGGCTTTTTTACCTGCACCCGTGCGCCGAACTGCATCAGCCACGCCACAAGCCCCTCGTTAACTGCAATATCGGCTGAAACACCAAACTTTTCCTCGTTCACGCGATAGACCCGGATGTTTTCACCGAAGCGGTCCAAAACCTGCTCAATAAGGTCATTTTTGCACACCAGCTCGACATGTTCTGTATTTCCCGCAAACATGTTGAAATGCTTTTTGGCATAGTCCGCAGAATCAAAAAAGTTTTTATAAGGTGAGACTTCAGAAAACGGCCGCACGCGCTCCCCCTCCAAAATCTCTAATCGGCGAATACGGTCAAGACGAAGCACCATAAGGTTGTCATACTTTTCGTTGTTGCCGACCAAATAATAATGGTCATCGGACCAAATCATGGCATAGGGGCTGATCTTGTGGCGCCGTTCCTCATACTCAACTGCATTCTGTTCGCCAATTATGCGCCGGCGATAAATTAGCTCGACCTGCCAGCCGTTCTGAATTGCGCGATTGAGCTTATCGATATGATAATAAATCTCCTCGTTGTTCGATTTGGGGCGATTTTCCACATGCACCTGCTGTTTGATTTCCTGCGCTTGCCCAACGCTCAGCAAACGCAGGATTTTATCCATTAGCATTTGTGTTTTTTTAGGGGAAATGAAATTTGCCGCCTGAACCGCATCGCAAAGCAACCGAATTTCTGCGCTCTCAAAATCGCGGGACGCCAGAAAATAACCGCTTTCATTTCCTTTGGTAAAAAGAATATCATAACCGAATTCCTTGAGCACGCTTATGTCGCTGTAAACCGATTTGCGTTCACAGGTTATTCCGTGATTTTGCAGATACAAAAGAATCTGCTCAATATCGACCGGGTGATTTTCATCACTCTTGGTCATTAGCAGCTCAAGAATATGCAAGAGCTTCAGTTTTTGGTTTGCCACAAACGCCCCTCCCCTATGTTACAGCGTCATTTGTGCATTAACACGCTTTACCATGTCTTCGTCCATTTTTAAAACCGCGCGGTCATATGTATAAATGCCGTTGACTTCGTTTTCCACATCGCTGACCTGTGTGTAAATCGTGCCGCTTAAGCCTTTTTCAATTAGCGGAATCACCTGTTTTTCGTGCAGCCTTTCATAGGCAGCAGACAGTTTTTCACGATTTCCAAACATCAAATAGCCGAATGCCTTTTTTGGATTCCACATGTGCCCCGGCACTTTCTGCGAATACCCGCCGAATTCCGTAATTACAAACGCACGATTATCGAGCTTTCGCATACGAATCGGTAAAATATACTTGTGCATACTCTGAACATCACCGCCGCCCTGGTCATACCAACCGCTGGCGTGGTCGATTACGCGGCTTTGGTCTTTTTGACGCACAAGGTCGCAAATTTCCAGCGCATCAAACTGCCCCCACGCCTCGTTAAACGGCACCCAGCAATAAAGGGAAACGGTGTTGTAAAGCTGGTCAATCACTTCACACAGTTCTTCTTTAAATTCTACACGCCAAGCGGGATCTTCACGGCTAAACACTTTGTATTTATCATCTTTAATATGCAGCATACCAATATTCGGCAACACACCTGCATAAAAATCGCCAATATATTTGCCGCCGCTGACCATATCCTGCCACACTAGCATGCCGAGCCGGTCGCAGTGATAATACCAACGCGCAGGTTCCACTTTGATATGTTTCCGAAGCATATTGAAGCCAAGGCGTTTCATTTCCTGAATATCAAAAATCATAGCCTCGTCGGTCGGCGGCGTGAGCCCCCCGTCCGGCCAGTAACCTTGGTCTAATAGCCCGCGTTGGAAATAGGGCCTATTATTTAGAAACAGGCGTGTAATGCCTTTTTCGTCTTTAGAGATGTTGAATTTTCGCATGCCAAAATAACCCGTCACACGGTCAGTCACCTCACCGCTTTTCAAGACGGTTAAGGTTACATTATAAAGATTCGGCGTTTCCGGACTCCAAAGCTGTGCATTCGGTATGGATACTTCAGCGTTTTGCGAGACGCTGCCGTCAAAAACGACCTCTTCAGCAAAACGGATTTGAAGCTGTAAGTCAGCGTTTTCGGCATCGCTGAGAGCCGTAGTTATATGAACAAGTCCTTTGTCAATATCGGGTAAAAACCGCCAGCTTTCCACATGGCAAGGGTGAACGGCTTCAAGCCAAACCGTCTGCCAAATGCCGGAGGTTGCTGTGTACCAAAAACCATGGGTATTGTTCACCTGTTTGCCGCGCTGCTGATGCCCTTCTTCCGTCGGGTCAAACACTTGAACAACAAGCTCGTTTTCGCCGTCTTTGAGCAAATTCGTAATGTCAAACGAAAAAGCGCAATAACCGCCGGTATGCTGACCTGCAAGCTGGTGGTTAATATACACCTGGCATTTCCAGTCCACAGCACCAAAGTGCAGAAGGATGCGCTTGCCCTGCATATCCTGCGGCAAGGAGAAAGTTTTACGATACCAAAGGCGGCTTTCGGGTGAAAGCGGTTTTTCCACGCCGGAAAGCAGCGATTCAACCGCAAAGGGCACCAAAATTTCACCGTCAAACTGCGTAACCCATTCCATTTCTTTCGGTACAATCGCATATTCAAAGATACCGTTGAGATTCAGAAAAGAATCCCGAACCATCTGCGGGCGCGGGTATTCTGGCAAGGGACAATTTTTATCCACTTTGTCCGTCCAAACAGAACGCATCGACATGAACATCCCTCCGTGTTAAAAGTATAGTTTTATTTTATACTAAGAAGCTTTTTTTGTCTATTGAAATCCTAAAATTATTTTGCTATAATACCAGTGCATTTGCGGGTATGGTGGAATTGGCAGACACGCAAGATTTAGGATCTTGTGGGCAACCGTGCAGGTTCAAGTCCTGTTACCCGCACCAAAAACAGTTCACACTTATGTGTGGGCTGTTTTTGTTTTGGCTGAAAAAGTCTTTTTTCCCCGTTAGGCTTAATCTTGACAATATTACTTTGCTATGTTATTCTATGCATAGGAGCTCTATGTATAATTCAGGAGGTGCAAATATGGACATTAAAAAAGAACTTTCCAAAGGCAGCAGCGCATTGTTGGTTTTGTCTGTGTTGGCAGACACCGACCGCTACGGCTACCAAATCATCAAAGAAATTGAGCTGCGCAGTGAGCATGTGTTTTCTTTTAAAGAAGGCACGCTCTATCCCCTGCTTCACAATTTCGAGCGCGATGGCTATGTAAAATCCTATTGGGTGCAAAACGCCGGTGAACGCAAACGAAAATACTATTCCATAACCAAAAAAGGCTTGAAAGTGCTTTCAAAATCCAAAGAGGAATGGAAAAGTTATTCCACAGCCGTCAACAAGGTGGTTACAGGTTCCATAGCAAAATCCCTGGTTTAAGTCGAGCGAGATTTTAAGGAGGGATTGTAATGAACGACAGAATCAAAAGCTATATTCAGTCTGTTTTGCCGGTCAACTTGTCAGACGCAAAGCGCCAAGCGTTGTATGATGAGCTTTCCTGCCATATTTTAGACCGTTATGAATTTTACAAAGAAATCGGTTTTAATGACGAAGAAAGCACGCAAAAAGCAATTCACGACATGGGTGAAGATGAAGATACCACGGACTATATCCGAAACGAGTTTGACGAACTTTACTTTGAGAAAACATGGTGGGCGGTTTTAGCGTTTTTCGGTGTTCTTGTTTTAAACGCGATTGCCGGTGCTTTCGGCATTTGGGTGGTTGCCGGCGACTCACTCGGTCCGCCGAGTATTCTTAGAACTATTGTCAGCTTTCTAATGGTCACGGCTGTACTTTTGGGCACATGGGCAGCATATCATTTTGGCTGCCGCAAAACTTTGATTGCCTTGGGGACTGCTGAAGTTATGGTTGCCGGGAGCTTTCTATTTTGCTTTTTCCCGCAGGCTGCATTTTACAGTTTTTTCAACGCAATATTTTATCTTTTAGACCGATTCACTCCACTGATTTTAGTTGACGCTTCCAAAATTTTTCTTGAATCATTTTGTGCCTTTGCCGGCATGGTTTTTCTTCTCTTGTTAGGCCTTATCTCGTTCATTCTCTCGGCACACATCAAACGGCATGGCATGCAAACTAAGGAAGTCCGATTATCCACCCAAATCGGCGCAGTGGCATTTCTCTTTATTGCTGTACTGTCCGTTTGCCTTTTGCGCCCATCGTTAGAGTATTTTCAAGATTATCCGGTTTGGTTTGATGAAACTTCAGATTCTATTGACGAAAATGCTGCCGTGCTTTACGACAAACTTTGTAATATCCGTAATTATGACGAAGCAAAAGCATATTTAAAAACATACGGTTACATAAGCACCGAAGATTATATAGAAACCTTAAACCCAAACGATGTAAAAAAATTTGAAAAAAACTTCAATCAAATTGATTTCTTTTTCGGCGATGATTATGAGGTGTTTTTCTACCCGCAAAAAACGAAGATGGGCGATGACTACAATTACAGAAGCAATGCATTTTTATATTTGCAGGCATCCGATGACGGTA
The DNA here is from genome assembly GCA_949292775.1 of uncultured Eubacteriales bacterium. Taxonomy (GTDB): domain Bacteria; phylum Bacillota; class Clostridia; order Oscillospirales; family Acutalibacteraceae; genus Fimenecus. The sequence goes on from CASFBL010000004.1 coordinate 51,564, forward strand.
CACTGACAGGCATCGGTGTCGGGAACGGTATGACGCTTTACGGGAAGTATGGCGCAACGGTATTTGCCAAAGAAACGAATGATACAAAATCCTGTTTAGAAGCGTTCCAAGCACTTCGCGCAGGTGACAGCAAGCAAAAAGTTTTAGAGAATAACGGCGAAAAATTCGGTGAGTTGTATACGGAGTTTCGCACCTATACAAATCAAAGCACAAACGAATATTACCGTTTTGTCTGTGACCCGCAGTCCAGCAATATGTTCGACGAAAAACAAGTCCCTTTGTATTTAGAGTTCTATTTTGAAAACGGTGTTTTGACTGACGGAAAAATCAGTTACAGAACATTCAATGAAACGGGGTCTGAAAAACATACGATAGAGCTAAGAAAATAAGGAAAAAATTTACAAACCCCCTGTCCTTATGGGACAGGGGGTTCATTTTTTAGGAACTGACTATTTCAATGGATTACCGTTGGCATCCGGCAGTGTGCCCTGGAAAATCTTGACGGCTTCAATAATTGCCCAAACCCAAACAACCGTAGGCGCAATAAAAGTCCAACTCAAAAGGATTGAAATAAGCAGCTGGATAACACCTCTTTGGTTATAACCGAGATAAAAGTTGTGAATCCCAAGCGTGCCAAGGAAAATCGCCAACAGACCGGCGACCAGTTTTTCCTTTTGAGCGCCGGTAGCAGCAGCCGCCTGCGGATTTAACGCAACGCCACAGGAAAGGCAAAACGCCGCACCGGGTGCAGTCTGCGCGCCACAATTCGGGCAAAAACTATTCCCCGCCATTTTTGGTGCCCCGCAGTTTACACAAACAGCAGCTACATCGTCCATGGGTTTGCCACAGTTTTTACAATACATATTTTACTCCTCCCAACTAAATAACAAAAACTCACAGTTTTCATTCTGTTTACGGCCTGTGAATTTATGTAAATTATACAATTAAAATTACTTTGTGTCAATATTTTAAGGATGTTTTATTCAAAATTTCTATATAACAGTTCTGTAAATCATCACTACTCATAAAATATATAGAAAAATATATACGGATCGAGGCGCTATTATGTCAGAAAAACTACATTATTTAACTTCAACACTTGTCCCCCAATACACTGAGTATCGCATTGACGACCAATGCATGCCCGAAAAATGCATTCGTTTCAATGCTTTCCCTCCGCTTTGCTTGTGCGATATCTTTGCAGCGGTTGCAGAAAAAGCAGAAAAGGAAAATCTGCCTATACATTTTCTGCATCATCCGCTGGACGATTCGATTCACGGCATTTATTTGCCGACACTGCAAGCGGCACTGACGCAGTCAGACATTTTCATCCCCGGCGAAACCAGTTTTACAGATTTGTATGCAGCAAGTCATGCTGAAAAATTAAAAAAGACTTTCTTTGACGCAGTCACAGTTTTCAACTCCGCAAGGACCTTTCATAATTTAGAAGAGGAAATTTATATACAACACATGGATTTTTCCCGTGCAGACCTGCTGTGTGACGAATTTTTGAGCCGTTTGCTTGCCGGACGAATTAAAAAAGAAAACGCTGGAAAAGCTTACCACCGCTTTTTCGGTGCAGCCAGTATTAACGGAAATCTCTGCTATATCCCACAACTGACAGAAACGGTTGAAAAGCGCTATTTTATTAAAGGGCGACCGGGCACAGGGAAATCCACTTTCTTAAAAAAGATTGCAAACACCTTGCTCGAATACGGCATTGTCACGGAAATCTATCATTGTTCGCTCGACCCAAACAGTTTAGACATGGTCATTGCCCGGGAAATCGGTGTCTGCTTGTTTGACAGTACTGCACCGCATGAATTTTTCCCCGTTCGTACATCGGATGAAATCATAGACTTATACAAAGAATGTGTAACGCCGGGAACGGACGAAAAGTATGCAAGTCGCATTTCAGAACTGGAAACAACATATAAAGAAAAAATTACAGAAGGGTTAACACTTCTGAACGAGCTATATCAAACGCAGGATTCTTTCTTTGGCGCGCTGCCGCCAGTGGATACAAAAGCTTTTCAACTGCTCAAACAGCATGCACTGCAAACTATTTTCGGATAAAACAAAAAATAATCGGAATGTAAAAAACATTCCGATTATTTTTTGTCACCTTTTAATACTTTTAGGCATCTATAATTTTGAGTACACACAAAGGAGCAACAAAATGGTTTTCAGTAGCTTACAATTTATTTTTCTTTTTCTCCCCTGCTTCCTTTGTGTATACTATGCGGTTCCATTCCAATGGAAAAACACCGTATTGCTGTTTGGAAGTCTTATATTTTATGCGCTTGGCACCCTGGACAAGCCGGAATACATTGTTTTGCTGATTCTTTCCGTACTTGAAAATTTTGTGTTAGCCAGCAGAATGTCTAAAACAGAAAAGAATAGAAAAACACTGCTTATCATCGGTTTGGTCTACAATTTCGCCTGGCTCTTTCTGTTTAAATACGCTGCCTTTTTTCTCTCCGGCGTTAATCAACTGATTGCTCTGATTCCAAAAACAAATTTTCAATTTCGAGCACCGGAACTTTTGCTGCCAACCGGCATCAGCTTTTACACCTTTCAAGCTGTTTCTTATTTGATAGATGTCTACCGGAAGACTTGTGCTGCGGAAACCTCCCCGATTCGGCTCGGCACTTACATCTGCATGTTTCCGCAGCTGATTGCAGGCCCGATTGTTACATATGGCCAGGTGGCAAAAAAACTGCAAAACAGGACGCATTCAGTACAGCTGTTTCTGAGCGGATTGAAGCTGTTTATTTTAGGACTCGGCAGCAAGGTTTTACTGGCGAATCAACTTGGCGGGCTATGGAGCGATATCAACGCGATAGGTTACGACAGCATTTCTACGCAACTTGCCTGGATGGGAATTGCCGCTTATTCCTTTCAAATCTATTTTGATTTTTGGGGCTATTCGCTTATGGCAATCGGTCTTGGCAAAATGCTCGGCTTTCAGCTTCCCAAAAACTTCTGTTTTCCATATTTGTCCGTCAGCATGACCGAATTTTGGCGTCGCTGGCACATTACACTTGGCAGCTGGTTTCGCGAATATGTATATATTCCTTTGGGCGGCAGTCGAAACGGCAAATGGAAAACCTATCGAAATTTGTTTGTAGTTTGGCTGCTGACCGGGCTTTGGCACGGTGCACACGTCAATTTCCTGCTGTGGGGACTTTTCCTGTTTGCTGTAATTGCAGTCGAAAAGGCCGGATTAAAGAAATTTTTGGATAACCATAAAGCACTGGGCCATATTTATATGCTTTTCCTGATTCCGTTGACCTGGGCGCTGTTTGCAATCACAGATCTTTCACAGCTCACTTTGTTTTTTGGGCGGCTTTTCCCCTTTTTCAGCTCAGCCGCGGCGCCGGTCTTTCGCTATGACTTCTTAAAATACATGAAAGAATACGGCGTTTTGCTGCTTTGCGGGTTTCTTTTTTCAACAAAGTTCCCGGCAAAGCTCTATAAAAAAATAAGCAATGACTGGGTTGGCGCCCTGTTGCTTCTAATCCTTTTTTGGGCATCAGTCTATTGCTTATATATTGGGCTAAATGACCCGTTTTTATATTTTCGATTCTAAGGAGGTTCCCCATGAAAAAGCAACTCAAAACAAACCTGTTTATAATCCTTTTCATTGCAAGCTTTCTAGTCGCTTTTCCCTTCGTTATTAAAGCTGTCGGGCAGAAAGACACCGCCGAGCTGTCAGTGTCTTCTCAAGTCACAGCCACACAGTCCCAGTCTGAAACTGTTTCCCAGCCTAAAACCACGGAAACGACCGCTGTGATAACAGAATCCAGTGTCTACACCACAGTAGACCCCTCCTATTTTGACGACGCGCTGTTTATCGGCGACTCCAGAACAGTAGGGCTGTCTGAATACAGCGGGCTTACCAATGCAGATTATTTTGCGAGTGTCGGCATGAGTCTTTATAAAATCGAAAAAGAAACGGTTTCCGTACGCTCGGTAGGCAAAATGAAGTTGCCGGATTTGCTCGAAGCTAAGAAATATGGTAAGATTTATGTCATGCTCGGCATCAACGATTTAGGATATGACCTGCAAAAAACGATTGGCCGCTATCAGACGCTTTTGCAGGAAATCAAAACACTTCAGCCGGATGCGATTCTATATGTCTGTGCCAACCTGCATGTAACGAAAATGCGCTCCGAAAGCGATGATGTTTTCACCAACGCAAATATCGACAAGTTTAACGATGCTCTAAAAACGCTTGCGCAGCAGCAGAACGCCTATTATATTGATATTAATCCAGTATTTGATGACGGAAACGGGAACTTAAAAGATGCTTACACCAGCGATAACACGCATGTGCTTGGCAGATATTACAAAGAATGGGGCAACTGGCTGTGCACACAAGCCGTCGTAAAATAGCAATAGGAAAGAGAGATGACTGGAATGCAAGATGAAAAAGCCTGGTTTACGCAAGCTGCTTTGCAACAGCAAAATAGCTTGTATCTTCTTGCATTCAGCATTTTAAAAAACGACGAGGATGCTAAAGACGCCGTGCAGGACGCTTTGATTCAAGCTTATCGCAATTTAGATTCTTTACGCGACAAAAGCAAGTTCCGGCCATGGATAATGAAGATACTGACAAACTGCGCTTATGCTGCTCTGCGCAAAAAAGCACCGGCCGAGCAGATAGAAACGCAATGGGACCTTGCCGCGCCGGAGGAAAGAATAGATATTTCTACGAAGCTCTCTCTATGGGAAGCTGTGCAGCTATTGCCTCTCCCCTATCGAACAGTCGTTACACTTTATTATTATGAAAACCTCTCTGTTAAAGAAATCGGAAAAATTACAGATTCTCGGCCGGACGCGGTAAAAAAACGACTTTCACGAGCGCGTGAACAGCTCAAACAGATATTGCCAAAGGAGGTGCTGGAATCATGATGAACAGAACCGATAGAAAATTGCGCCGTCTTGCAAAGCAGGACCGACCCAATCCTTCACAAGAATTCTCAGACGAATTTTTACAGACGCTTGAGGGACTGCCGGAAAAACAGCCCCAAAAACAGGGTCGGCGCGCCTTTTTGGTTTGGCGCACGGTATTGGTGTCCTGCGCTGCACTTGCTGTAACGGTACTTGTTATTCTTCCGAATATCAGCACAAACATTGCATCGGCAATGGAACAAATTCCAGTCCTGCGCGAGATTGTTCGGGTAACAACAATTCGGAATTATTTCTATGATGACGGTTATCATAATCTTGAAGCTGACATACCTTCTGTGGATATTGACGGTGACTCCCCCCCAACCGCATCAGACGCAGAAAACTACATCAATTCGAGCGTGCAGGAACTGACGGATGCACTGATTGACCGTTTCTATGCCGATGTGGACAGCATCGGAAATGAAGGCCACACGCAAATGAAAATCGATTATACCGTTGTTACCAACACCGATAATTGGTTTACCCTTAAGCTTCAGATTTTTGAAGGTTCAGGCAGCAGCAACACTTATTACAAGTTTTATCACATCGATAAAAAAAGCGGTAAAATCGTTTATCTTTCCGACCTGTTTTTAGAAAATTCAAATTACAAAACAGCAATCAGTGAGGAGATAAAAAGGCAGATGGAGGCGGAAATGGAAAAAGACAGCTCCGTCTATTACTGGCTGCATTCTGAAGTGGAAGCTCGGAATTTTACAAACATCCGCGACCATCAAAATTTCTATTTCTCTGAAAACGGCAATATTGTTATTGCGTTCGATAAATATGAGGTCGCCCCCGGTGCAATGGGCTGTCCGGAGTTTGAAATTCCGAAAGAAATTTATCAAGACAGCTTAAAGCCGGAATATAAATCATAACCATGCAAAGAAACCCTGTCTGAATAAGACGGGGTTTCTGAACATTTTTGGCTTTTATGCTCATTTATAAAATTATTGTAAATTCGACTGCATTTTACCGAATTGCAGTTGCCCACACCTAAAAATAGTAGTAAAATCAGTTTTTAGAATATCAGCTCGGAGGCGTTAACATTGCAAAGCGAATCGAAACAGCAGGACAAAAACCTGCTCGGCACGGCACCGATTGGAAAACTGCTTTTTAAGCTTGCCGTTCCGTCGGTCATTGCACAAATTGTAAATCTTCTTTACAATATGGTTGACCGAATCTACATTGGACACTACGACCCTTCGGGTCTTGCATTAACAGGTGTGGGCATTTGTATGCCGGTGATTATGGCCGTTTCTGCTTTTGCCGCACTGGTTGGCATGGGCGGCGCACCGAATGCTTCCATTGCGATGGGGCAAAAAGATAATGCACGCGCCGAAAAAATCATGGGAAACTGCCTAAGTTTTTTAGTGTTGCTGAGTGTTGTTCTGACCGTGGTCGTGTCGATTTGGTGCCGCCCGCTTCTGCTTGCGTTTGGCGCCAGCGAGAACACCATTGACTATGCAGTCCAGTATATGCAGATTTATACTGTCGGAACGCTTTTTGTGCAGTTTGCGCTTGGTATGAATGCCTTTATCATCGCGCAGGGCTACACAACCATCAGCATGCTTTCTGTACTCATAGGCGCAGTATTGAACATCGTTTTGGACCCTGTGTTTATTTTTGCTTTTCACATGGGTGTCCGCGGCGCAGCATTGGCAACCATCATTTCACAGGCCGTGTCTGCAATTTGGGTCGTTGTATTCCTGTGCAGCAAGCGCAGTACGCTTCGGTTAAAAGCCCACAACTTGCGCATTGTACCCAAAATATTGCTCCCATGCCTGTTTTTAGGTGTTTCTCCGTTCATTATGCAAATTACCGAAAGCGTTCTGAATGTCTGCTTTAACACTTCTCTGTTAAAATACGGCGGTGATATTGCAGTTGGCTCTATGACAATTTTAAGCACGCTTATGCAGTTCTGCATGCTGCCGTTGAACGGATTGACACAAGGTGCGCAGCCAATCACAAGTTACAATTTCGGTGCACAGAAGTATGCCCGCGTTCGCAAATCCTTCAAGCTGCTCCTGATTAGCTGTGTAACCTACTCTACCCTGCTTTGGGCGCTCGTTATGCTGTTCCCCTCGATGTTTGTGCGTATGTTTAACAGCAACCCGGATTTGATTGCTTACGCATCAAGCGCGATGCGCGTCTATTTTGCAGTTTGTGCCTTGTTTGGCATTCAAATCGCCTGCCAGCAAACACTTATTGCAATCGGGAATGCAAAAACTTCTGTGTTCCTTGCCATTTTCAGAAAGCTGATTTTGTTGATTCCCTTTATCTACATCTTACCGTTATTGTTCGAAAACAAAGCTTTTGCCGTTTTTCTTGCAGAACCGGTTTCCGACTTTATTGCCGTGGTCACAACGGCAACACTGTTCACCATTTATTTCAAAAAAGCTGTTCCGAAAACTGAAAATTCTGACCTCGAAAATGCGTAACAAACAAAGCCCGCTTTTATGCAAAACATAAAAGCGGGCTTTATTATATTATTTTTGAGAATACAGCGCACGCATTGCGTTTAGAATTGCCAAAATCATGACGCCGACATCAGCAAACACGGCAAACCACATATTTGCGAATCCCAAAGCACCAAGTACTAAGACCACTGCTTTGATAAGCAGCGATAAGACAATATTCTGCCTTACAATACGCATGGTTTTCCGAGAAATTTGCATTGCTTTCGAAAGCCCGGTCAACCGATCATCCATCAGAACGATGTCAGCAGCTTCAATCGCGGCATCACTGCCAAGCGCACCCATGGCAATACCGACATCCGCGCGCGCAAGTACCGGCGCGTCGTTAATGCCATCACCGACAAAGGCAAGGGTCTTATTTTTGGGCTTGTCAAGCAGCAAAGCTTCTACCGCGGATACTTTTTCATCCGGCAAAAGCTGTGTTTTTGCTTCGTCAAGCCCCAGTTCTTTTGCGACAGCCTCTCCGTTCTTCTTGTTATCGCCGGTGAGCATGATTGTTTTTTGCACGCCATTGCGCTTCAAAGCAAGAATTGCTTCTTTTGCATCCGGCTTAATTGTGTCGGAAATAACAATATGCCCCATATACTCCCCATCGGCGGCAATGTGCACCGTTGTGCCAGGCAAATGACAGTCTTTCCAATGCACACCGGCGCGATGCATGAGCTTGTCGTTCCCTACAAATACTTTTTTACCGTCAATTACGGCTGTCACACCGAAACCGGAAATTTCTTCAATAGACGAAACTCGGCTTTTATCCAAATGCCCGCCATGAGCTTTAATAATGGACAACGCAATCGGATGGTTTGAATAGCTCTCAGCGAGCGCAGCAATATCCAAAAGCTCCGCCTCCGGCATTTCCTGCGCGTGCACAGCGGTAACTTCAAAACGCCCCAGCGTCAGCGTGCCTGTTTTGTCAAATACAACTGTATCTACTTTGGAAAGCGCCTCTAAATCGTTTGCGCCTTTGATTAGAATACCAGACTTTGATGCACCGCCGATACCGCCAAAAAAGGAAAGCGGAACAGAAATAACCAACGCACACGGGCAGGATACAACAAGAAAGGTCAGCGCGCGTGTTACCCATTCTCCAAAGCTCTGCTTTAAAATTAAAGGCGGAAGCACAGCAAGCAAAACAGCAGAAATTACGACGCATGGTGTGTAATATTTGGCAAATCTTGTGATAAAGGCTTCCGTCCGTGCTTTCTTTGCAGAGGAATTCTCTACTAAATCTAAAACCCGCGAAACTGTGCTTTCTGCAAATGAGCTTTTGACTTTCGCTTCAATCATACCGCTCAAATTGATGGAACCGCTAATGATATTGTCACCAACGCGCTTGTCACACGGAAGAGATTCACCGGTCAAAGCGGAGGTGTCAACGGCAGTTTCGCCTTTGGTAATTACCGCGTCCAACGGTATGCGTTCGCCGGGCTTTACAATAAGGGTTTCCCCGACTTCTACCATTTGCGGGTCAATGGTCAGCTCATTGCCTGCGCGCAACACACGCGCGAAATCGGGTCGAATATCCATAAGCGCCGCAATCGACCTTCGGCTTTTTCCGACGGCCAAACTCTGGAACAGCTCGCCAATCTGATAAAACAGCAAAACAGCCACTGCCTCCGGATATTGCGCTACACAAAAAGCACCAACACTTGCAACCGCCATAAGAAAATTTTCGTCAAACACCTGACCGTGCAGAATGTTGCGAATCGCTGACCAAAGCACATCATAGCCAATCAGCAAGTATGGCACTAAAAACGCTATTAATTTATAGTAACCTTCAAGTGGTAACAACCAAGCAATAATCCATAACACAGCTGCTATGAGAATGCGAACTAAATCCTTTTTCTGTTCTTTATTCATCGTGCCACCTCGCTGCGTGACTTTACAGTCCGCGTCAATCCGCCGACAGGCTTTTTGAATCTGTGCAAATAATTCCGGCGTTGGCGTATTTTCAGTTTCAATAACCATTTTCTGTGTAATAAACTGCACCTGCGCGCTTTGAATCTCCGGCAGTTTGGAAACTGCCCGCTCCATTTTTGCCGCACAGTTTGCACAATCCAAATTTACCATTTTATAAATCGTTTTCATCAGCTTTATCCTCCAAAATGTGTTCAAAGCCTTGGCCGATAATAGACCGGACATGGTTATCTGCCAAAAAGTAAATGATTGTTTTCCCCTCTCGGCGGTTGCCGATGAGTTTTGAATCTTTCAATACTTTTAACTGATGAGAGACTGCCGATTGCGTCATGCCAAGCAGTTCTGTGATTTCTCTGACACAAAGTTCCTCTTCAAACAGAGAAAACAGGATTTTCACACGCGTGGTATCGCCGAAAATCTTAAACAAATCCGCTAAAGTAAAGAGCAGTTCGTCTTTCGGTAAGCGGCTCTTTGCTAAATCTAATGCATGAATATGATCATGTTCCATTTTATATGAGCCTCCGTTCATATGAATTTATATTCATATATTATTCCTGATTTTATAATTTGTCAATAGAAAAATAAAAAACCGCAGAAAAATCTGCGGTTTTTTGTAAATCATCCGTATTTGAATTATTTCAAAGGATAATCACCGGGAATCTTACGGTTATAAATATAGCTGCCAAAATTGATAGGCTGTAAAAACACCTTGGCCTGTACAAGGAAGTCGGAGAATTTACCGGCAGCCGGCTCCACATCGCCAAGACTAAACAACGAAATGTCCTTTTGAACGGACTCTGCGGTCGCGTCTTTTGACACTTCCTGTGTGATTTCTACGGTCTCGCCCGGCAAAAGGTCAAAGTAGTTGTCTGAAAACGGCTTCGTGTTTGTCGCAGAATACACCTGCAAAAAACGGGTAAACTGCTTTGCTGTCAGTTGGATATGCGCGACACCGTTTTGGACGGTTACATTGACTTCCACCTGCGTTTTCGGCAGTTTCAAATTCTTTTCCATGTCAAACAAAACCGTGCGGCGCGAGACAACCTTGTCATTTACAAGCAGTTCTGTGACGAACACGCTATTTTTAAGGTCTGCTGTTTTACGAAGTTCGGCAACCGGCAAAGCAAACACAACTTGGTTTTGCAAAGCCTCTAACGAAACAGATTTGCTTTCCTGCGCAGCGGTTTCACCGTTAAAGCTCAACAACCGATAACGCACTTCACATGTGACCGGCTCGTTTTTATCGTTCAGTGCGAATACGCGGATCTCTTCTTTGGAATCTTCCACGGAAACGGTGACAGGCGCATTAAAGTGGCGCGCGCAATATTGCAGTGCTTTATAATTGCCATAATAGTCCATACTTGCCCAGCTGCAAACCGGCCAGCAATCATTAAGCTGCCAATACATAGAACCGTTGCAACGCCCTTTGTTGCGCCGCCAATGCTCTGTCGCGTCACGAACGCACTCTTCCTGACAGATTTGGGAAAGATAGATATAATCTTCAAAATGCGCAGGCAGACGGAACCGAGAGGCAATATAAAACGCCATTTTCATGTTGCCGCTGCTGCATTTTTGGTGTGCGGTAAAGACTTCACTGTCTAATGCATAGTCCTTAGGCTCTGCAAATATCTCGATAGTCTTTTTATCAGGCAGACTTTCAAAGCCAAACTCACTGCAAAACCGCGTCATGCGCTTGCGGTAATAGGTCAGCGGCTGTAAGCCGTGCCAAACGGCCCACAGGTGCGTATCTCCTACATTGTCACGGTCAAAGCCTTTCATGTGCGCCACGCCGCAGGGACTTCCGGGAATGTAAGGTGTTTGCGTATCCAGCGACTGCATCCATTCAGGAAGAATGTGGTAAAAGAACTTTTCAGTCCATTCCACATATTTCAGCCGGTTGCGCCATGCAATTGACATGGTTTCGATTTCATTGTTGCCGTTCCAGATGGCAAGACTTGCATGATGGCGCAGGCACTTAACATTGTATTCCACTTCTTTTTGCACATTCGCAAGCAGCTCAGGGTCAAAAAACGGATAAGGTTGGCAGGCAAAGCAAAAATCCTGCCAAAGTAAAATACCATAGCGGTCGCATGCGGAATACAGCGCGTCGCTTTCATAATACCCACCGCCCCAAATGCGCAGCATGTTCATATTGCTGAACTTAACAGCTTGCAAATCATATTCCAAACGCTCTTGCGTATATCTTGTGGCAAAGCTGTCCGGCGGAATCCAGTTGGCACCTTTGATAAACAGCGGCACACCGTTAATGAAAAACTGGAAATTCTCGCCGTATTGGTCGCGTTCACGATTGAGCGTAATGGTGCGCAAGCCGATTTTTTGCGTAAGGGAATCGCAAACACTGTCCCCGGAGAGCAGCGTAACCGTCACCGTGTAAAGCGGCTGCTCATCGCGGTCTGATAAATCTCTTGTCCACCAAAGCTCCGGATTCTCAACCAGAACCGTTTCTTCGATTTTGCCGTTATCCGGCAGTTTGCGGGCAATGCCGCAAATCTCAACACCATCCGGCGTATGTACGCTGACTTCATAGACAACGGCCGTTTCGCCGAAAATTTCGGCTTCGGCAGTAATTTTTAGCGTAACCTTTTTGTCCTTATGTGTTTGCAAAACCAAGACATCCTGCAGCTGAGTGGCATTGTAGCCAACAATCGCAATGTCACCGGAAATACCGCTCGGCGGTAAAACGGGACCCCAGTCCCAGCCAAAGTGGCACTGCGGCTTGCGGATATGCGGAATTCCATCCTGCCCGTTTGCATTGCGCGGACATCTTTCTTTCGCCTGTTTTTCTTTCACGAAATTTACCGGCGAAGCAAAAACAATGCGCAGCTCGTTCTCACCTTCGCGCAAATTCTCTTTGATATCAAAGCTATATGCAAGATGCGCATTTTCGCCGCTGCCAATGCAAGTCTCATTTAAATACAGCGTACAAATGGTGTCGAGCGTTTTGCAGTCCAAATATACGCGGTCACACGCTAAAAGCGCTTTATCGGCAGAAAAGCGCTTTCTGTATTCCCAGTCGGTTTGTGCAACCCAGTACACATCTTTTTCGTTGGTGCCGATAAATGGATCCGGGATTTCTTTTAGCGCGAGCAAATCGAGATAATTACACCCCGGCACTGTTGCCGGCTTCCACTCGCCTTTTTCGGCTTCTCTGAATTCCCAGGCTCCGTTTAAATCCATACGCATATGGCTTGTCCCCCAGTGAAAGTGAAATGGTTCAGTTTTATCTTTTCGCTTTAAGAGAAGCAAACAGCTTCACATTGCCGGATTTTACTTTAGAAATAAAAGCGCCCTCGCAGTGTGTCAAAAACGCACTCTGCATTTTTATCGGAATCAGCATCAATTTCATATAGGTGGATTTTGCCTGCATCACCGGCAAAAGCTGTTTTACTTTTTCATCAGAAATGATTCGTTTGATTTCTTTCTCTTTTTCAGAGAACGACAGTGTGCAGCTCTTGTTCGTCACATTTTCAACGCAGCCGATAACACGCTCAATATAGCGCCGCGCCAAAAACTCGCGGCTGTTTTCATCGTCAACGCCCCAGTGCTTATAGAGGTCCACCATCCAGCCGTGTTCTTCTTCGCGCTTTTCATACATATTGCTTCTGTATTTTGTGGTTTCAGACTCCGCGCGCTTGCGAATAAAATGATAGTATTTTCCCGGAATGACAACGACGCGCTCCACATCGCGCAGGACGCTCAAATTAAACGGGAAATCATCCCAAAAAGTATTGGGAAAGTACAGTTTGTTTTCCCGGATGTAATCCCCCGAATACAGCTTGTTCCAAGGCGTATACAAAAGATTTTGGTCAAACAAACGGTAAGCATCCTCGCGGAATTCACGCTGCGAAGCATAAACCTTACCTTCAACGCCCTGCTCTTGCGTATATTTCTCTGTGTCGGAATAATAAGTATCAATATAATACCCGGATACAACCAACTGTGCATTATGCTTCTCTGCGGCCTCCACCATATCAGCAAGCATAGTCGGTTCCGCAAAATCATCGGAATCCATAAAATAGAAATATTTGCCTTTGGCCATGTCTATGGCGACATTGCGCGCACTCGGCGCACCGCCGTTTTCCTTGTGGATTACATGAATTCGGCTGTCCTTTGCCGCATAAGCATCGCAAATTTCGCCGCTTCTATCTTTCGTGCCGTCATCCACTGCAAACATTTCCCAATCTGTAAAGGTTTGGTTTTGGATGCTTTCAATCGCGCCGCCGACATATTCCTCGACGCCGTACACCGGCATAATGACACTGACTTTTACTTCAGACACAACTGCAACTCCTTTACTTTATATCTGATTTTGCTCATTATAGCATTTCAAGGAAAGCTATGCAAGATGCTTTAAAGTTCCTTTTCGCAAAGCGCAAGCGCTGCTTCAATGCACTTGTCCATATCATAATACTTATACATACCGAGGCGGCCGCCGAAAATCACATTCGGCTCTTTTGAGGCACGCTCAACATAGCGGGCATACAAAGCATTATTTTCTTCGTCGTTGATCGGGTAATAAGGCTCCATACCCTCTTCCCAATCCACAGGATACTCTTTGGTAATGACTGTCTTCGGCTGCGTGCCGAAAGCAAAATGCTTGTGCTCAATGATTCGGGTATAGGGAATTTCACGCTCTGTATAATTTACAACGGCGACGCCTTGATAATTCGGCTCATCAAGCAATTCATTTTCAAACCGAAGGCTTCTGTAACCGAGTTTTCCGTAAATATAATCAAAGTACCCGTCAATCGTACCGGTATAAAGACACTTATCCGCTAAAGAAAGGAACATTTCACGGTCGGCAAAGAAGTCTGTATTCAGGCGCACATCGCACCCTTCAATCAAACGCTCTATCAGCACGGTATATCCTTCAACCGGAATGCCTTGGTAACGGTCGTTAAAATAATTGTTGTTGTAAGTGTAACGAACAGGCAAACGCTTGATAATAAATGCGGGCAAATCCTTGCAGTCGCGCCCCCACTGTTTTTCTGTGTAGCCTTTAATGAGTTTTGTATAGATTTCTCTGCCAACAAGGCTGATTGCCTGTTCTTCCAAATTTTTCGGCTCGCCCTGAACTTCGGCACGCTGTTCTTCAATGACACGCTCTGCCTCTTTCGGCGTTGCAACGCCGAACATTTTAGAAAAAGTGTTCATGTTAAAAGGCATGTTGTAAATCTCGCCTTTGTAATTTGCGATTGGTGAATTCACAAAATTGTTGAACTCGACAAACTGATTTACATAATCCCAAACCGCTTTGTTGCTGGTATGAAAAATATGTGCACCGTATTTGTGAACAAGAATGCCCTCTTGCTCTTCACAATAAATATTACCACCAATGTGATCGCGTTTTTCAACAATTAAAACAGATTTACCTTTTTTCTTTGCTTCGTGTGCAAAAACCGCACCGAACAAACCGCAGCCAACAATTAAATAATCGTATTTTTTCATAGAATATCTCCTTATAAAAGTATCACCGTTAAAATTTTGAATTCAAAAAGGCGACAGAATTTTTTGCGTTGTATTTAAAGACGCAACGAAGACAAAGTCATTATAACATCCTTTTCCAAAAAAGCCAAGCACAGTTATATTTTTAAAAACAGCTGGCTTGAATAATTTTATAAAATATATTGGATTATTGCTAAACTTTGTGCTACTATTATGGGCGGAGGTAGAAGTTTTATGGATACTGCAAAACTGCTTCGTGTCGCTTTGGACATTGGAGAAAAAATGCTGATAAGCGGCGCGGAAATCGGGCGCGTAGAAGATTCTGTTCGCCGTATTTTAATGACTTACGATATGCAGCGCGCCGATGTTTTTACCATTACTTCCAGCATCGTCGCCACAGTTACTGACAAGGAAGAGAACACCATCACGCAAACACGGCGCATCAGTAAATATTCCACAGATCTTGACAAACTTCACAGCTTAAATGCGCTTTCGCGAAAAATCTGTGCCGAAAAGCCGGAACTTGCGCAAATCAAACAGGAACTTGCAGAAATCGACAGCAAAAAAGTTTATCCCTTTTATGTGCAGTGTGCGGCATACGCACTGATTGCCGGTGCATTTGCCCTGTTTTTTGGCGGGAACTTTTTAGACGCAGCGGCCGCAGCCGTGATTGGCGTCATTTTAAAAGGCGTTGTTTTCGCAGCGGACAAAGCCGCGGTGAACATGGTTTTTGCAAATGTCGTTTCTTCGTTTATACTTTGCTCTCTTGCTTTTCTGTGTGTATTTATCGGATTCGGCGAGCACGCTGACATGATTATCATCGGCAATATTATGCTGCTTATTCCGGGAATCGGACTTACGAACTCTATTCGGGACATCATCAGCGGCGATATCATGGCAGGTATGTTGCGATTTTGTGAATCTGTGATTATCGCCATTGCAATTGCAGCTGGTTACATTTTATCCGCGCTGCTTTTAGGAGGGCTTATTAAATGAACTACGCGTTGCAAATCATCACAGCCTTCCTCGGTTCTTTAGGTTTTTCCGTATTGTTTAATATCCGGCGCACAAAACTTTTAATCGCGGGCCTCGGCGGGATGCTTTCGTGGTCGGTGTATTTATTGCTTGGTCTTGTGTTTGACAGCGACCCGATTCGCTATTTCTTTGCCGCGATTTTTGTAACGGTTTACGCGGAAATTTTTGCAAGAATTAAAAAGACGCCGACTACCTCCTATCTCGTCCCGGCGTTTATTCCCCTGATTCCCGGCGGCGCGCTTTATAACACCATGAAATTTGCTTTACACAACGACTGGCAGAGCTTCGGCGATACGGCGGTTTACACCATTCAACTGGCTTTAGCGCTTTCTGCCGGCATCATCGTAGTTTCCTCCGTTATGCGAATGGCACACGCACTATACCGCTTTTTATTTCCTAAAAAGCAATAACCGAAAAAAAGATAAACAACCCCCTTGTCTTTTTAAAAAAGTTGTAATATAATACACCTGCTGAAAAAAAGTAACATTTGGAAAGGTCCTTTTGAATGGAACGAACAACGGCAAAAATGCCCGCCCGGGTAAAAAAGCACAGACTGTCTCCGGTGAAAACAATTGTTCTCGGCTACGCTGTGATTATACTCACAGGAGCGCTTCTTCTCACACTTCCGATTTCCACGCGTGACTGGGTTTGGACTTCCTTCGGCAACGCGCTGTTCACGGCGACCTCGGCCACCTGCGTGACCGGTCTTGTTGTTTTTGACACGTATACCTATTGGTCCGTTTTCGGTCAAATTGTTATTTTATTGCTGATTCAAATCGGCGGCATCGGCTTTATGACGCTGGCCATTTCCGCATTAACGCTAACCAAGCGAAAAATCGGGCTTCGCGACCGCTTTACTTTGCAGGAATCCGTAAACGCGCCGCAAGTCGGCGGCATTGTCAAAATGACGCGTTTCATTTTATTGGGCACGGCTATTTTTGAAATTTCCGGAGCTGCGCTGTTAGCCTTTCGGTTCTGCCCGGAATACGGTCTGTTAAAAGGTATTTATTTTGCAATTTTTCATTCAGTTTCTGCATTTTGCAACGCCGGTTTTGATTTAATGGGCGGCGGCGGTAAATTTTCTTCTTTGGTCGCCTATGAACACGACCCGCTTGTCAACCTTGTAATTATCGCTTTGATTGTGATAGGCGGTCTCGGCTTTTTCGTTTGGCGCGATATTGTTCTTAACAAGGGACATTTCCGCAAATTCCGCTTGCACTCCAAAATTGTATTGGTTACCACAGCGGCTTTAATCCTTGTTCCGTTTTTAATGATGACGCTTTTTGAAAGCAACAACCCCAAATTTGCTCAGTTGTCCCCCGGAGAATACGCGCTCGGCATGTTGTTCCAAACAGTAACACCGCGAACCGCTGGGTTTAACACGTTGGATTTAACTGCGCTTTCAGACGCAAGCGTTTTGCTGGTTATATTTTTAATGCTAATCGGCGGTTCGCCGAGTTCAACCGCGGGCGGTATGAAAACCACCACCCTTGCAATGATGATTTCCGGCGTCTTCACAGCGTTCCGGCAAAGAAAAATCATTGAAAGCTTCCACCGGCGTGTGAGCGATGATGCACACGTGCAGGTCATCAGCGTAATAGCCATGTATATTCTTTTGTTTTTCCTGTCCGGCACGTTAATTTGCGCGTTTGACGGCGTTACCATAAAAGAAGCTTTGTTTGAAACAGCTTCCGCAATCGGCACGGTCGGTTTAACCCTCGGCATTACGCCGACACTTTCAGACCCGTCCAAACTTGTGCTCATTGCGCTTATGTTCTTCGGCCGGGTCGGCGGATTGACCCTGCTGCTTGCGTTCCGCGATCAGCAAGGCGCCGTACCTTCCAAATATCCTGTTGAAAAAATCACAATCGGTTAAGGGGTAAAAAAATGAAATCTATTTTAATCATCGGTCTTGGACGTTTCGGCAAACACATGGCGCAAAAGTTCAGCGAACAGGGCAACGATATTTTGGCGGTTGATACCGACGAAGACCGCGTCAATGCTGTTTTGCCGTTCGTAACGGACGCGCAAATCGGCGACGCAACCAACGAAATGTTTGTGGAATCTTTGGGTGTTGCAAACTTTGACCTTTGTGTGGTTGCAATCGGCGACAACTTTCAAAGTTCTTTGGAAACAACATCGCTTTTGAAAGATATGGGCGCTCAGTTTGTGCTTTCGCGCGCAAGCCGCGATGTGCACGCCAAATTCCTGCTGCGCAACGGCGCGGACGAAGTGGTTTACACTGAAAAGGAAACTGCAGAGCGTTTGGCTGTCAAATACGGCAATGACTCTGTGTTTGATTATATTGAGATAAACGAAGATTATTCGATTTACGAGATCGGCGTTCCTGCCACATGGGTCGGCAAGAGTATTTTAGATAAAAAAGTTCGTTCCAAATTCAACATCAGTATTTTGGCCATCAAACGCGGCAAAGAAATCTATCCACTGCCTCATCCCGATCACATCTTTTCCGAAACGGAATCTTTAATGATTCTCGGCAGAAACGAAGATGTTGAGCGACTTATTAAACAACACTAAAAACTTTCGGGGCAAGCATCACGCCTGCCCCGGTTTTTCTTACCTGGTGATTTTATGCTTGTATCTTTAAATCATGTAAGCAAAGGATTCGCCGGAGAATCCGTTTTAAAAAAAATTTCTTTAAGCATTCAAGAAACAGACCGCATTGGTCTTTTAGGCGTAAACGGCGTTGGAAAAACGACGCTTTTAAACATCATTACCGGCGCTTTAATATGTGATACAGGCGAAGTTTCCGTAAAAAACGGCGTTCGAATCGGCTATTTGCGGCAAAATGAATCTCTTACACTCAGCAATACATTACAAGAAGAGATACAGGATGCGATAAAAGAAGTGTATACGCTTCGCACGCAGATGCAGAAAACGGAACAGGAAATTGCCGCCTGCGATGCAAGTAGTGCGCAATACCAAAAACTCACAGAGCAATATGAAAATCTTTCTAACGCCTATACCGCTGTTGACGGATACCATGCCGAAGTTCGGATTCAGACCGTCCTGAATGGGTTAGGCTTTGGCAGTTTTGATTTACAAAGCCGCGTGCAAACACTTTCCGGCGGCGAGAAAATTCGTTTTTCCATGGCAAAGGTTCTTTTGCAAAATCCTGAACTTTTGATTTTGGACGAGCCGACCAACCATTTGGACTTTTCCATGCTCTCATGGCTGGAAGACTATCTTGTCAGTTATCACGGCGCAGTTGTAGTTGTTTCGCACGACCGTTATTTTTTGGACAAGGTCTCTAAAGATATTTGTGAAATCGAGCACGGAGAGCTGGTACGCTATAAAGGTGGATATACTTCTTTTTTACAGCAAAAAGAAGAACGCATACGCACACTTGAAAAAGAATATCGAAAACAGCAAACAGAGCTTGAGCAGATGCGTGAATATGTGCGGCGGAATCTCGCAAAATCCAGCAGTACAAACAGTGTCGGCTCCCGCGTCAAGGCGCTCGAAAAAATGGAACTGGCGCAAAAACCAAACCCGCGCCAAAAACAGGTTTATTTTCGATTCGATTATGACCCGGAGCCCCACAAAACTGTACTTGAACTTCGGGATGTCGGCATTTTTGTCGGCAACTCAGCATCGGGAAAGCAATTGTTCTCCGGTGTAAATTTAGAAATCCTGCGCGGAGAAAAGGTAGCATTAGTCGGGCAAAACGGGATTGGAAAATCCTCTCTGCTAAAAGCTATTCTGCGAAAACAACCGTATTCCGGAACTATTCGGATTGGCGGTAATATACGCGTTGCTTATTTTGACCAGGAACTTTCTAACCTGAACCTGAACGATACGGTTCTGGAAGCCGTTCATAAACGATTCCCCACAAAAACAGAATTTGAAATTCGCAGTGCACTGGGCAAATTATTGATTGAGGACGAACAGGTTTTCAAAAGAATACGAGACCTTTCGGGCGCCAACCGGGCAAAAGTTGCATTTTGCATTATACAGTTTGAACGCGGTAATTTTTTGATTTTGGACGAACCGACCAACCATCTCGATTATATTGCAAAGGAAGCGCTGGATAAGGCTTTGCGCGAATATACAGGCACTTTACTTGTTGTGTCCCATGACCGCTATTTCCTGAACAGCGTGCCGCAAAAAATCATTGAATTGGTTTCTGACGGTGTGCACTCCTATCAGGGCGGTTATGACGATTATCTTGCTGCGCATGAAAACTCTGGTGTTAGACCCTCAGCACCCAAAGAAGAAAAAGCGGATTCCATACAAAAGGTCATGTATGAAGCCGGTCGTAAAAACAAGGCGGAAGAGCGAAAACGCCGTGCCAGACTCAGCCTCTTACAGAAAGAAATTGAAGAGGGATACCGGCAAGTAAGCGCTTGGAAAGCAGCCTGTGAAGAACCTGACACCGTCAGTAATTTTGCAAAGCTTTCTGAACTTTTAGAAAAAATAGAAGCAGCAGAAACTGAGATTGAAGTAAAAGAAAACGAATGGCTTTTGCTTTCTGAAGCATGAAAGGGAACTTTTAACATTTTGTAAATTTCAGTTTCTTTTCCCTGAATTGCAAAAATTATGCTTGTAACTTTATAAAAAATAGTATAAAATGTTTATGTTTAATCGGTTTTTGACCAAAACCAAAAATTCACAGATGAAGGATGATATCTGACATGGAAAACAATCATGCTGAAAAAAGCCAGGCAGAGCTTTACCGCGAAGAACGCAAAAAGCGCATGGCTGCTGCGGCAAAGAAAAATGCAAAGAAAAGTCCCCAAGTGCAAAAAGCAAAACACATTGCCGGTAAAGTCATCGGTATTGTTGTTGCCGTTGCATTAGTGTTGGGTGCAGTATATGCTGTTTTAAATTTCTTCGGTGTACCGCAAAAAGTGTTGACTGCCGCTAAAGTCGGCGATGAACGCGTATCCATTGCAAAGTATAATCTGTACTATATGGATATTTACATGGGTATTGCGCAGCAGTCCCAGCAGTATGATTCTACATACGGTGAGGGCTACGGTGCTATGTACACTGGCTATGATGCCACCAAGACGCCGATGGAACAGGCCTATACGCTCGGAACTTTGGAAGGCTTTGACGGTGAAAATCCGACATGGGCGGACTATATGCGTATCAATGCTCTTAATTATCTGCAGTCCTATGTTGCTTATGCAGATCTCGCCCGCGAAGCCGGCGTCACACTGACAGAAGAGCAGCAGCAAAGCATTGACGAACAGATTGAAGAATTGCGCTCGACTGCGGAATCGAATGACTACTCTTTAAACCGTTATCTTGTAATGATGTATGGTAAAGGTGTCAATGAGAAGCTTTTGCGTGAAGTTATGGAAGAGCGTCAGCTTGCTGCCAATTATGCAGAACAGAAACAGGAAGAACTGACGAACGCGATTACAGATGAACAAATCGAAACGGAATACAACGAAAATGTAGCAGACTACGCTTTGGTTTCTGTATCTGCATTTACCGTGTCTGCTGACACTTCCTCTATTGCCGATGATGCAACGGATGAAGAAAAAGAAGCCGCCCAGAAAGAAGCAATGGCAAAAGCCAAAGAGCTCGCTGACGCTTATGCAGCGAAAGTGAACAGCCCTGCTACCCTTCTTGAACAGGCAAAAGCCAACAACTCCAGCGCCACAGAGGACAGCGTCACTTATGCGGATGTCACCCCCTCCTCTCTGACCACCTATTTCGGTCAGGCGGCTTGTGATTGGGTCGTTTCTGCTGGCCGTGCAGTCGGCGATGTTACTGTTGTGGAATCTGAAAGCGGTTATTCTGTATTGTATCTTTCCGTATTTCCCCACAAAGACACGGTTAAACCGGTAGATGTTCGCCACATTTTGATTGCGTTCCCCACAGATGATGACGGCAATGTAGTTGAAATGACAGATGAGGAAAAGCAGGAATACTACACAAAGGCAAAATCAATATATGACCAGTATCTCCAGAATCCGACGGAAGATAACTTTGCCACTTTGGCAACCGCAAACACAGAAGATCCCGGTTCCAAAGAAAACGGCGGCCTTTACGAAGAAGTCAATGTCGGCGAAATGGTAGATGCTTTCAATGATTGGTGCTTTGACGCAGCCAGAAAGCCCGGCGACACCGGTATTGTTGAAACCGAATATGGTTATCACATTATGTACTATGTCGGCAACGACTATGATGAAACTTGGAAGACCACGGTGAAAAACGCACTTTCAAACGAAGCGTTCACCTCATTTGACACAGGTATTATTGACGGCGATACTTACAAAATCACTGAATCAAACACCATGGTCAAGTGGGCTGCTTCACAGCTTGAATCCCTCATCACAAAGCAATACATCTCTTACTAAGCCAAATAAAAAATACGCTGCGGATTATTCCGCGGCGTATTTTTTTATGTCCTGTTTTGGATGATTTTGATAAGCACTTTGAAATTGGAATCCAAACGCTTCCCCAGTATCATAGAGTTCAAAAAGCGGCACCAATACAAAGGAGCGATTATATATCTCCGGATGCGGCACTGTTAATTCGGAAGAAGCTTCTGAATAATCTTCAAAAAGAAGCAAATCCAAATCGATAATGCGGGGACCGTTTTTAAACTCGCGTATACGCCCCATCCCTGCTTCAATACCTAAACATCCGCCAAGAAGCGCATGCGGAGAAAGCGTTGTTTCAATTTCAGCAACCATATTCAAAAAATTAGGTTGTTCGGAAAACCCATACGGCTCTGTTTCATATACAGACGAAGTTCGTAAAACGCGCGTGCCGGGCAGCAGTGCAAGCGCATTGAGCGCTTCTTTTAGATTGAGCAGGCGGTCTCCGATGTTAGTCCCAAGCCCTATAACCGACTTCAATCTGAAACACTCCCCTCATAATCATTTCTCGTCCGGGTAAGTTCAACCCCGACCCAGTTAAAATCTGCGCGAATTGGCGCCTGCGGTTTTTTTAACAAAAGTGTCACCTGCGTAACGGGCTGAAAATCTGCAAAAATTGCCTGAATTACAGCGTCTGCTGCACGCTCTAACAAATCATATTTTTCGGCTAAAAAGGCCCTGCGCGCTGTTTTCAGTATTTTAGCATAGCTGACTGTATCATCAACACAATCAGTCGCACAGGGTCTGACAAGCGGCAAATAACAGGTAATATCTAAAACAAACATCTGCCCGTCTGTTTTTTCCTCCGGATTTACACCGTGGTAAGCGAACAGCTCTAACCCATTGATAAATATTTTATCCATAACTCTCACCTAACCAAAGCATCCGTCATTCTGGCAGCAAGCTTTGCCTCTTTCACATGATGTACGCGAATAAAATCTGAACCGCCCGCTATCGCCAGCGTATCAGCGGCAATCGTGCCGAAAAGTAAATCTTCGCCCGTTGCACCGGTTGCATTCGCAACAACACGCTTACAGGAAAGCGCAGTCATAAGAGCACAGTCAGGTTCTTTTAAACCGGCTATACCTCTCAGAAGCGCCAAATTATCCTCGTTGCTCTTTCCAAAACCGATCCCAATATCGAAACACAGGCGTTCAGGCAAAATCCCGGCACTCACGCACGCTTTTTTCATATCCCGAAAAAAATCATGAACATCCGCACACACCCCTCGGGGATAAACCTGCACACCGTCCGCATCACTTTTGCCGCTGTGCATAACAATCCAGCCGGCATCGAATTGTCGAACCACCTGAGCCATTTCCGGATTAAAAACACCGCTGACATCATTGACGATTGCAACCCCTCTTGAGAGCGCATAGTCAGCAACCAGCGGGTAAAAAGTATCAACCGAAACCGGTACACGCACCGTTTCTAAAACATCGTCCAAACAAGTCTGTAAAACAAGAAGCTCCTCTTTATCAGAAAGCGGCTTGTGGCCCGGGCGGGTGGATTGCGCGCCAATATCAATAATGTCCGCGCCCGCCTTTTCCATATCAAGCGCATGGCGAGCCGCGTTCTCAGGGTCGTTCCATTTGCCACCGTCAAAAAATGAATCCGGCGTAATGTTCAGAATGCCCATGATATAAGTTCTGGTTTGCAGAGGAAAAGAGAATCCTCGTCCTTCAAAATTGCCCATCATTCATTCCCTCGCAAAAGCGACATGGCTTCTGCCCGTGTTTTTGCATCCTTGCGCATTGAACCACGCAGCGCCGAAGTCTGAGTTTTGGCCCCTGCTGCTCGGGCGCCGCGCATAGTCATGCACAAATGCTCGGCTTCAATTACAACCGCAACCCCTTGTGGGGACAGCTCTTTGTCAAGAAAATCGGCAATCTGTGAAGTCAGGCGCTCCTGCAACTGCGGTTTCTTTGAAAAGCTGTCCACAATACGCGCAAGTTTAGAAAGCCCTATAACGCGGCCGTCAGACGGTATATAAGCAATATGTGCTTTGCCGATAAACGGCAATAAATGGTGTTCACACATAGAATACATCGGAATATCTCGGACAACGACCATCTCATCGTTATTTCCCTCGTCAAACAGCTTTAGATGCCGCTTTGGGTCATCGTGGAG
The DNA here is from genome assembly GCA_949292775.1 of uncultured Eubacteriales bacterium. Lineage (GTDB taxonomy): Bacteria > Bacillota > Clostridia > Oscillospirales > Acutalibacteraceae > Fimenecus. Next base: position 75,901 of record CASFBL010000004.1, read on the forward strand.
GCCGGCAAAAATCTCTTCATACATGTTGGCAACGCGTTTCGGCGTTTCCACAAGTCCTGCACGGTCGGGGTCCTCCCCGATTGCAAGCAAAATTTCGCGAACAGCGCGCTCAATCCGTTCTTTATCCATTATAAATTATCTCCTTTATTGAAAAGCGAACTGAATGGTTCGCATACTGTCATCTTGCACATAAAGCGCCTCGTTGCAAACGCGCGATGCCTTTTGACCGGCGCGTTCAACCAACGCATAAATCTCGCCGTCCTGTGTCAACGCATCTAAAGCGGCAAAATAAGCTTCATCGTTAGAAAAGCGAATTTCGAAAGCATTTGTTCCAGCTGCAACAGCATCTGAAATTTCCTGCGTAATCTTGCTTTTGGCGGCATTGTCATAAGTCTCAAACATCAGGCCACTGACCACAAAGTAATTCGCATCATCCGAAACACAGTTGTTTCCCTGCGGCAGAATACCAAGATGATTTTCGGCTATATCTGTTTCAGACACATTGAAAAAAGCGTGACAATATTGGCCGATTTCGGCCGCATCCAAATCATCCCAGGTTACATCTAAATAGTAGTTTTTGCCATCCAGCGTAACCACATTCCACATGTGTCCCTCAGACTTGCCCTCGATGTCTACACCCGTGCCGGTGGCGAGATAATTCGGTATACCGGACCGATTCAGCAGTAATTGCATACAGCGCGAATAAGCTTCGCAGACTGCTCGGCCGAGCACAAATCCGTCATAAGTCGTATAACCGATTGTTAAGTCTTCCGTCTCATATGTAAAATGGCTGCAAATCCAGTCATGAAAATACAATTCTTTTTCGTAGTCCGTTAAGTTTTCCGGAACATCTGCCAGCAATTTTTCTACACAAGCTTCCATTTCCGTGCGATGCTGTTCGCACTCCTCAGCTGAGCAATAGTACTGGGGCAGGAAATAGGCTTTTGCCCCTTGCTTTTGAATTTTACTTTCATTTTTCATGCACAATAGCTCCGGATTATCATAAGAAAGCGCACAAAACATTTCATCAAATTCTGTGTCCGTCAAATCAGGAATTTCAATTTTTTCCGGATGTGACCGAATTTTCGACAGAACCTTGGTATAAGCAATCTTGGCGTCTTCGGACAATGCCCCATAATAATAACGGGTGCTTCCGTCATTTTCAAAAACCATTTCTGTTTCTGAAAAATCAGTTGGAAACCATTTAGACAAGCGGTCGTAATTCACAAAAATAGCCAAAGCGATAACAATTAAAACCGCCAGCGCAGGGAACAATTTTTTCATGCGTCACCTCTGTTTAAAATGTCTTCAACGGTAGCAGCGGCAATGTTCCCGCGCATAGACAGATACACCCGTACTAACCCGTTTGCATCTGCATAATCCATAACCGAAAAGTTGCTTTCTGACAAATTAAAAATATAGTTGAACATCGTGGCAAGATTTTCTTCCGTAAAGGTTTGGAGGGTTTGCCGAACCAAAGCGCAAACTGCATTGGCTTGTTCGGCTGTCCCGGCATATTGCAAATATTTAATGAATAAATCCCCTGTCAGCTTTTGCTGCCCGCTTTCCAAAAACAAGCTAAAATCTGTACCGCGGTAAGAGATAGGCTGCGGAATATCAACGGTGATGTCCCCGACTTTGGTAATCACTTTTTTCAAATTGCTTTCTGACTGCTTAATGAATCGGTCAATATGAACTTGTGTGTTGGTTTCCACAGCTTTTACCAAACCGTTGATGCCTGTCTTTTGAAACCATCCTTGTAAGGTGTCCGTGCTGCCATCCACAGAAACTGTTGCAGACGGATCCAACGCTGCCACCATGATTTCGTTATCCTCCACGCTTGTGCACACAAGGCTTAACTGCAAAAGTTCATCATCACTCCCATAGCAGACAAATAGGGTTACTGCATTGACAGGTGTAGCGGCAATAGTCGGTGCTTGCGTGGAATCTGTTGACTGTTCTGTGCTGTTCTCCGGGCTTCGAATCAAATTATCTAAATTGAAATCCAACGATTTCATAAAAACCAAAATCGAAACCGAGCCAAGCACCAAAATAAATGCAGCAAAAGAGATGATAAATGCCCGCAGCCGCTTAGCGCGTGTCTGGCGTTCACTGGCAAAATTCAATTTACTTTTGCGGCGGCGCATATGATCATCTCCCGAAATAATGTATGCAATATAGTATAGCATATTCTATGATTATTTAAAAGCCGAATTGCTACAGAAAAAGAAAAAAACTGTTACAAATCCACGAAAAAAGCCGGCTCGTCCAAAAGGCGTCCGGCTTTCACTTGAAAATTATTCTGTTTTCACTGAAACTTTGAATCCCTTTCTAATTAAGAGCAAGACAGGTATAAGAATAAACACCGTCACCACTGCTGCAGCGAAAAACATAACAGCACCGGGGGCAGATGTCACTACCCCATAGTCATTTGTATAAGTAATGGAAGAAACCCGACAGACCAAGTTGCCGATAATCGGACCCACCACCATAGGAATCAAGACAGAGAAGATCATTCGGATGCCCTGGAAAGCCCCAACCTTATCCTGCGGCATAAAATCGCGTACGGCGGCATTCATAGCAACAGAAAACAAACACCAGCCAAGCAGCGCCGGAATCATACTGATAAGAAAAGTCAAAACATTTTTTGCAAATCCTGTTGCAACAAGCCCAGCAAAATACAAAATAACAGATAAAACAAGGAATTTTTCTTTGCCGAAACGGTCAATCAGCTTTCCCATACAGACTATAAGCGCTACAGCGACAATTAAGACCAATGCGGCTGCTACGATTGTGGCGGGCGTCAAAGAAGCCAGCACGCTGTCTAAGCTGAAATTCAAAACATTGCCGAGGTAAATGAACAGATACGGAAAAAATACCTGAAACGCCGTGGAAGAAATACAGACAGCAGCGAGCGCTAAATACAAACGCTTGTTCTCTTGCACCACTGACGGACGAAAACCATATACCAAATTTTTAAAATAAGCTGTTTTTCTGTCCGGTTTTACGCCGGTGTCTTTTAGGGTAAAACAGCCGAGCACACCGCAAAGCGTAACTATGGCACCTAAGACGATGAAAAATGTGGAATAGCCGATACCGGTAACAGCACCGGCAAGACCCATTACAACCGCAGTTGCAAACAAGGGCAAAAGCGCCAGCACGCTTTCTACCGTAGCACGATTTTTGGTGTTGGTCACATCCGTGACCCAGGCATTGAAAGCGGCATCGTTGCCGGTGGAACCCATAAATGTCATAACACAATCCATAATAATGACAATGCTGACTGTTGCAGTCAAAATTTTCACTTCATCACTTAGCCCAAAAAGCGACGCCGTATTGTCGCGGGAAATCAAGCCGAAAGACGCCGTGATAATTCCCCACAAAATATAACCGCAAACAATAAACCATTTGCGCTTGCCAAGTTTATCACTGAGCGTGCCGGCTAAAAAGGTTGTAATAACCGCAGTAGCCGCGCTGAAGGCGACCATGGCGCTGATGGCGCTCATAACATCCAACGAACCATTAACAGCAGCTTGGGTCGCTCCATCGTAAACAGAGTTGTAGAGAAATGTATTAAAATACATATTCTCAACACTCCAGGCAATTTGCCCCATAAAGCCAAACAAAATGATATTGAGCCAAATGCGAACACCGAGTTTATTGGATTTTTCTTTCATAAAATCCCTCCCGAAATTTTGTTCAGCTTCATAGTAGCACAAATATGAAAAGTAAACAAGGCAATAAAAAGAAAAAGCTTCGGTCGCCCGAAGCTTTTTTATTAAACTGCATCTTTCGGTGTGCGTTTTGCACCGGGTTTTAAAACTGCCGGCTGTTTCGGCTGAACAGAAGTTTCTGTCAATGGTTTTTCCCCGTTTTCCACACATCCTTTTGTTATAATCACCTTTGTAATGTGTTCGTCTGAAGGAATTTCATACATAATCGGCAACAGCGTTTTTTCCATAATCGCGCGAAGACCGCGTGCGCCGGTATTCTTTTCAAGCGTCAAATCGGCAATTGCCGCCAAAGCGTCATCTTGGAATTCCAAAGTAACACCGTCCATACGGAACAGCTCGGCATATTGCTTCATAAGCGCATTTTTCGGCTCAGACAAAATTTTAATCAATGCAGCACGGTCCAAATTATTCAGTGTCGTAATGACCGGAAGCCGGCCTACAAGCTCCGGAATCAGACCATATTTGACAAAATCCTGCGGAATCACCTTCGAATAGACTTTAGAAGCGTCTGTTTTTTCTACAGCGACCAGTTCGCTGCCAAAGCCGAGCACTTTATTGCCTGTTCGTTTTTCAACAATCTTTTCGATGCCGTCAAACGCACCGCCGCAAATAAAGAGAATGTTGGTCGTATCAATCTGAATGAATTCCTGCTGGGGGTGCTTTCTGCCGCCCTGCGGCGGAACATTGGAAACTGTACCTTCCAAAATCTTCAAAAGCGCCTGCTGAACGCCCTCGCCGCTTACATCTCTGGTAATTGACGGGTTTTCAGACTTTCTGGCAATCTTGTCGATTTCGTCCACATATATAATGCCTTTTTCTGCGCGCTCCACATCAAAATCAGCCGCTTGAATCAGCCGCAGCAAAATGTTTTCAACATCTTCACCAACATAGCCGGCTTCTGTAAGCGTTGTTGCGTCTGCAATGGCAAACGGAACATCCAACACTTCAGCAAGCGTTTGCGCAAGCATTGTTTTGCCGACACCAGTAGGTCCCAACAAAATCACATTGCTTTTTTGAATATCTACATCGGCAGAAGCGCCGAAATAAATACGCTTATAGTGGTTGTATACTGCAACGCTCAAGGCGACCTTGGCTTCATCCTGCCCAATGACATATTCATCCAAGTGCGCTTTGATTTCCTGCGGCTTTGGCAGAGGCTTATTGGGACGCGCAGGCTTCTTTTTGGTGTGCCCGCCCGGCGCACCCTCCTCCACGATCTCCATGCAAAGCTCAATGCACTCATCACAGATGCAAACACCGGGTCCGGCAATCAACTTTTCCACTTCATCCTGCGTCTTGCCGCAGAAAGAACAGCGAACGGTCTTTTCTCTGCCGTCGTTATCTCTCGCCATGATGATTTAACCCCTTCTTGTTTATCGTTTATAGAAAATCTTATCGACAAGACCGTAATCAAGCGCTTCCTGTGCAGAAAGGAAGTTGTCGCGCTCTGTGTCGCGCGCAATCTGCTCAATCGGTTTGCCTGTATTCTCAGCAAGAATACGGTTAAGCTTTTCACGAGTTCTCAAAATATGCTTGGCAACGATATCAATTTCTGTCGCCTGACCCTGTGCGCCGCCGCTGGGCTGATGAATCATAATTTCACTGTTCGGAAGCGCAAAGCGTTTACCTTTTGCGCCGGAGGAAAGCAAAAATGCGCCCATGCTCGCCGCCATACCCATGCAAATGGTAGAAACATCACATTTGATATACTGCATGGTGTCATATATGGCAAAACCTGCCGTTACAGAGCCGCCCGGGCTATTGATGTAAAGGCTGATGTCTTTTTCATTGTCCTGCCCCTCAAGGTAAAGAAGCTGCGCAACAACAAGGCTAGCCGTTGCATCGTTGACTTCGTCGGACAACACAATGATTCTGTCGTTGAGCAAACGCGAGAAAATATCATAAGACCGTTCACCGCGGTTGGTTTGTTCAATAACATACGGTACCAATGCCATAAAAAATACCTCCTAAAATCCAACGGTGAAGCGTCCGCGATGTATAGAACACCTCAATTGCGGACGCGCCACCGTAATTATAAATTCCTATTTCAGTATAGTCGGCAACGAAAAAGGCTATTCAATTATTTTTCTTCTTCAGCGGTTTCCTTTTTGGTTGTCTTTTTTGCAGCCGGTTTTTTCGCAGGCGCTTTCTTTGCAGCAGGCTTTTTAGCTGTTTCTTTTTTCTCGTCGTCAGCTTTTTCCGACTTCTTTGCCGCCGATTTCTTTGCGGCAGCTTTTTCTTCGGTGACGACAGCATTTTCAACAATCAGGTCAACAGCTTTTCTGGAAGCGATTTCCGGCTTGAGATTCTCGGCAGGAATTGCCTTTTTGATTGCTTCAACATCCATATTATATGTTTCAGCAAACTTCTTATATTCTTCCTCGAGTTCCTCTTCCAAAACTTCGATTTTTTCATCCTTGATGATTTTTTCAAGTGCCAAATCCAGTTTGACCTGTTTTTCAGCTCTCTCTTTGAAGCCCTCGCGGAACTTTTCGTTATCCATACCGGTATATTTCAGATAAGTCTGAAGATCCAAGCCCTGTGCCTGCAAGCGATAACCAAACTCATCGATAGCGCTGTCAATCTTTCTTTCAATCATGGCCTGCGGAATTTCAGCCTTGATGCCCTCAGCAACCATATCCAAAAGCGCGTTATGCATTTCGTCGTCTGCTGCGGCTTTCTTAGCTTTTTCCAAATCAGCCTTAATGCTCTTCTTCAGCTCATCAACGGTATCTTTATCGCTGACATCCTTGACAAATTCATCATCCAGCGCCGGAATTTCCTTCACTTTGATTTCGTGCAAAGTTACTTTAAACACAGCATCCTTGGAAGCCAGCTCTTCATGATAATCTTCAGGGAACTTCACATTGACATCGAAAGACTCGCCGGTCTTGTGACCGATAATCTGATCTTCAAAGCCGGGAATGAACTGGTTGGAGCCAAGGGTCAGCTCATAGCCTTCTGCTTTACCGCCTTCAAAAGCTTTGCCGTCAACGAAGCCTTCAAAATCGATCACAGTGATGTCGTCTTTTTTGGCTGCTCTGTCTTCAACCGTAACGATTCTTGCATTCTGCTCAAGCATACGATTGAGCTCAGCCTTTACTTCGTCAGCGGAAACCTTTGTAGACTGTTTGGTCACTTTAAGGCCTTTGTATTCACCGAGTTCTACTTCCGGCTTAACGGTCACTTTCAGTTTCAGTGTAACACCGTCTTTGCCCATTTCCGGAACTTCTAAATCAAAGGGCGTGTCCACAACTTCAAGCCCTGCTTCTTTAATTGCATCTTCTACGGCGTCGGGATACAGAATTTCGAGCGCATCCTCATAGAACACACCTTCACCGTATATTTTTTCAATAAAGCTGCGAGGCGCTTTGCCTTTTCTGAAGCCGTGAATGGTGATGTTTTTTCTCTGCTTGAGATACGCCTGATTTACAGCATTCTCAAACTTTTCACCATCGATGGAAATCTCTAATTCCCATACATTGGTTTCAACTTTGTTGGATGATTTTAAACTCATTTTCATGTTCCTCCTGAAAAGTTAAACATTAACTTTGATATTATAGCAGAAACTGCAAGAAATTACCATACTTTTTTACGATTTTGTCAATTCTATCAATTTTGGACAAAATTTAAGGTAATCCCCCGACAAAAGTTCAAAATGTGTTCCTTGAAACATCCCTCGATAAGACGCAAAAGCCGATCCGCCATGTAAATGTGCATAAAAACACTTTTTGATTTTTTCCTGTTCCAGCAAATCCAAAATCGGCGTGCAGCGTTGCTGGAGCGTAATCGGCGGATAATGTAAGAATACAATCGGTTCGCCGCCGAGCGCGCGACCGGCGTCAATAGAAGTTTTCAAACGCTGTACTTCGCGCAGCAAAACCTTTTCCGGTTCACTTTGTGTATCATCATAAAACCAGCCACGCGTGCCGCAGATGGAAAAATCATCGACACGAAAAGCGTTATTATGCAATATGTGCAGCGTTGAAAAACCGTTTTGTGTAAAATACTCTTCCATTTTTCGGCGAGTATTCCACCAGTAATCGTGATTACCTTTCAAAATAATCTTCTGCCCGGGTAATGCATTTAGAAATGCAAAATCTTTTTGTGCTTCCGAAAGGGACATCGCCCAGGAAATATCGCCCATAACAACAACCGTGTCTTTCGGCGTAACAACAGCCTGCCAATTTGCCGTCAGACGCTCCACATAATCGTCCCAGCCTTTAAAAATATTCATCGGTTTATCAGAATTTAAAGACAGGTGCGTATCACCGATAGCAAAAATTGACATTTTTATAAACTCCATTCATGTATAGAACGCGAAATAAAACAAAAAATAGAAACGAAAGGAGGAATTCAAAATGAACGAAATCAAATGCAATGTAACCAACTGTATGTACCACAGCGGCACCACAAACTGCACAGCAAAAGAAGTTCAGGTCGCAAGCCAGTGCAAAAAAGAGCCGTGCAAATGCAGCGAGACCGAATGCGGTACTTTTGCGCCGAAAAACTAAAAGCGTTTTCTTATAAAGTTCGAGAGTGGATTTTATTGAAAAGTCCACTCTCGTTCTCTGTTATATGCCAAGCATTTCAAAAACGACGCTTGCCATGTCTTCCTTCTTAGCCACCTTGGTAAAACGCGGTGTTTTTCCTTTCAATGCGGCAAGCTGCGGCGGAACAGGCGCGCCGGAAAGCTCGTGCAGTTCTTCAACCATAGAAAACTCATCTTTAGAGCGGATATTATCCTCAAGCGCCTTTAAAACACTTGCCGAGAATTTATAGGGATTGGCGGTGGAAGCAATAACCGTCGGTGTTTCATCGCCGGTTTTTGTTTTATAGGCAGCGTATACATTCAGCGCAACCGCCGTGTGCGTATCGCAAAGATAATGATATTCATCGAAAATCTTGCGAATCGTGCGCTTGGTGTTTTCATCGTCGCAATAGCCTGCGGCAAACAGCTGTCTCAATTCTTTCTGCATCTTTTCGCCGACAGTATATTTGCCGGTTTCAGAAAGCTCCGTCATCCATTTCTTGGTCTGTTCTGCATCCTGACCGGAAAGCAGGAACAAAAGTCGCTCCAGATTGCTGGAAATCAAAATATCCATGGACGGAGAAGTGGTGCAGTAGAACGGACGGTTCTTATCGTAAGTCCCGTTTGTTAAGAAGTCTGTCAAAACATTGTTTGCATTGGAAGCGCAAATCAGCTTGCCAATCGGCACACCCATCTGCTTTGCATAATATGCAGCAAGAATATTGCCGAAATTGCCGGTCGGCACAACAACATTCATCGGGTCGCCAAGCTTTAACGCCTCAGATTTTACCATATCGCAATAAGCTGATACATAGTATACGATTTGCGGCACCAAACGGCCCCAGTTTATAGAGTTCGCAGAGGAAAAAGCAAGATGATGCTCTTTAAACTTTTCCTCGATCTCACGATTGGTAAAGATTGCTTTAACGCCGCTTTGTGTGTCGTCAAAGTTGCCCTCAATCGCACAGACGCTGACATTTGCGCCCTCCTGCGTGGTCATTTGCAGTTTCTGCATGGGGCTGACGCCGTCCACAGGGTAAAAGACAAGAATTTCTGTGTTGGGCACATCGCGGAAGCCTTCAAGCGCCGCTTTGCCGGTGTCACCGGAAGTGGCAACCAAAATGACAATTTTTGTATCTTTGCGTGTTTTTCCGGCAGAAACCGTCAGCAGATACGGCAGCAGCTGCAGCGCCATATCTTTGAAAGCGCAGGTCGGACCGCGCCAAAGCTCTAAGATGCTCGCAGAATCGTTCAGCTTGTAAAGCGGCGCAATGGCAGGCGAGCTGAATTTTTCAGCTTTATAGGCGCCCTCTACGCACATGGAGAGCTCGTCCTCTGTAAAATCGGTCAGATAAAGACGCAAAATTTCTTTTGCGCGGCCGATATAGTCCAAACGCGCAAGGCGTTCAATATCCACAAGATTTATGGTCGGAATGGTCATAGGGACAAACAGACCGCCGTCGGCGGAAATCCCTTTTGCAATTGCTTCTGACGCGGAAACACGAACAGAGCTGTCTCTTGTACTCGTATAAACCATACTCACACTTCCCAACTTGAAATTCAACCTATTGTATCATAGTATTTAAAGATTTGCAATGAGAAATCTGTACCCGTTTAAAAAGCAGATTCTTTCGAGCTGCTCCTCAGAAATCCCGTGCTGCACAAGGTAAGAAAACAAATCCGGCAGGCGGTCAATGCCGTTGAGCGACTCGTGCACTGTACAGCCGTCAAAATCGCAGCCAAACGCCAAAATCGACTCCGCCCCACGCGAAAGGAAATGCGAAATATGCCGCAGAACCGCATCTGCTCCGGTGTTGCCGTTATTGCCGAGAAAATCTGCACAGAGATTCAAACCAATCAAGCCTCTGCGCGCGACAAGCACATCGATTTGGTCGTCGGTCAGGTTGCGCGCTTTGGCGTAGGGGTTATCCACGATTTTCGCGTTGGAATGGCTTGCCACAAACGGCATGTCGGTCACATCGGCAACATCGTAAAAACCGCGTTCATTCAAATGAGATACATCAACAAGCATGTGCATTTTTTGCATTTCGCGCACAACTTTTTTACCAAAATCAGTAAGCCCGCCTTTGTTTTCAGCAAAGCAGCCGTTACCGATTTCGTTCGTATCATTCCAAGTCAGTGTCATCAGCCGCACGCCGTCGTCATAAAGCGCTTGCAATTTCGAAAAAACGCCGCCTAAGACCGCACCGCCTTCCACTGAAAGCACAGCGGCAATTTTATTGTCAGAAAATGCGGCCTTTAAATCCTCCGGTGTTTTCACCTGCACCATGCGACCTTGGTTTTTCTGCAATTCGTTTTGAAAGCAGCTTAATACCTGCTTATAATAGGCAAAAGCCGCCGCCTTGCGATATTCGTCAGGAATCCAAATGGCAAACACCTGCCCATAGTTTTCAAAACAGATAGATTTTTGTAGGCTGATGTGCAAGTCATTTTGGGCAAGCGCTTTTTTCTGATTGGCGCACTCCCCGATTGTGTCGCAATGAAAATCCAAAAACTTCATTTTCCCTCACCGTCATATGCATTTCGAATATAGTGGATTTTGACGACTTCTTCGTTTTTTGTAAACACCTCGGCAACATCGAGCCGCGGCTGTTTTGGGGACGGATTTTGCGCCAAATACAATTCAGCTGTAGCCAGAATCCGCTGTCGCTTGCGGGCATCCACCGCGTCGGCAGGCGCATAGCGCATACCCTCTCCTCTGGTTTTCACCTCAACAAAGCATATATACGCCGTGTCCTCGGCAATGATGTCTATTTCACCGAAACGGCAGCGATAATTTGCCGTTAAAACAGTATAACCGTGTTCCCGAAGATACCGTGCCACCGCCAATTCTCCGAGTTTACCGTTTTTTGCTTTGTTCATATCAACCCTCACCGATGATTTTCTTTAAAAAAGAGCGTCTGTGCACCGGAGAAATACCGTATTGTGCAATTCTTTCATAGTGCAGTTTTGTTCCGTAGCCTTTATGTTTTTCAAACGCATATTGCGGGTACTGCTCTGCGAGGTCGAGCATATAGCGGTCCCGGCTGACTTTCGCGAGCACCGACGCCGCCGCAATCGACATCGATTTCGCATCACCTTTTATGACGGTTATTTCTTCGCACAAACCGGTATGCGGTTTTTGATTTCCGTCAATCAGCAGCAAATCCGGCGTGACAGAAAGATTTGCCACAGCGCGGCGCATTGCCAAAAATGTCGCCTGTAAAATGTTAATTTCGTCAATTTCTTCAGCCGTTGCAAAACCGATTCCATAAGAAAGTGCCTGTTCCGTAATCACGGGAAACAGAGCCTCGCGCTTTTTTTCCGTCAGTTTTTTGGAATCGTCAAGGCCTAAGATTTTTGTTTCCGGGCGTAAAACAACAGCAGCGGCATAAACGGGACCGGCAAGCGGACCTCTCCCCGCTTCATCCACCCCGCAAACGACGCTGCATCCATTATGAATATATTCCGATTCAATACTGAAGTCTACCATGCTTCCTCCAACCGGTCCAAAGTAATTTTGCCGAGCTTTCCGGCGCGGTATTCGTCTAAAAGCATTACAGACACGCGCGTTTCATCAATCTCGCCGCCGCGGATAATCATACCGCGCTTGCGCGCAATCAGCTCTAAAACTTCCCAGGGCTGCATATCTTCAAAACCCGTAATTTTATAGCGTTCTTCAAGACGCTCCGGATATTCTGCCTGCAGGACCTCCAACAGACGCACAGCAAGGGTTTCGAAATCCACAACCGTATCTTTCACAGAACCGATAAAAGCAAGCTTATCACCCACTTTTGGGTCGTCAAATTTTGGCCACAGCACACCCGGTGTGTCTAAAAGCTCAATTCCGTTGCCGATTACAAACCAACGGTTCTGACGCGTAACACCGGCAATATCCGCGACCTGTGCTCGATTTCTGCCTGCCATGCGGTTGATAAAGGAAGATTTTCCGGTATTCGGTATGCCCACAACCATAATACGCAGCGGCTTACCCGCCATACCGCGTTCTTCATTTTTTTGGATTTTATCGCGCAGCACTTCTCGAAGGAGCGGTACAAACCGATTTAAACCTTTACCGGAACGACAGTCCACCGGCAGCACCGCAGCGCTCTGTTTCTGATAATAGCTAATCCAGCGTTTTGTTGCATTTTCATCTGCAACATCACATTTGTTTAAAAGCACGATTCGCGGCTTGTCGCCAATCAAAGAAGAAAGCTCCGGATTTCTGCTGCTTAACGGCACACGCGCATCTAACACTTCCGTAACCGCATCAACCTGTCGCAAACACTCTTTGATAAGCCGCCGGGTCTTCGCCATATGCCCAGGAAACCACTGCACATTTTGTTTAATGGAATCTGCCATATTATTTCTCCACACTGTCTGTCAGCAAATGATCATCACCAACGCAATAAATCGCTTCACCGACAATATACCGGCAATCAATAAGTCCTATGCTTGAGTCGCGGCTGTCGGAGGAATGATTGCGGTTGTCCCCCATGACAAACACATAACCTTCCGGCACAGTCAGTGGATAAATCATATTCCCCTGCACCTGTACAGTCTCGGCAATATATGGCTCATCCAGCACTTTCTCGTCCACAATCACCTGCCGCCGGGAAGCATCAATGGTAACTGTCTGTCCTTCGGTCGCTATGACACGCTTAATCAAAACCTTGTCATAAGCATTGGGCTGTGAAATAACAACAATATCGCCGTATTCCACATTCCAGTCACGGGCAGTTATAATGACCTTATCCCCGTCTGACAGCGTATGTTCCATAGAACTACCGTCCACAGCGGAAATTTTAAACAAAAAGGTGAAGATGACGGCAACTGATAAAATAGCCGTCATCAAAATCGAAGCAAAATCATAAAAGTTCGAAAGTGTTTTATTTTGCATTATTATCTAACTTCCAATCGCCAAAAGGATAAAATCTGAATTCCGCAACACCAAGAATATAGCGCGTATCAATAAAACCGACAGTTGTAGAACGGCTGTCAAGCGACTCATTACGGTTGTCGCCCATAACAAATACATGCCCTTCCGGCACTGTAATAGGAAACGCAACATCAGACATGCGGTGTGTAGCTTCATTGATGTAGGGCTCAGAAAGAACCTCTCCGTTTACCGTTACCGTTCCTTCAACAAAATCAATATCAACCGTATCGCCGCCCACAGCAATTACACGCTTTATCAGCGGTTCATGCAAAGAGTTCGGTTGCGTAATCACTACAATATCGCCGCGGTCAATGCTCGGATTGATTGCGCGAACAGCAAGCCAGTCTCCGTTTTGAAGCGTTGGAACCATAGATTCTCCACTGACCCCTACAATTCGAAAACAAAATGTAAAAACAATCAGAATCGTAATAAAAGCAAAAATCAGAGAGTCCAGCCACTCATACACAAACTTCCATGTTTTAGATGGCTTGCTTGCAGCGATTTCAAAATCAATATAAGGAATTTCAAACTGTTCGGTTTTTCTCAAACTACACACCTACCCTATTATGGCTATTTTACAACAAATATAACAAGATTGCAATATAAACCGAACAGTAAAAAATCTTTTCCGCGTCGCAATTCTAAAAACACCAACAGCAGAAGGTGCAAATGCATCTTCTGCTGTTTAATGTATCAGCCCTTTACGGACTGATGATAGCGTTTTAGCGCCTCATTCCAAGAGGCATACTGCGCATCGCTGCGGTGGTCTTCAAAAGAGAATCGTTCTTGCAAATATCCACTGTAATAATCAGTTACTTTGACAGCGCCCTGGTAACTAAGATGATCACCGGCATCTCTTGTATCCAGATTCCAATCCATTTTTAAATCGTCAAGCAAGTTCATATCCATGTACGGAATGTTGTATTCCTTCGCAAACGCCTGCACACCATTATGGCGTTTATAGTTCCAATTCTTTGTGCTTGGCGTGCTGACGAAAAAAAGCTCTGCGTCATTTTTTTTACAAAGCTCTATAATTTCCAACAGGCAAAGCTCATTCATCTTTGGAATTTCTTCTGGTTCATCCGTATATTTCATATAGTCGAGATTGGTGGCAGGCACGACCTTGTTGCTGTATCTATACCCTTTATTATCGTCTGTCCAAGTATATGAAATAGCGCTTCCAAAATCATTGATTGATAAATTCTTCCATCGGTCATGATATTGCAAAACAGAAAAGTAGCTTTGCCCTTTGGAAAACAGATAACTTCCTAATCCGTATTTTCGGAAAATTACATCCGTCTCTAAAACAACGACTTTGGGTTTTTGTGTTTTAAACGCCTGTTGTATATAGCGGCTGGAATCATACAACGGCTGTAAAGGTGTTCCGCAGACATAAGAGGTATATCCGTGTTTTTCCCAAATCAGCATAGGTGAAAAAGAACAATAGCTTTCACTGTCTCCCACAAAAAGAACATCGATTGTATTTTCTTTTTCGCCCAAAATGCCATTTGCAGACACCATATCCATGCCGAATGCTTTTTGATTGTTTTTAGGCGTGACAACATAGGAACATCCCAGCAGCAAAAGGATCAGAATCAGGAAAAATGAGATACAGCGAAAAACGGCTTTCCATTTTCCTTTCATGCTTCAAAGCCCCCTTTCTTAAAAATTCGCATAAATCGGTTCAACCGGAATGTAGCCGGCACCATACGCACCGAAAATGATAATAAAAAGAATCAGTGCGTAACTGACTGCCCAGCGGACCGCTGTGTTTTTTTCTGAGAGTTTCCCGCGCACATTTATACCTCTTTCGCGAAGAACTCCTATGGTGAAAACAATTAAAACAGCAACAAAAACAATCAAAAAATCATGTTTATCCATACCAAGGGTAAATATGCTGCCGTCTTTAATCGTTTTTAAAGAAAAACCGGTAAAAATATTTCGGAACATATAAAGCCCAGCCCGAAGCCCGTGCGCTCGGAAAAACAGCTCGCCGAAGCAAACCAATATGGTTGTTTTAACAACCTGTATGCAGTGATAAGCTGTGCTTTGCCGATTGATATGCAGCTTTTCAGCACAAGTCTTTACAAAAGGCTCCGTAATATTTGCAGTCAGAATCAGTGCAAAATGATACATGCCAAAGAAAATATATTTCCAGCCTGCACCATGCCAAAGTCCGTTGCAAATCCAAACACAAAACAGCGCAACCGCACCGGCTAAAAGCGGTCCAAAATGATTGCCCAGTCGCTTTCTGGCAGAGACAGTAAGTCGTTTTAGCGGCTTGGACATGGAAACGGGATAAAAAATGTAGTCCCGGAACCATGTACCAAGCGTAATATGCCATCTTGTCCAAAAGTCAGAGATGGATTTTGAAAAAAACGGCTGTTTAAAATTCTCCGGTAACTGCACACCGAAAATTTCCGCTGTGCCGATTACGCAATCCATTGTTCCAGAAAAGTCCATATACAGCTGGCAAGTATATAATACCATTGCTATCGCAGTCACACCGCCGTCATGCTCGTTGAAATCTGTAAAAACATTCTGAATAAAAATGTTCAGTCGGTCGGCAACGACCACTTTTTTCATCAAGCCATATAGAATTCGCTGACAGCCCGAAGTAAGATTTGCAAATTGGATTTTTTCGCCTTCCCAAAGCTGCGCGCAGGTTTGACTGTAGCGACAGATTGGGCCTTCCATAATTTGCGGAAAGAAACTTAAGAATAATGCCAACCGAAAAATATTTCTGTCCGCGTGAACTGTGCCGCGATATACATCAAACAAATAAGAAGCCGCTTGCAGTGTGTAAAACGAAATGCCAATGGGTAAAATGAATTGTGGAATCGGCAATGCAAAAGGAACTTTTAATACAGCAAGCAAGCTGTTGATATTGGTGCCAAAGAAGTCTGCATATTTCAGCACAAGCAGCACACCGATTTGCAAAAGAATTGCTGCCGTTACAATTTGCCGAAGCTTTCTTTGATAATTTGCCTTGACAGCCTTTTTGTTTTGTTTTTCTGTTTCAAGCAGCAAGCGATCGCGTTCGCTTTGTATGGCATTCATCCAAATTCCGAAATAATGTATGGAGCAGGTAGAATACACAAGATAAAGCAGCAGCTTGCCGCTTATGGACCAAAAAAACAAGTAGCTTGCACCAAGAAGTACTTTCCAGCGGTGTTTTTGCGGTAAAATGCTATAAAGCAAAATAACAGCCGGCAAAAACAGCCCGAGATAAGCAAGCGAAAAATAAGAAGTCATGTCACGCTTCCTCCTGCAGACGGATGATCATTGCCCAGATGTCCTCTGCAGAATTAAAGTTCGCCGGTATGATTTCCACAGTCGGAATAACAATATCAAATGTGTCTTCCAGTTCTGCAACCAGCGAAAGGATGGACAAAGAATCCAAATAATGACCGTCTACCAAATTACGGCAGGTCGTAAAGTCTACTTCAGGTTGAATTTCTTCTAAAATCTCATACAGTTTTTCCATTTTAAAGTTCCTCACTTTCATAATTTGGTGTGTTTATGGGGTAAGTCTCTTTGGACTCGCGGACAAGGATAGGTTTGTCATCCTTAAGCAGAACGACTGTGGGAAGTGCGCGGCTCAAAAACAAGGAGATGCCCTCTGTCATGCAATAGGCTCCTGCGGTTTCAAAAGCAAAGAGGTCGCCGGGGTGCAATGCGCGCACAGGAAGCTGTTTGACAAGAATGTCGTTAATGGTGCAAAGCGAACCGCACAAGTTCCAGTTTTGTAGTTCTTCGTCAGGTTTTTGGGGCAGCAACTGAAACTTTGGGATTTTCATAGCCATTGTTTGTCCGTAATAAACAAGGTGGTGAATCCCGCCGTCTAAAATTGCATAGTTTTCCCGGCGGTTTTTCTTTACATCTACAACGCGGGTCAGATATGTACCACAGGAAGCTGCAATACTTCTGCCAAGCTCCAGTGTTATTTTGGTTTGAAAACGCATATTGTCCAAAAGCTCTGAAAAGCCTTTGAGATACTCTGCTTCGTCATAGGACTCTGCCAAAAAATATGCAACAGGAAGTCCTGGTCCAAATTCCAATTCTTCTGCAGTAAAGCCATATTCACTCTGCAGTTTCA
The DNA here is from genome assembly GCA_949292775.1 of uncultured Eubacteriales bacterium. Taxonomy (GTDB): domain Bacteria; phylum Bacillota; class Clostridia; order Oscillospirales; family Acutalibacteraceae; genus Fimenecus. Next base: position 93,204 of record CASFBL010000004.1, read on the forward strand.
AAAGGAAATCATCCAAATAGTCAAGCTCCCGCTTTAAGCGCTTTAAAGACTGTTTTTGCGTACCGGAAAAATACTGTATCCCTTTAAACTTCAAACACGGTGAATTGCAATACTGTTGCAAAATATCAACAATCTCGTCTTCATTAAGCCCAAACTGATTACCGCTTGTAAGCCTTAACAGCACCGGAAGCTTTATGCGGTACTTTTCCGCCAAATCATATAACAACCGGAATTGCGTCATGGATTCCACTGTATATACGCCGACTTCGTGTTTTGTTTGAATCAAATTCTCAATAAACGCCGGTGTTTTGTTTACACCGGAGATCACCATTTTGCTTTCCGGGACAGAGAGGGATTCGCAAATATTCACTTCTCCGGGCGAACACAATTCAAAGCGCTCAATACAGTCAACCAGCTCACGGATAATAAAAGTGTTTGCCTTGACAGCGAAGCAAAGGTTCACATGAGCGGGCAGTGCACTTTTCAACTCGGCAACGCGTTTTTGCAGTGTAGATATATCAAAAACATACAGTGGGGTTGGAAAAGTATTTGCAATTTTTTCTATTTGCTGCTTATTCATTTTGATTTACCTCCTAACTCCGCTTTCAATGCTTTTCTATCGATTTTTCCGTTTTTGTTCAGCGGGAACATTTCCTTTTGCACAAGCTTGCCGGGCACCATAAACACCGGCAGACGCGCCGACAATTCCCGGTGCAGGTCTTTTCGCTGTGCTGTGCCAATATAAAAGCCATACAAATTGCCTTTTTCCTCATCGAACACACAGCAGGCGCGCTCCACGCCATCCGCTTCGGTCATCGCCTTTTCAATTTCTTCCAATTCAATTCGGTGACCTTTATATTTGATTTGAAAGTCTTTTCTACCGGCAAAATAAAGATTTCCCTGCGCATCATACTTACCCAAATCTCCGGTACGATAAATACGGTCATAATACTTTTTGTGCAGTGGGTTTTGTGTAAATTTTTCACATGACTGCTGCCAAGCATTGTAATATCCAAGCCCGACCGCTGTACCGCCGACACAAATTTCGCCTGTTTTATCCTTTTCACAAATCAGACCATCCGCCTCGTCGAGCAAAAATACATTTTCGTTTTGAAATGCTTTCCCGATTGGAAGTCCGTCAGCGTATTCCCGTTCCCGTGTTACCCGGTGAAAAGTACAGTTGCAAGTGATTTCTGTCGGCCCATACAGGTTAACAAATTCCGCCTGCGGCAAATGCGACATCCAGCTTTTTAAGTGCTTCATCGGCATGACTTCGCCGCTGAACAGAACCTTATTCACCGTCTGCGGCGTTCGATAGTCTAAACCGTGGAAAGTGCTAATTAAGCAAAGCGCAGACACCGCCCAAATCATAGTCGTGACTTTATGCTCACAAATGAAGTCCAACAGCTTTGCCGGGGACGAAAATAAGTGCTTCGGCACCAGCACGAGGTCCGCACCGGTTTTGATTGCAGCGTAAATATCTTTCACCGAAACATCAAAATCGAAAGGCGCCTGATTGGCAATGACATCTTCTTCGGTAATGGAGAATTCCGCCGTAAAAACATCCATAAAATCCAGAACGCTTCTGTGACTGATGACTACACCTTTCGGCGTGCCTGTGGAGCCGGAAGTAAAATTTATATACAGCGGCAGGTTGTCGGTATGTAGATTTCGAATTTCCTGCAAACGCATTTTGTCTGGGGCAACGGTTTGCAACTCGTTTATCAGCAACACTTTTTCCTGCGAAAAAATTTCTAAAGCAAGGGTTTTATGTGCTTGGTCTGTAATCACATATGGCGCTTGCAAAACCGACTGCATTTGAGAAAGCCTTTCTTGCGGCAGCTCCGGATTAAACAATGTGTAAAAACCACCTGCAAATAAGACACCAAAAAAAGCGGATAATGCATCGACACTCTTTTCAAGCAGTACAGCAACCGGTTCTCCTGCTATATCCAGTCCGGCAAGCGCAGTACCAACCCTTTGGCTCATCAGCAGCAACTGCGGGTAAGTTACCTCCGTATTTTCATCCTGCACTTTTCCTGACGGAACAAGTTTTGCTGTTTTTTCCAAATACTCTAACACATTGGTCACGGCAATTACTTCCTTTACTTTTGATTACAGGTATTTTTTAACATGTCTATATTCATGCTTACTTTATGCAATCTTAAGTTTTCTAAAGAAAAAAGAGATGCACCTAAAGCAGCATCTCTTTTGTCGTTTTATTTTGTTATGTAAGTGGCAGCCTGATTTCAAATTCCGTACTCCAGCCTTTTCGCGGCGGGTCGACAAGGCAAATGGAACCCTTGTGCAGTTCTATGATTTTTTTAGTGATACCCATGCCAAGACCTGTGCCGCTGCCGGAGGTTCTTGCGCTGTTTCCGGTCACAAAAGGCTCAAACACGGTCTCGCGAATCTCCCGAGAAATACCGGTGCCGTTGTCTGCCACCCAAAGAGACAACGCCTTTTTTTCACGCCGCAGCACAAAATAAATGGTGGTTCCCCGTTCGTTATGTTTCATTGTGTTTTCCGTTAGATTATCCAACACGCGGCGCATCAGTTTTGAATCAATTTCAGCGCAAATCGGGGTTTCCGGTATATCCGGTTCCAAAGCAAATCCACGCATGTGAATTTCTTCATATTTTTCACTCAAATACGCCCTACAAAATTCCGAAAAATCCAAACTTTCCGTATTCAGCTCATATTCAGGATGTTCCAGCTTCGTATAAGTAAACAGCGTATCCATCATCTGGGCGCTTTCTTCAGACTTATGATAAATCGCCTGTAAATAAGTCTTTTCCTTTTCAGGCGGAACCATTCCGTCCAAAAAAGCTTTCGCATATCCCTGAATAACGGTAAGCGGTGTTTTTAAATCGTGTGAAACATTCGCAATCATTCGGTATTTCTCCTCAACTTCATGCTCTTTCTCTGACTGTGTTTGCTCCAAACGATCTAAAAGGCTGTCAAAGCTTTGAATTACCGGCTGAAATTCCACCGGAATGGCATTGGGCGGAATGTTCATACGCTCGCCTTTGGAATAAGAGGATATGGCTTTTTCAAAAGGCGCTGCGGACCGGCGGACTTTCCGGCTGAACAGAACAGACTGGATAACGACCACCAAAAGCAAAAGCGGAATGAAAATCAGCCACAGGCGGTCGGTTTCATTCAAAAGCTTTTCATATGCCATTGCGGTTACGCGCGGCGACACAAAAACCAAAAGCCGCTCTTCTCCCGTTTCAGTAAAATAGATGTATTTTTCAATATTCTTTTTACCCTGATATCCCCCGCGAATCAACTCGATTTCCTGTTCCGACAGAGACTCTTTTTCCGGGAAAAGACCGCCGGCAATAATTTTATAGCTCGAATCCATCGTGCAATAATTCGCAACATACCACGCATCGTTTTCAGTGTTATATACATTCAGCAATATGTTATAGCGAATTTCCCCTGAATCCGTTACACTTTGAAAAAATTGGTAGTATTTGTTATTGTCATAATCCGGAATCAGTAAGATGTCTCTGTCTTTTAAATAATCCTTCAGTTCAACGCTGGTGGAATACAGGGGCTCGTTTGCTGCATTAAAAACAATGTAATCACAGTTTTTAAATTTCCAATACGGGATAGCAGCAAAATCATCACATTGCAAAGCATCATCATATTCTAAAAGGTTATCTAAAGCCGGAAAGGAATTGTTCAGTTTCGCATTCACTGCAAAACTGAACAACAAATATAAACCAAGAACAACGGCGGAATAAACGACAAAATATATAATGCAGGTTTTTACAAAGCTTTTTGAGCGCATTTTAAACTTTTTCAATTTTATAACCCAACCCCCTAACGGTTTTTATGTATTTCGGTTCCGACGGATTATCTTCGATTTTTGCGCGCAGGTTAGAAATGTGCACCATCATGGTATTGTCATCGCTTTCGTAAAAATCGCCGTTAATGCAGGAATACAACTGCGCTTTTGTAAAAATTCGCTCCGGACTTTGCATCAATTTGGCAATAATCTTAAGCTCTGTGGAGGTCAATGGCACAATAACCCCTCTTTTTCGTAGCAGAAGTTTTTGTAAATCCAGCTCCAATTCACCGACAGTCAGTCTTTCCGGTTCTTTTTCTGCTGACTGTGCCCCCAGCTGATAATAGCGGCGCAGCGTTGCTTTGATATATGCCACAATTTCCAGCGGATTAAACGGTTTGGTTATGTAAGCATCCGCCCCGATATTCAGCCCAAGTATTTTATCATTGTCCATGTTTTTGGCTGAAACAATGATAATGGGCATATTGCTGAATGTGCGAATGCTTTTTATCAAATCATATCCATTCATTTTGGGCATCATAATATCGACCAAAGCAATAGACACATTCTTTTCTTTTGCAATCTCTAAAGCATCTTCACCGTTATCTGCGGAAAAAACCGTAAATCCGTCGCTGTTTAAATATAAAGTTAAAAGCTCTACGATGTCGCGGTCATCTTCTGCAATCAAAACTTGATAATCCATTGTTCACCCACCAAACACTTTTTGATTTTTATAGTATAAAAGAACAATATTAAAGTTTTCTTAATGCAGTCTTAAAGAATTCTAAAGATTTAGAGGAAACATAAAAAAATCCCAACCGCAAACTGCGATTGGGATTTTTTGGCGCGCTCGACTGGATTCGAACCAGCGGCCTTTGGAGTCGGAGTCCAACGCTCTATCCAGCTGAGCTACGAGCGCATAGGATTGCAAAGCCCGTGCAAAACAAGCCTTGCAAATTGTCATACATTAAAGCGGAACAAAACGATATCGCCGTCTTGCATCACATATTCTTTGCCTTCCGAGCGAATCTTACCCTTTTCCTTTGCGACCTGCATATTTCCGCAAGCCATCAACTCATCAAAGGAAATCACTTCAGCTCGAATGAACCCGCGTTCAAAATCACTGTGAATCTTTCCGGCAGCCTGCGGCGCTTTTGTACCTTTGGTGATGGTCCACGCACGAACCTCGGGTTCACCGGCAGTTAAATAAGAAATCAGCCCTAATAAGTGGTAAGAGCGTTGAATCAGCAAGTCTAAGCCACCCTGCTCAATACCAAGGTCTGAAAGGAACAGTTCTTTTTCTTCTTTAGAAAGAGAAGAAATTTCTGCTTCTAACTCTGCGCAAATCGGTAAAACTTCTGCACCTTCGGCAGTTGCGATTTCACAAACAGTTTTATATCTTACATTTTGCTTAATCGAGTTTGCAAAATCTTCCTCACTCATATTGCAGGCATAAATCACAGGTTTTGAAGAAAGCAACGCAACAGAGTGCATAATTTCGCGTTCTTCATCGTCCATTTCCACCGCGCGGGCATTAACACCGTTTTGCAGTTCCCCTCGCAGGCGCTCTAAGAAATCCACTTCTTTTTGCAGCGTTTTGTCGCCTTTCATTGCCTTTTTACTGCGGTCAATGCGGCGATCCAACAGCTCTACATCAGACAAAATCAATTCTAAGTTGATTGTCTCAATATCACGCTGCGGGTCAACACTGCCTTCCACATGAATGATATCATCATTATCAAAGCAACGCACCACATGGATAATCGCATCCACTTCGCGGATATGCGAAAGGAACTTATTTCCAAGCCCCTCGCCTTTTGACGCACCTTTCACAAGGCCGGCAATATCCACAAACTCAATCGTTGCCGGGGTAATTTTCTGCGGATGATACATCTCTGCAAGCTTATCCAAACGGAAATCCGGAACAGCAACGACACCTACATTGGGCTCAATGGTACAGAACGCGTAGTTTGCAGACTGTGCGCCTGCGTTGGTGATTGCGTTAAACAATGTACTTTTGCCTACATTCGGTAAACCGACGATACCTAATTTCATTTCCTTCATTCCTTCGTTTTGGTCAGCGCAAAGTATTATACACTATTAGAGCAGGTTTTTCAACCTTAATTTTTAATGCTTTCTGTATTTAGGCTCGCATTATTTTCTTCCGCAAAATTTTGAAATACGGCGCTGACCTTTTCATAGGGCGTTCCGAAAATCAAAACTACAAAATCACCTCTTGTTTCCAAATAGTAAGGCTTATCACTATTTTGAACATCGGCATTTAAAGAATTCTGTGCCGAAAGATAGGCTTTGACCCTGTCATCAACCGCTTGCGAAATGATTTCCCGGTCTTTGTCATTCCCAATACGGAAGACCGCTACTTCCTGCAAAGCAGATGCTGTTTTACCGGTATAGACTGCGGCGTCCTGCAAAATTGACATGGGCAACGCATAATAATTTCCGCTTTGCTGGGCGGTCAGTTTGGTCATTTCCGTATAACCGAGCCTGTCCATCACGGAATTTGCCAAATCCTCTGCCGACTGCACCACATAGACATCTCCGACATAGACCTTTGTACCCGTTTTCTCTCGAATATATTTAACACCGAAAAAAGCGGCAAAAACAAGCAACACAAGAAACAGCAAGACAAATATCACTGTCTTATGATTGTGATATAATCGTCTGCGCTTCATAAGTGCCTCCCAAAAATCTGTTACTTTATTACGCGTTATTTTTCGTCGGGTGTCTCGTCCTCTTCCAAAGCGTACCCCGCAGGCAGTTTGCCGCGTTCAGCTTTAAAAGTTTTCCAAAGCGACTGTGCAGTCTTTCGGAATTCAATGACCATGTCCCCGTCAGACTCTACATATGTACCACGCTTCTTTTGGCCTCGGCAGGCAAGTTCCTTGAAGACCAACATAGCCGCACCGCCGATAAGTGCACCGGCAAGGATGATGAAAAACAACGGAATCCGGCAGGAAAGCCATTCGCCGGAGCGCAGCGGAAGCGTAAAGGAAATATAAATCTCATTTCGGTTAAACATTTCGGTAAAAGTCTCACCGTTGCCATATTTCGGAAGCTCGGTAAGATACGCGGTGTTTACGATGCCGCAAAGCGCTGTAATTAAACCGGTTGCTGCGGAGCCGACCATCAATCCCGGAATTACCGTCAGCGGGCTGCGGTACGCATAAGGCATGGAAAAAGCGACCGTCAATTTAATATTTTCAAAAAATGCGTTGATGGGACCGCTAACGGCAAGATTGAAATCATCTGTATCCGGCTTGCCGCCTTTTTTTGTGATTTTGCTGAGCAAAACAGTCATCAAGGGCACCCAGCCAACCGTTACGAAACACGCACCGTAGATGGTCATCAGCTGTGCATTTCCTGCAGCCAGCGCCGTTACTGCAACACCATATGCAGCCATGGAAATCGGCCCGATAATATCAAAGCCGACAAACAGCCCCATAACGACGCCGCAAAGCACCAAGCTCGTTCCGGAAAGTTGTGTCAGCGGCACAATCAATGCTTCACCGAGTGCGTTAAACGGAATTTCAATACCATATTTGATTAAAAGGAAGGTCAGAGCAGCTGACACAACCGGCATAATCAATACAAGCACAATCAAGTCGACCTGCTCGAGAATACCAACGCCGGTCAGCGTATCCGGTATTTTTTTACCTGCTGCCCGGCTTTTTGCAAATTTCTTATCAAGCTTTCCGCCAAGATACTCTTTCGCATTGTTCCAGGCAATAAACAAATATTTGATGCAAAACGCCAAAAAGATTGCCAGAATAAAATACCCCATGTAACCTATATTGACACCGCCGCCATTTTCTAAAGGCGTTGCAAAATAAGTCTTATACATATCGACGCCGGAAACCGGTGTGCCGGAAAAATGTGCAAAATAAATGCTGAGCGCAAATGCCGGTGCAATAGCCGGAAGCCCCGCAATCAAATAAGAAAGCACAACGGCCATGACAACAAAAAAGAAATCCGTCGCCCAAAACAGGATAAACCACAAAATATTCTCATTTTGCGGCTCCGTGGCACCGAGAATATGTTGTACCCCTAAAATATTCTGCACCACAAAAAAGAACCCTGCACCAAGTGCGCCAAATAACTGAACAATAAACATTATGGAAGTTGCTCGGTTGACATTTTTTCGAAGTCCGATTATCTCCTTTTTGAACATATCTTTCCCCCATATATTTTATTTTTAGATATTAGCACATTTTACCTGTTCATGCAACTTTTTGTTCAAAAATTGAAAAAATATTCAGCACTTTTGTTGTTTTTCTCTATTTTGTATGCTAAAATGAATACAGTTTAAATTTGGAGGCGTTTTGTTTGAAAAAGAAAACGAAAAGAGTTCTTGCTGCGGCTTGCGCTGTTGTGTGTCTTTCCGTTGCAAGTGCGGCGCTGCTTCCCGAAGCTGTTGCAAGCTATCGCTTAGAGCAAAAAACAAACGCATATATAAAATCACAGATTGATGCGGCTACCCCATTGTCCGGCGAGGTGCAGGACAGAATCGTACTCGGCGACGCGAATGTGAGCGGTTCTTTAGAGCTTGTCGATGTGCGCACGGCACTGCGCGGGTGCAGCGGTATTGATGATTTCAGCGAGCGCCAGTTGATGAACACCGACTTTGACCGTGATGGAACCGTTTCGTTAAAAGAGGTACGCATGATTTTAAAAGGTGCCGCCGGAATAGAAGATTTAAAAGAAACTGTATTCGGTATTTCCGACAGTTCGCTCACTTCTGATAAAGCGCAGATCGTCGCTTACTGCAACCTTGCTGCTACCAATGTAAAGCTTGGCAAAACAGGGCTTAACATTGACCGGGCTTATTACACAAAGTTTGCAGGCGGTTTGGAAAACCCATATGGAATTTTTGAGCGTAGCAAGCGCAACGCCTTTAACAACAATCAAGACCTAAACGGCCTGAAAAGTAACACAAACGAATATACAGACACCGTTTCCCGCGTGACCATTGCACCCGGCGAAAATCTTGATGACAGCTTCCCGACTTACGGCAGCGTTTACAGCAGAATACCAGCCGATTTGGTAACCGACGCAAATATCACAAATAACGGTGACGGCACTTACACGGCAACGCTTACTTTTTCCGGTGAAAGCTACACGCTGCCCACCACATTAAGCGAAACAACGCTTGGTAATGTTTTTCCCATGCTTATGACCAAATCGCAATACCGTGAACAGCTTGAAAAAACAGATAGTGCGCAATATATGGATTACATCACAGGCGTTTCGTGTGCATACAGCGACTGCACAATCACTTTCAAAGTTGACGCGGCGACCGATACTGTATTCTCAGCGGTTTACGCAATGCCCTGCAGGCTGACGAACACAATGGAGATTGACGGCAAAACGGTTACACTGGACACAGATGTCCGAGACATTGTAACCTATTCTGTCGGCTGAACTATACAAAGCAAAAGCACCCCAAATTATTTTATCTTTATTATTCCCCGCGCTGTTCCTGCAGATATTCGTCAAAGCGAATCTGCTTATCGTAAAACCTGCCTGGGGTCACATCAATCAATCGGTCAGCGATTGTATCCACAAACTGGTGGTCATGTGAAGTGAACAAAATCGTTTCCGGGTATCGAATCAGCGCATCATTCAAAGAAGCGATAGATTCCAAATCCAAGTGGTTGGTCGGCTCGTCCAACAAAAGAACATTGGCGCCCGACAGCATCATCTTGCAAAGCATGCAGCGCACACGCTCGCCGCCGGAAAGAACCTTTGCTTTTTTCGTGGCTTCTTCGCCGGAAAACAGCATTCTGCCAAGCCAGCTGCGGATATCGGACTCATAAATCAAATCGGAATAAGCACGGATCCAATCCAGCAAATCATAATCACAGTTGTCAAAATACGGACCGTTGTCTGTCGGAAGATACGAAACGGAAGTGGTCACACCCCATTTAAAAGTGCCCTCGTCCGGCTCCAGCTCACCGGCAAGAATTTTAAACAGAGTGGTCTTTGCCAAAGCATCCGTGCCAATTAAAGCCACTTTTTCACGCGGGCGAATGGTAAAGGAAACATTGTCCAACACCTTTTTGTCGCCAATTGTTTTGCTGATGCCGCTGACGGTCAAAACCTCGTTGCCCACTTTGCGATTCGGTTTGAAATCCACATAGGGGAAACGGCGGGAAGAAACCGGCATTTCCTCAACTTTAATGCTTTCCAACAGTTTTTTGCGGCTTGTTGCCTGACGGGATTTTGAGGCGTTTGCGCTAAACCGGCGAATGAATTCCTGCAATTCTTTAATTTTTGCCTCCGCCTTTTTATTTTGGTCACGCATTTGGCGCTGCGCCATTTGCGTATATTCATACCAAAAATCATAGTTCCCGACAAACATTGTAATTTTGCCATAGTCGATGTCAACGGTATGTGTACATACTTTATTTAAAAAATGGCGGTCATGGGAAATCACAATAACTGTGCTGTCCAAATCAATCAAAAAATCTTCAAGCCACGCAATGGCATCCAAATCCAGGTGGTTGGTCGGCTCATCCATCAGCAAAATATCCGGATTTCCAAACAACGCTTGTGCCAAAAGCACCTTAACCTTGTTTTCGCCGGTCAACTCCGACATAGGCGCATAGTGTAAATCATTGGGTACGCCAAGACCATTTAATAAAATCTCGGCATCGCTTTCAGCGCTCCAGCCATCCATTTCGCTGAACTCTTCCTCCAGCTCGCAAAGGCGTATCCCCTCTTCTTCGGTCATTTCTTCCTTCGCGTAAAGGATTTCTTTTTCATCCATAATCTCGCAAAGACGCGGGTTGCCGAGCAGAACCGTTCGCATAACATCGTAAGCGTCAAAAGCGAAATGGTCCTGCCGCAAAACGGACATACGCGCTTTCGGGTCTTTACGCACTTCACCTTTATTGGGTTCAATCTCACCGGCTAAAATCTTCATAAAGGTGGATTTTCCTGCCCCGTTTGCCCCGATAAGGCCGTAACAGTTACCGCTGGTAAATTTCAAGTCTACATTTTCAAAAAGAACGCGGCCGCCATATTGCAGACCGACATGAACTGCTTCTAACATATTTTCTCCTTTAAAAAAGCCACCGAACCGGTGGCTTTTTTTATATTATTCTTGTGTTTCTGTCTTGTTTGCAGCTTTTTCGTCTGTGTCAGACTCGCCCACATCTGATTCATCAGCTGAATCATTATACAAGTACTGCGCAACATCATCGTTCTTATCCGATGTGAAGAAGTCGAATTCATCGCCATTCTTAAACGCTTCGGTACTGTCGGATGCTTTTAAGAAAACCGTAAGCGTTTGGAAAATCAATTTGATATCCCGCCAAATGCTGTAGTTCTCAATATACATCAAGTCCATAACCAGCTTGTCTTTGGGCGAGGTATTGTATTTACCGGCAATTTGCGCAAACCCAGTTAAACCGGCTTTGACGCGCAAACGATAGCTGAATTCCGGCAAGGCCTTGGTGTACTGGTCCACATTTTCAATCATTTCCGGTCGCGGACCGACAACACTCATTTCACCCTTGAAAATATTGATAATCTGCGGCAGCTCATCGATGCGGAACTTACGCAGATATTTGCCGACCTTGGTAATACGGTCATCATCAGAGGTAACGGAGCGATTGACAGAACCGGCCTCTTTCATGGTGCGGAATTTATAAACTTCAAATATCTCTCCGCCTTTGGTCGCACGCTTTTGCTTAAAAAAGACCTTACCGCCGTCTTCCGCTTTAATGGCAATTGCACATACCAGCATAATGGGACTTGTCACAATCAGCCCGACGGTAGAAATCACCAAATCCATAGCGCGCTTGGCAATAGTCTGCTCAAAGGTTAAATCCTGCACATGAGAATCGACCAGCGGCTTATCATCTAAAATCGAAGTGCGCCCACGCAGCGAAACAACATCGCACATTTCAAAGTTATAATAAATATTTTTGTTTTTTGCGTAACAATACTCGACAAGCATCGTGCGGGTTGACATCGGCACATCATAGAGGAAAACCGTATCACAGCGGTTAATAATGTCAAACAGTCTGTCATCGGTATATAAAATCATATCGGTGATTTTATACTGCTTTTTATACTTGCGGATTTTCGGAACAATGTTGTTTAAAGAATATTTCGAAGAAGTGATCACACAGCATTTTTCCGGAGAATTGATTGCAAAATACACATAATTTCCGAAATAGGCAAAAAATACAATGACCACGAACTGCAAAAGCATGACCAAAAGCAGAAGCTCGGGATTTTCATATTTAAAGGTTTGGTTATTTGCAGCGTTGGTATTCATAATGCAAAGCTGCAAATGGGTAATGAAATCCGTAATCAGCGTAGAAAGCGTCATAGAGTGGATGATCGGCTTACTCTTGGAGCCGCCAATATTATACCCGCCATAAACAGACATCATGGCTACACCGAGCACAACAAAGGTAAGCATCGTGATTGCGGCAGTTCTCGAAGGTCTTAAAAGCCAGGCGTTCTGATTACCAAAAATCAGAAAGAAGATGCCGAACAGCAAAACAAACAAGGTCAGCTTTAAAAGCATGACAATGGTTTTCTGAAACTTTTTTAAAATCCTCATAAAATTCCTCAAATTATGGTTTTAAGCAACCAAATAATTCTGTTTTCAGCTTGCAACTGCAAAACATGTTGGAGTTATTTTACGCTTTTTTTCGTTTTTTGTCAATATAGCCGCCTTACACACCGGCAAGCTGGGCAAGCCAATCCACACAAGCCATAAGTCCCTCCGGTGTTGCCGGAAAGGTTTCTTCGTGGGCAGGCTGCGCAAGTTCAAAGCAAACATCCTCTGTCCACACACAACTGCAAAGCTTGTCGTCTGTGTATGCAATCCGATAGCGAAAATTCTTTCGGCAGCTGCCGACAAATGGATTGCCGGACAAAAAATAAGATAAGGCCGGTATATCGAGTTTCTTTTCCATATCATTCCCTCTGTTTCAATCATTGTGCAAAAAGCATAGCAATCATATATCGAAATGCTTGGAAAATCAAGTCTTTTATAGATGATATCTCCACACAGTGACTCTCATATGTTTATTATATATATTTAATTTAAATATTTTCTTTATTTTTTATGAAAAAGGTTGAAAAAAATTCTTTTACATGTATACTTAAAGCTATATCGGTTCTGACACCGGCAAGAAATATGTTTTGAAAGGAAGCGTGCACAACCCATGAAAAAAGCACTCAAAGCGATTGGCATCATCCTGCTTGTAGTTGTACTTTTGTTCGGAGGGCTTTTGGCTTTTCTGAGCATTGAAGAATACAAGCCTGCGAAAAAAGAAACCGTTACGGTTCAAAATGCTGTGCAAAACAAATCTTTTTCCGGGGATTCTGTTACAGTATTAAGCTTTAACACCGGTTACGCAGGTCTTGGCGACAACGCCGATTTCTTTATGGACGGCGGAAAAGAAGTAAAATCCACCGACGAAACGCGCATGCATGAAAACATGGACGACATTGCAGCAGTTCTTCAAAAGTATGACGCAGATTTCCAGATTCTGCAAGAAGTGGATGAAAACTCTTCCCGTACTTATAGTTGTAACCAAGTAGAAACCTATATGCAAAAAACCGGCATGTCCGGTGCTTATGCACTCAACTATTCCTGCCCATTTGTACCTTATCCCCTGCCGCCGATTGGTAAAGTCAATTCCGGTATTTTGACCCTCACCGACTACACCGTTTCTTCCGCAGAGCGCATCAGCCTTCCCTGTCCGTTTTCCTGGCCGATTTCTACAGCCAATTTGAAGCGCTGTATGCTGGTTACCCGTGTACCGATTGAAGGCAGCGATAAAGAACTGGTCATTGTAAACCTGCACTTGGAAGCTTATGACGACGGTGAAGGCAAAGCAGCGCAAACAGAAGAGTTGTTTACCGTTTTATTAGAAGAATACAACAAAGGCAACTATGTCATCGCAGGCGGAGATTTTAACCAAACATTCCCGGGCGGTTTAGAAGCTTATCCCACACTCGACACCACAACTTGGGTGCCCGGCACACTTGGGGATGAGTTCTTGCCAGACGGCGGCTGGCGTTTTTCCTATGATACTTCGTCACCTACCTGCCGTCTTTTGAATCAGCCTTATGACCCAGACAGCAGCCTTACACAATATTATGTGATTGACGGGTTCATTCTCTCGCCTAATGTGGAAGAAGTCAGCGTTAAAACATTGGATCTCGAATTCCATGCTGCTGACCACAACCCGGTTCTTTTGGAAGCCAAGCTGAAGAAATAACCACTATAAAAAAGAAAAAGCGGTCCGGCGAATGATGAGGTGCCGTAACGAATGTTTTGAAAACAAGTGGTAAAGACAATCGGTACGGCATATTGCAGAAAAATCTAAAACTGAATTTGGAGGAAACTGCAATGAAATCATTGTTTGAACAAATGGGCGGCACTTACACGCTGCATGGTGACTATTATTTGCCCAATCTCACTTTACCTGCCGAAGAAAATAAGACCATAGGCATATGGGGGCAACGGCACTTGCGGTATATCCGGCAGCACAGGAAAGTGTTTTACACCAATCTGCTCACAAGCGGCAGACTGAACAGCTATCTTGCGGATATTGACCGGCAGTCAGCAGAATTGTTTTTTCGGCTGGTGGAGCAGATGGCAGAGCGTGAAGGTATAACAGAAAAGCTCAAAGCCGAGCAGCCGATGGAATGGGTAGGTAAGATGAATATGCTGCGTGAAAAGGCAACGGAAATCGTGAATGCAGAAGTGATTTTTGCATAAATCAAAGGCACTATAAAAGCCGCACAATAAAGCGTGTAACGCTTTCAAACGCAAAATCGAGGGGCAAGGTACAAACACCTTGCCCCTCAAAGTTTAGACTTAAAAGACGGCTTAAAATCAAGCTTTTTCAGTCTCTAATTTTCGACATATACAAACGGCAAATTCAAGAAAAAAAGCATTCAAGTATTTTTGATTATAAAGGAGTTCAAATTCTGCTTGTTGATTTTAGCCGTGCAGCTATGATAAAATTGTGTCAATAGATTTTCAATATATAGGAGCAAATATGCGGATAGTAGAAATAACAAACAGGACACCGGACTTGATAGAACGGCTGCTGGCGGTGTGGGAAAGCTCCGTAAGGGCTACCCACCTATTCCTGTCAGACGATGAAATCAAGAGTATCAAAGAATATGTCCCGCAGGCATTGAATGGGATCGCCCATCTCATGATTGCAGAAGATGAGACAGGCCACCCCGTGGCATTTATGGGAATTGAGGACGGTATGCTGGAAATGCTGTTCATATCCCCGGAAGAACGGGGAAAAAGACTGGGAAAGCGCCTGATCCAATATGGGATTGAAAATTATGGTGTAAAACGGCTGGCAGTCAATGAGCAGAACCCGCAGGCCAAAGGGTTTTATGAACACATGGGCTTTCAGGTTTACAAAAGGACAGACCTGGACGAACAGGGAAACCCCTACCCCTTGCTGTATATGCGCCTTGGAAAAAAAGCAGAGGAAGATCGATGAATATGTCAGTTTCAAGCAGGAGAATCCGGAAATGAAGAATATGAAAAGCATTGAACTTCTTCCAAACAAAGAAGAGCGATTACCCGGGTTTTCACTGGATTTCCCCTATATTTCCACCCGTGCCCAAATTGACGAATACGACGGGCGGCTTGTACCCTGGCACTGGCACAGGCCGATCGAGCTTTTCTATATGGAAAGCGGGGCGTTAGAGTATTGCACAACGAAAGAACGCTTCCTGTTTTCAGCGGGTATGGGCGGATTTGTAAACTCAAATGTCCTGCACATGACAAAACCGATGTCTGCTCATGGAGATAAAACCATCCAGCTTCTTCATATTTTTGATCCGGATTTCATTTCCGGCCATCACGGCAGCCGGATAGAAACAAAATATGTTATGCCGATTATTACGGCGCCGCAAATTGAAATCGCTGCGTTTTCCCCCGAGCAGGATCGGCACGCCCAAATCCTGCGTTTGATTCGCAATGCTTTTGAAATATCGGATAGGGAGATTGGCTGCGAAATAAAAATACGGGAAGCCTTGTCACAAATATGGCTATTACTTTTTGATTTGCTTTCCGAACAAATACAGAAAGCCGGCTCGCAGGACAAAAACGATGAGCGGCTTAAAATGATGATGATTTATATTCATGAACATTACGCAGAAAAAATCTCGATTTCCGATCTTGCGGGCGCAGCATATTTAAGCGAACGGGGATGCTTTCGGCTTTTTCGGAACTATCTGCACACTACACCGACGGACTATATTCGCAGCTGCCGATTGCAGGAAGCGTGCAGGCTGCTTGCGAACAGTCAGAAATCGATTGCCGATATCGGATATGCCTGCGGTTTGGGCGACAGCAGCTATTTTTGCAGGATTTTTAAGGACTGCATGAACTGTACACCTGTGCAGTACCGCAAAAAATGGCAGGATAATCCTATAAATTGTCCGAAATAATACAGAAAAAAAGCGGCGCTGTCTTTATTATGATAGATAAAGAAAAGTGCCGGAGGATGGAATATGTATTATACATCGGAAGATTTTTTAGAAACAGACGCCCCTGAAACGCTGTCCGTCATTGCCCGGGCAAGAGAGCTGACAAGAGCGTATTATTTAACCGACTACCATGACAGGCAGAAAAGGAATCGGATTTTAAGCGAGTTGTTCGGCGGCATTGGAAAAAATGTCGTGATCGATACGCCGTTTCACTGCGATTACGGGAAGAACATCTTTTTGGGCGATGATGTTATCATCAACATGAATTGCACATTTGTGGATAATAAACCGATTCGGATCGGCAGCCGTGTATTGATTGCGTCCAATGTCCAAATTTACACTTCAGCGCATCCCGTCTTGCCGCAGGAAAGGTTGATTGCAAATCGGGAAGATTCGGAAACGGTCTTTTTTCGGACATATGCCCGCCCTGTTGAAATCAAAGATAATGTTTGGATTGGCGGAGGTTGCATTCTGCTGGCCGGTGTAACGATAGGCGAAAACAGCGTGATTGGTGCGGGTAGTGTTGTGACACGTTCTATACCCGCAAATTGCGTTGCAGTCGGAAATCCGTGCAAAGTCATCCGGTCTTTTGACTGCGAGGTCACGCAGGAGTATCAGGTGAGGTAAATCTTATGGAGAATAACAAGTGGCTTCAATGGGCAATCGAACTGCAAAGCCTTGCCCAAGCGGGATTAACATACGGAAAGGACAAATTTGACCGGGAACGCTACACCCGTATCCGGGAAATTTCCGCAGAAATGATGAGCCGGCTTTCCGACACGCCCATGGATACGGTAAAAGACCTGTTTTGTAATGAAAGCGGCTATCAAACGCCGAAAATCGACACAAGGGCGGCGGTTTTTCAGGACGGAAAAATTCTGCTCGTGCATGAAAACAACGGCACATGGTCGCTCCCCGGCGGCTGGTGCGATGTGGATCAGTCGGTAGCTTCCAATGTGATAAAGGAAGTTAAAGAAGAAACCGGCCTGGATGTGACAGCCGATAAGCTGATTGCCGTTCAGGACTGGCGACTGCACAATGTGCGAAATTACGCTTACGGCGTTATCAAGATATTTGTTTCGTGTCGGAAAACCGGCGGCTCTTTCGCTGAAAATATCGAAACAACGGAAACCGGATATTTTGACCGGGACAAACTGCCGGACAATCTTGCAACGGAAAAGACTACAGCAGAACAAATCCAACTGTGCTTTGACGCATATTACAATGAAAACTGGAAAGCACAGTTTGATTAAAGTGAGGAACTTATAAGCAAATAGAGGATTTACAACCGCTTGAGATACACATTAAAATCTCACTTGCAAACAACTTGCTTTCCGTCGGAGTTTCTGATATAATACAAATGTTCTCATTTGAGAGCGACAACTGAATAACATTCTTCACATTAGAGTGAGAAGACGGCTTTCAGCCGGACAACGCCTGTGGTACGCTAAGAGAAAGTACCGCCGCTTCTGAACTGCCCTGAACTGTCGGCAGTCGGAAAAGTGTAAAGGACAGTTTCGACTTTGAATTTCAAAGCCGGTTACATGAATGTGAAGCCACCACCGCAAGGGATAGGTCTACCCTTTTGCGGAAAGTCGGTACGCATTTGTGTGCCGGCTTTTTTGTTGCCCGAAAGCCGGTTACAACGGAATGACCGGCTGGATGGGATATGATTTTGCCAAGACCCTTTGCGTGAGCAGAGAGAGCGAAACGACGCTGCGGTGAGACTCCGGGGCAGGGATAGAAAAACGACATTCAGGCAGACCGGCAAAAATAGGAGAGACAGTGTGTCCACAGGGATAACGAGCATCGGATTGTGGCCCCACAATCCCAATCCACAGCCTGAAGGCGTGTGGACTAACTCAAGGGTGCGGGTCTCCGGTGGAGACCTCTGAACACTTGTGTTCAGAAGCACCGACCGAGCCGGCAGGCGAGACGCCGCCCTATGACCCTGCTCAAGAAGCTAAAACCCAAGAATGGAGATGATATTTTTGAATAAGGGAAACGATAAAAAAGTGCGTATCAAGGTACGCTTATCCGAAGAAGAAAGCGAAAAACTGAAGCGCTGTGCAGCAGCGTGCGGGCTGTCTCAATCGGCATTGATCCGCCAGCTTTGCAAAGGCAAAACGCCCAAGCCACAACCCAAAAAAGAATTTTGGGGAGTGCTTGAAGCACTCTACGCAGTCCACAACAATTTCAAAAGCTGTGCAAAATTTGAGCCGTCCGCTTTGGAAATCTGCAAAGAAATCGAGTGCTTAATACTCGATTTACAGGAGGCAAAAACGGGAACCCCGCAAAGCAGGCTTTGCGGGGAAAAGGAGCATCCACGGAATGGTGAGCTTTCGGCGCTTGCGGCGGAAGCGATGAATGGAGTGTGATGCGACGTGGCTACTACAAGTTTATGGCATATCGAGGGCAGGCTGAAAGACCTGATTGCCTATGTGGAAAATCCAGAAAAAACAAGATCAGAGAATTCCAATTTACAGCCATTATGGAATGTGTTTTCCTATGTCAGCCGCCCTGAAGCGACTGAACAGGGCGAGTATGTTTCCGCCGTCAACTGCCTCAAAGAGATCGCCTTACAGCAGATGATTTTAACGAAAAGGCAGTACGGCAAAGAAAACGGATATATCGCCTGGCACGGTTACCAAAGTTTTAAACCCGGCGAAGTTACACCCGAACAGGCGCATGAAATCGGCTTGCAGACCGCAAAGGAAATGTGGGGTGATCGATTTCAGATCATCGTCACTACCCACCTTGATAAAGACCATCTGCACAATCATTTCTGCTTCAATTCGGTTTCCTTTTTAGACGGCAGGAAATACAACTATTCCAAATCAGAGCAGCGAAGACTCCGTGAGGTGTCCGACCGGATCTGCCGGGAACACGGCTTGTCGGTCATCGAAAAACCGCATAAAGCGCCGTCAAGGCAGGTGTGGCTGGATGAGAAAAGCGGCAAGCCGACAAG
>CASFBL010000005.1:0-86057 GCA_949292775.1 uncultured Eubacteriales bacterium
ACGATTTTTGTGCCGGCGCGGTGAAAAACGGTGCGTGCGCCGTCATCTGCGAGCGCGACCCGGGCGTGGAAACACCCTATGTTTTGGTCAAAAGCTGCCGTCAGGCGCTTTTAGACATTGCCGGGCTTTACCGCAGCCGCTTGCAAGGCTTGCGTGTGGTGGGGCTGACGGGCTCGGTCGGCAAAACCACGACCAAGGAAATGACCTGGGCGGTTTTGTCCACACGCTACAACACCATTAAGACCGAGGGCAACCTCAATAATGAAATCGGTATGCCGAAAACCTTGTTCCGCCTTCAAGATGATACCGAAGCGGCGGTCATTGAAATGGGTATGAGCGACTTCGGCGAAATTTCCCGCATGACAAAAGCCGCCCGTCCCGATGTCGGCATCATCACCAACATCGGTATGTCCCACATTGAATTTCTAGGCTCGCGCGACGGCATTTTAAAAGCGAAAACAGAAATCCTTGAGGGAATGCCTGCGGGCGCACCGCTTGTAATAAACGGCGACGATGACAAACTGCGCGCCTATGAAAATCCAAAATTTCGGATTGTGTATTTCGGCATCGATAATCAGAATGCCGATGTTTATGCAGACAATATCCGGGAAGAAAACGGCGAAACTGTGTTTACAGTGCATTTCAGCGGTAAGACGCAAGAGGTCGTTTTGCCGACGGTGGGCAGACATAATGTTTATGACGCTCTCGCGGCGTTTTGCGTGGGTCTTCTTTTCGAAATAACGCCTGAGCAAATCGCTGTGGGGCTTTCGGCTTACACCCCTTCCGGCATGCGCCAGCGCATCCGCAAGGTGCATGGTGTTACCGTCATGGAGGACTGCTATAACGCAAGTCCTGATTCGCAAAGGGCAGCTTTACAGGTGCTCTCGTCTCTGCCCGCCAAACGGAAAATCGCCGTGCTCGGCGATATGCTGGAACTTGGCAGCTTCACCAATGAAGCACACAAAGCCGTCGGCGAATTTGCGGCAGCGCAAAAAATTGATTTGCTTTACTGCTTCGGCGAAGCGGCAAAACAGATTGCCGCGGGGGCAGGGGACGCCGTACAGTCTCGTTGCTTTGACACCCACGAAGCGCTCTTACAAGCACTGTTAGAAACTTTGCAAGACGGCGACGCCGTTTTGTTTAAGGCGAGTCACTCCATGCATTTGGAGGAAGTCATAGAAAAACTCTATGAGGAGTGGAATGTGAAATGAATACTGTGGCAGCAATCCTTCTTGCAATCGGTTTAAGCTTTTTAATTTCTTTCTTGTTGGGCTTTGTGCTGATTCCGTTCCTTCGGAAGCTGCACTTCGGTCAAACCATTCTCGACATTGGCCCGGCGTGGCACAAGTCGAAACAGGGCACGCCGGTCATGGGCGGCTTTATGTTCATCATCAGCACGATTGTATCGTTTGCCGCCGTCATTTTAGGGGATTATCTGCTTGGCGGCAACCTGTTCTCGAGCGGCTCGTTTATTCCGGAATCGATTAAAGTGAAGCTTTTAAGCGGTATCATTATGGCGCTGGGCTTCGGCATCATCGGTTTTGCGGACGACTATATTAAAGTCGTCAAAAAGCGCAACCTCGGGCTTACGATTACGCAGAAATCTGTTGCGCAAATCCTTTTGATGCTGGCGTATCTCGGCTCACTGTATATGTCCGGCAACACCTATATGTCCATTCCGTTTGTCGGCAATGTGGACCTTGGCTGGTTCTTCTGGCTGTTCGGCATGGCGGTCATTTACGCCACCGTAAACGCCGTTAACTTTACCGACGGTGTCGACGGGCTTTGCGGTTCTGTCACTTCTGTTGCGGCAATCGCATTTTTAATTGCCGCGTGCTTAAAAGGGCTTTTCGGCGTCAGCATTTTGGCAGGCGCACTGCTTGGCGGTTGTCTCGGCTATCTCATTTGGAACTGGAACCCCTCCAAAGTCATGATGGGCGATACCGGCTCGATGTTTTTAGGCGGCATGGTTGTTGCGCTTGCCTATGCGATTGACTGCCCGCTGATTATTTTGTGCTTCGGCATCATTTATGTGATTGAAATGCTGTCTGATGTTTTGCAGATTGGTTATTTCAAAGCGACCCACGGCAAACGCATTTTCAAAATGGCGCCGATTCATCACCATTTTGAAATGTGCGGCTGGAAAGAAAAGAAAATCGTGGTCGTATTTTCACTTGTAAATCTTTTGGGCTGCGCCGTCGGCATTGCATTGTTTTATTACGGCGTAATCCGGTAATCCTATAACAAGAAACTCAGATTTTCCTGAAAGGAGGAAAGCGCTTTGACAAATACCGCTGTGCAGCGCAAAAAAGCGCCCGCCAAAAAACGAAATGATTTCTGGGCGCTTGGCAAGATTGATATTCCTTTTTTGCTGCTGGTCATCACCATTTTAACCATCGGGCTTGTCATGCTTTTCTCTGCAAGCTATACCTATGCCTATTATAACGAGGACGGCGACAGCACCTATTACTTTAAACGGCAGCTCATCTTTGCATTGGTCGGCGTGGTCGCCATGCTGCTGGTTTCCAAGGTGCGTTATGATTATTTTAAGCTGTTTGCCATTCCGGCAATTGCTGTTTCCTGGTTTTTGCTGGTGCTGGTTTTGTTCCTGCCCGCAACGCAGGGCGGTTTCCACCGCTGGATTGACTTGAAAATTTTCACATTCCAGCCCTCCGAAATCGCAAAATTAGCTATTATTTTGTTTTGCGCCTGGAGCATGGATAAAAACCATAAAAAGATTGTCGGCAAACAGTTAAGCCCGTCCAAATTTGCGCGGACGGTGAAAGAACTGTCCGGCGGCAAAATCGTGGTTTATGAATCCTTTGTCATGCTCTGCTTTTATGCGTTTGTCATTGTTGTAACTGCAGGGCTTGTTTATCTTGAAAACCACCTGTCCGGCACATTGCTTATTTTGGCAATCGGCGTCGTAATGATGTATCTTGGCGAAATCAAACGGCATTGGTTTGTGCTTATCGGCGTGTTGGCAGTTGTAGCGTTGGTTTTCTTTGTATTAAATCCCGATTTGCTGGAAAAATACGCCGGTGAACGCATTACGGCGTGGCTCGACAAATCCTATGAGCCGCGCGGTGCACGCTGGCAGACCAACAACTCGCTGTATGCCATAGGCTCCGGCGGGCTGTTCGGTACGGGGCTTGGCAATTCCAAGCAAAAGCACCTGTATGTGTCTGAACCGCAGAACGACTTTATTTTTGCAATCGTTTGCGAGGAACTCGGTCTCTTACGCGCCATCGGCATCATTATTTTGTATGTACTGTTGTTGCTTCGGGGCATCGCCATTGGCCTGCGTGCCAAAGACCGTTTCGGCGCGCTGCTTTCCATGGGCATTGTTTTTCAAGTCGGTCTGCAAACCGCTTTAAATATCGCGGTTGTGACCGATGCGCTTCCGAACACCGGCATCAGCCTGCCGTTTTTCAGTTACGGCGGCACTTCGCTTATGATGTTGCTGTTCGAAATGGGTGTGGTGCTCTCTGTTTCAAGATATTCAAGACTTGACAAAAACTAAGCTGAAAAAGGAAAGGAATCCTATGAAAGTTGTTTTTGCAGCCGGTGGAACCGGCGGACATATCAATCCTGCGCTTGCCGCAGCCGGAGAACTGCGCCGGCGTGAACCGGACGCGGAGATTTTATTTATCGGTACGGCGGACCATATGGAATCGCGGCTTGTACCCGCTGCCGGATTTGATTTTAAAACCATCGAAATTGCCGGCTTTCAGCGCAAGCTGACCCCGAAAAATATCGTAAAAAACATAAAGACCGTGCGCTTGCTTTTAAAGTCTTCTTCGGCAGTGAAGCGCATTCTTGCAGAGTTTTCGCCCGATGTCGTTGTAGGCTTCGGCGGTTATGTCAGCGGTCCCGTTGTGCGTACTGCGGCAAAAATGGGCATTCGCACCGCCATCCATGAGCAAAACGCTTATCCCGGCGTGACCAACAAGGCGCTTGCGAAAGTGGCGGACGCTGTCATGCTCACGGTGCCTGCCGCAGCGGAGCATTTGAGCTGCAAAAACGAGCCGATTGTCACGGGGCTTCCCGTGCGCCGTGAAATCGTAGAAGCTGACCGGGATTTTGCACGCGCGAAAATCGGTGTGCCTGAGCACTCCATGATGATTCTTTCTATGGGCGGCAGCCTCGGCGCGAAGGCCGTCAATGAAGCAATGGCTGGTGTTATCGCTGCCCGCTGTGCACAGAAAGATTTGTTCTTTATGCATGCAACCGGCAAATACGGTAAGTGGGTACCCGATGCACTCGAAAAGCAGGGCGTTCATTTAGAGAATGAAAAAAATGTCGTGATTCGCGAATACATAGACGATATGGACACTTGCCTTGCTGCGGCGGATTTGGTTATCGGCCGTGCAGGGGCGTCGTCGCTTTCTGAAATTGAAGCAACCGGTAAAGCGTCCGTGCTGATTCCGTCGCCCAATGTTGCAGAAAATCACCAATATCACAATGCTATGGCGCTGGTTAACAACAACGCCGCGCGAATCATTGAGGAAAAAGATTTGACCGTAGATGCGCTGCTTTCTGTTATCGACGAGCTGAAAGGCGACCGTGCGCTTTTAAAGGCGATTGGCGAAAACGCGCGGAAAATGGCGGTTTTGGATTCAGCCAAGGTCATTTGCGACAAAATCATTTCTTTGGCAAAATAACACCTTTTAACCGTTTACAGGCATTCTGCATAGTATGAAGCGCAGAGGGTTTTCCTTTGGCTTTGACTGTAAGGGGTGCTGATTTTGGAAAAATTGATTATAAACGGGCAAAAACGGCTGAACGGTGAAATTGAAGTGCACGGGTCAAAAAATAGCGCGCTTCCCATTTTGGCGGCTGCCGCGCTTGTCAACGGGGTTTCGGAAATACATAATTGTCCAAGGCTTACCGACATTGACGCAGCCATTCACATTTTAACGCATCTCGGCTGCCGGGTCTCGCGCAGCGGGCATACCGTTACCGTAGATGCAACCGCTATGAATAACTGGGAAGTCCCCGACGAATTGATGCGGGAAATGCGCTCTTCTGTTGTGTTTCTCGGTGCAATTCTCGGCCGCGCAGGACGCGCGAAGCTTTCTGCACCCGGCGGGTGCGAAATCGGGCTTCGTCCTATTGATTTGCACATTTCCGCTATGGAGCAGCTGGGCGCGGTTTTAGAGGAAGATGCCGGAAAACTGGATTTTCATGCGCCGAACGGTCTTGCAGGGGCGCGCATCACCTTAGCGTTTCCGAGTGTGGGTGCTACGGAAAATATTATGATTGCCGCCGCAACTGCGAAAGGGCGCACAATCATTACCAATGCGGCGCGCGAGCCGGAAATCAGCGACTTGGCTGATTTTCTGAACGGTAGCGGGGCGCGCATTCACGGGGCAGGGGACAGCACGGTTATTATTGACGGTGTGGAGCGCCTTGCCGGCACCTGCCATACCGTCATTCCCGACCGCATTGCCGCTTCCACTTATTTACTCGCCGGTGCGGTAACGCAGGGCAAAATTTGTGTGCGCGACATTGTCCCGGCGCACATCGGCGCGTTGTTGCCGGTGTTAAAAGAAGCCGGCTGTGACATTACCGCCAGCGGGCGTTGGGTGTGTTTGAGCGCACCGCCGCGGCTGCACCGCGTTAAAATGACGCGTACCATGCCCTATCCGGGCTTTCCGACCGATGTGCAGGCGCCGCTTACCGCTATGCTGACGGTAGCAGACGGCACTTCTGTTATCGTTGAAAATATTTTTGAAAGCCGCTATAAGCATGCCGCGGAACTGGTTCGCTTCGGCGCAAAAATCAGTGTGGAAGGGCGCATGGAGGTTATTGAGGGTGTGCCGTATTTGACAGGCGCCTCCGTTGTTGCACCGGATTTGCGGGGCGGATTTGCTTTGATACTTGCAGGCCTTGCGGCGCGCGGGGAAACCGTGATCACGGGGCTTGAACATATAGACAGAGGTTATGAAACGCCCGAGGCCGTTTTGTGCGCGCTTGGGGCGGATGTGAAAAGGATTCAGGAACATGGAACAGCAAAGGAATTCACAACAGAACAACCGGCAGCGGACAGGGCGAACAGCTTCGCGCCCGGCGACCGGCTCAGCGGCACGCCGCAGTCCGGCGCCGCAGAATAAAGGGCGCCAGCCGAGCAATAGGGAACCGCTTTCCAATGATGAACGGCGCCGCCTTCGCGCCCAGCGTGCGCGGCGAAAAAGAAGACGCCGCAATATCTTCCTCGGCGTTTTGCTTACCGTCATTTTGCTTACCGTCGGCATTGTTTTGTCACTTACGGTGTTTTTTAAGATTTCGTCAGTAACCGTTACCGGCGATGAAGTGTATAACGCGCAGCAGGTTATTGAAGTGTCCGGCATTCACAACGGCGAAAATCTATTTTTGCTCAAGAAAAAAGAGATTTCAGCTTTGATTGAAAAAACACTGCCCTATGTGGAAACGGCAGATATTTCAACAAGCCTTTCCGGCGCGGTTACAATTCAAATTACGGCTGCAAAGGCGGTTGCCGCACTTGACAACG
Source organism: uncultured Eubacteriales bacterium (assembly GCA_949292775.1). Lineage (GTDB taxonomy): Bacteria > Bacillota > Clostridia > Oscillospirales > Acutalibacteraceae > Fimenecus. Next base: position 6,515 of record CASFBL010000005.1, read on the forward strand.
GCGATTCCTTTACACTGCTCAACGCTTCCGGAAAAGTACTGGAAGATGGGGTTTTAGCCGTCAATGACGGCGTTGTTATTGTGCAGGCATCCGAAGTGGTTTCCGCCATGCCGGGCGAGACTGTGGCGTTTTCCTCAGAAGAAGAATTTGAAGATATGACAGCGGCTTTTCAGGCGCTTCAAGAGGCGGGCATCACCGGCTTGACAGAGCTGGATGTGCGCGACCATTTAAACATAAAAGCCGTTTATCAGGGCAGAATAACGCTGGAACTCGGTGCCGTCAGCAGTATTCCGGATAAAGCCGCTTTTATTAAAGCGACCCTTTCCAGAAACGATGAAAGCGACCCGGAGTTTGAAGGCACAATAGATTTTACGATTGATAAAAAAGCCTATTTGCGGCAAAAAGAAGAAACGACTGTGCCTGTTACAGAACCTGCAAGCCAATCAGCTTCACAGACGGATGCGGGAACAACTTCTCCCGAATCCACAACGGCGGCAGCAGCGTGATTTTTCGCCTGTAAAGACAGAGCCCTTGCCACGACAGGTAAAACACCTTTTCTTTTTGAAAAAACCTGTTGAAATTCAAAAAAAACTATGCTACAATAACCAAAATAGGTCTTTAGACCCGAAAATAATGTTGTGTGCAGGAAGATTTACATAGGAGGAAGTTCAAACCATGTCTTACGAATTGGATAATGATTTTCAGGAAGTAACCAAAATCAAGGTGATCGGTGTCGGCGGCGGCGGCGGAAACGCAGTGAACCGTATGGTGCAGGCCGGCCTCAAGGGTATCGACATGATCGCCGTGAATACCGATAAACAGACCCTTGCTTTTTCAAAGGCGACCCAGAAAATTCAAATCGGTGAAAAACTGACGAACGGCCAGGGCGCAGGCGCAAAACCCGAAATTGGTAAAAAGGCGGCGGAAGAGAGCCGCGACGCAATCATCGATGCGCTCAATGATACACATATGGTCTTTATCACCGCGGGCATGGGCGGCGGCACCGGCACGGGTGCGGCACCTGTCATTGCGGAAATCGCAAAAGAAAAAGGCATTTTGACGGTTGGTATTGTTACGAAGCCGTTTGCTTTTGAGGGCAAACTGCGTATGCAGCAGGCGGAAGCCGGTATTGCCGAGCTTGCCGGTCATGTGGATTCTCTTGTTGTGATTCCGAATGAACGCCTGAAACAGGTCTCCGACCAGAAAATTACCCTTGCCAATGCGTTTGAAATTGCAGATGATGTTCTGCGCTCCGGTGTAAAGAGTATTTCCGATTTGATTATTCATCCCGCGCTCATCAATTTGGACTTTGCCGATGTAACCGCCGTTATGAAAGACGCCGGCCACGCGCACATGGGCGTTGGTACTGCGACCGGCAAGGAAAAGGCAGAAGAAGCGGCGAAAAAGGCAATTTCCAGCCCGCTGCTTGAATCCACCATTGACGGTGCAAAGGGTATTATCATCAGCATCACCGCGTCTGAAGATATTGACCTTGACGATATCGATACCGCAGCAGGCATTGTCCGTGCGGCAGCTGACGAAGAGGCAAACATCATTTTCGGTGTGGATTTGAAGCCGGAGATGGAAGACAGCATCACCGTTACCGTTATCGCAACCGGCTTCGGCAGCGACGAAAACGGTATGCCCAAAAAGCCGAGCAGCTCTTTCTCGCTGGATGCCGACAAGCCGCTGGATGACATCTCCAGCACCAGCACCGGCTTTGACCCGGACGACGGCTATATTGATGTGCTTGACATCTTTAACGGCAGAAAATAAGCGTAAATTATAAAACAGGCAGCACTTCGTGTGCTGCCTGTTTTTTTGTGGTTTACTTGGTTTCTATTCTTGTGAAACTACCGTCTTTTAATACCGAAAGCAGGTCGTTGCTGCTTTGTATCGGCACCTGCGTCTGAATGCCGCCGCGCCCCTCGTCTCCGGTCTGGTGATAATCAGAACCCGAGGTGCCCAAAAGACCGTGCAGCTGTGCCCAATGGAGCGCAATTTCGTTGCGCGAGTCGTGCCGCACACAGCCGTTAAACACTTCCACGCCATCCAAAAAATCGGGATTAACAATTTTCATATCATTGCGAAACGGGTGCGCCTGAAAAATCAAAAGTCCGTTTTTGTGCGCAAGTCTTGAAAAAGACGCCAGCCGCATTTTTAAAAGGTCGCCGTTATTGCGCAAAAAATCTTCCGTCACCCCATAGACCAAATAGTCGTTGATATTGCCCTTTGCGGCAAAGCGAAGCTCCATGCCTAAAAGAATATGGAGCCGGTCACCGGCATAGGCTTTTGCGGCGCGGTAGCCTTTTAAGAAAATATCGACCTTTTCGTTCCATGGTGCGTCCAGCGCGTCTTTCGCCTCGAAGGTGCTTTCACTTAAATGGTCGGTGATGACCACGGTTCGAAATCCTTTTGCAAGGTAGGCGTCCACAAGCGTTTTGGCACTGTTGTGTGCGCAGCGGCTGGTTTCGGCGGTGTGGGCGTGCAGTTCGGTCAAAAAGACGGGCATTTTATCATCCTCTTCGGGCAGAAATTTTGCAAATATTATACAACAACCATTGAATTGTGTCGAGAAAATTCACAAATTTCTGTCATTTATACAATATTTTGAAATTGCATTTTTACTTTCAATATATTATCATAGTATGCGTATACTTTTCTTTGAAATGTATGTGCTTTTTACGGTTTAGGAGGAAAGATTTATGGAATGTAACTGCAGCTGTGTACACAGCGATTTGTCGCTGATGGACGAAGTGCTCGACACTTATGCCGATGTGAAAGGCAGTCTCATCACGATTTTGCAGAAAGCACAGGACATTTACGGCTATCTGCCGATGGATGTCATCCGGCTGATTTCAGACCGCACCGGCGTAAAACCGGCGAAAATCATGGGCGTGGCTACCTTTTACACGCAGTTTCGCCTGCAGCCGGTCGGCAAATATCTGATTATGCTCTGCAAGGGCACGGCGTGCCATGTAAACGGTTCGGATTTGATTGAAAAAACCATCAACGAAACGCTCGGTATCAAAGACGGTGAAACCACGCCTGACGGGCTGTTTACGCTGAAAAATGTGGCGTGCCTTGGCTGCTGCAGCCTTTCGCCTGTGATGATGATTAACGACGAAACTTACGGCAGACTCACGCCCCAAAAGACCAAAGAGATCCTCGCGCAGCTCGCCGAGGCGGCAAAGGAGGATAAGTAATATGGCAAAAATTGTTGTCGGCGCAGGGAGCTGCGGTATTGCAGCCGGTGCGCAGAAAGTGTATGACGCATTGCAAACCGAACTTGCCGGAAAAAACGATGTGCAGTTGACCATTACCGGCTGTAACGGCATGTGCTTTTTAGAGCCGATTGTCGATTTGTATGATGACCAAAACAATCTCACAAGACTGGTCCGCGTGAAAGCACAGGACGCCGAAGCGATTGTAAAAGCGGCGGTCAGTGACGACCTTTCGGCGGTGCGCGACCTTGTCATTTCCGACGAAGACGCCCAGTTTTTAGAAAAACAGACCCGCATTGCGCTTCGCCATTGCGGTGTAATCAATCCGGAAGAAATCGACGATTACGAAAATACCGACGGCTATAAAGCCATTCGTAAGGCGCTTTCTCAGATGACGCCCGAACAGGTGATTGAAGAAATCAAAATATCCGGTCTTGCCGGTCGAGGCGGCGCAGGTTTCCCGACTTGGTTCAAATGGAATGCGGCGCGCGCTTCCGAGGGCGAGGAAAAATATTTGATTTGTAACGCGGACGAGGGCGACCCCGGCGCGTTTATGGACCGTGCCGTTATTGAGGGCGACCCGCATTCTCTTATCGAGGGCATGCTCATCGGCGCTTATGCCATAGGCGCGAAAGAAGCCGTGGTTTATGTCCGCGCGGAATATCCGCTTGCGATTAAACGCTTGGAAAAGGCAATCAAACAGGCTGAAGAAAAAGGCTATCTTGGCGAAAACATATTCGGCAGCAGCTTTTCCTGCAAAATGCGGATTAAGGCGGGCGCAGGCGCGTTTGTCTGCGGCGAGGAAACCGCGCTGATTGAATCGTTAGAGGGCAGCCGCGGCATGCCGCGCTTAAAACCCCCGTTCCCCGCGCAGGCAGGCTATTGGCACAAGCCTTCTAATATCAACAATGTTGAAACCTTTGCCAATGTGGCATGGATTTTGAATAACGGCGGTGCGGCGTTTGCCGCAATGGGCACCGAAGGCAGCAAGGGCACCAAGGTGTTTGCGCTGACCGGTAAGGTGCGCCGTGGCGGGCTTGTCGAAATCCCGATGGGCAAAACCCTGCGCGATGTCATTTTTGATATCGGCGGTGGTATCCGTGACGGCAAAGCATTTAAAGCCGTTCAGATGGGCGGTCCGTCCGGCGGTTGTATCCCGGCAGATTTGCTCGATACCGTCATTGACTATAAAGCGCTCGGCGCGACAGGCGCGATTATGGGCTCCGGCGGTATGGTCGTTATGGACGAGGGCACCTGCATGGTCGGCATGGCGAAGTTCTTTTTGGATTTCACCGCAAAAGAGTCCTGCGGCAAATGCGTTCACTGCCGCCTTGGCACAAAGCGTATGCTCGAGGTGCTCACCCGCATTGTAGAGGGTGAGGGGAAATCCGGCGATATTGAGCTTTTGGAAGAGCTTTGCTATTCTGTCAAAGACGGTGCGCTTTGCGGACTCGGTCAAACAGCGCCCAACCCGGTGCTTACAACCCTTCGCTATTTCCGTGATGAGTTTGAAGCCCACATTAACGAAAAACAGTGTCCGGCAGGGGAATGCACGGCGCTGATTACCTATTCTATCAATCCTGAAAAATGCGTCGGCTGCACCAAATGCGCGCGCAACTGCCCGGTACACGCAATTTCCGGCAGCGTCAAAGCGGTGCACAGCATTGACCCGTCCGTTTGCATCAAATGCGGCAAATGTGCGGAAAACTGCAACTTCGGCGCAGTGGAGGTGCACTAATGAGCTTGATTCATATTACTATAGATGGGCATAACCTTGCTGTGGAGGAGGGGACAACGCTCCTTGTCGCGGCAACCGAGAACGGGCTGAAAATCCCGAATCTCTGCTATGACGGCCGCGTCGAGCTGTACGGCGCCTGCGGGCTTTGCGTGGTGGAAGTCGAGGGTACGCCGAAGCTTCTGCGTGCCTGCTCGACCAAGGCGACGGACGGCATGGTCGTCCACACCGACACCGAGCGTGTTGTCCGCGCGCGTAAAGTGGCGCTCGAGCTTTTGCTGTCCGACCATGACGGCGACTGCAAAGCACCCTGCACCAAAGCGTGCCCGGCACATACCGACTGCCAGGGCTATGTCGCTTTGATTGCCAACGGCGAATACAACGAAGCCACACGCGTGATTAAAGAAAAAATTCCGATTCCTGCGTCTATCGGGCGTGTTTGCCCGCATCCGTGCGAATCCAAATGCCGCCGCCAGTTTGTTGACGAGCCGGTTTCCATTGCCGCGCTCAAGGGCTTTGCAGCCGATATGGATATGGCGAGCGTGACCCCTTATGTGCCGCCTGTTGAGCCGGATACCGGCAAGACCGTTGCCGTTGTAGGCGGCGGTCCCGGCGGACTTACCGTGGCCTATTTCCTGCGCCGTCAGGGGCACAGCGTTACCGTGTTTGATGCTATGCCGAAAATGGGCGGTATGCTTCGCTACGGTATTCCCGAATATCGTCTGCCGAAAGCCATTTTAGACCGCGAAATTGAGCAGATTGCAGCTATCGGCGTAAAGCTTTGCAACAATGTGAAAATCGGTAAAGATAAAACACTTGAAGATTTGCGGAAAGACTATGACGCAGTCGTGCTTGCCGCAGGCGCATGGAGCAGCAGCAAAATGCGTGTGCCGGGTGAAGATATCCCCGGAGTTTTGGGCGGCATTAATTTCCTGCGTGCGGTTGCACTCGGAAAAGCGCCTGCAATCGGCAATGCCGTTGCCGTTGTAGGCGGCGGCAACACCGCCATGGATGCCTGCCGTACTGCAGTTCGTTTGGGCGCAGAAAATGTGTCGGTCATCTATCGACGCACACGCGACGAAATGCCCGCTGAAGAAGTTGAAATTGTCGAGTCTGAGGAAGAGGGCGTGCAGTATCGCTTCTTAACTTCGCCGATTGAATTTACAGAAGAAAACGGCAAGGTGCGCGCGGTGCTTCAGAAAATGCGCCTCGGTGCGCCGGATGCAAGCGGCCGCCGCCGTCCCGAACCGATTGAGGGCGAGACCGAAACCCTGCTTTTGGATACCGTGATTATGGCAATCGGCCAGCACCCGGACCTGACCGGCTTTGAAAGTGTGGAAACAACGGCGCGTCATACCGTTGCCGCCGATGAGGAGACTTTCCGTACTTCGTTGGACGGCGTGTTCGCTGTGGGCGATATGACCAACAAGGGCGCTTCTATCGCGATTGCGGCGATTGGTGAAGCACAGAAAGCGGCTGTGATTGTGGATCGTTACCTTGCCGGCGAAGCGGCACGCTATAAAAAGCCGTTTTATGTGGAACGCGAACTGCCCGTGGAATTTTTCTCGAAATTCCCGAAAGCGCCGCGCGCCAAAATGCCGCAGCGCCCGGCAGAAGAGAGAAAGCATGACTTCGGTGAGGTTGCGCTCGGCTTCTCCGAAGAGGTTGCCCAAAAGGAAGCCATGCGTTGCCTTGAATGCGGCTGCCATGACTATTATGAATGCAAACTGATTGAATACGCCAACCAGTATGATGTTAAACCCGAACGCTTCGACGGCGAAAAGCATCACAGAAACGAAGAAGATGTCAATTCGCTGATTTCCCGCAACACCGATAAATGTATTCTCTGCGGACTGTGCGTGCGCGTTTGCGAAGAAGCGATGGGTAAAACCAATTTGGGACTTATCGGGCGCGGCTTTGACACCATCGTCAGCCCCGAGTTCTCTTTGCCGCTGGAAGAAAGCAGTTGTATGTTCTGCGGCCAGTGCGTCACCGTCTGCCCGACCGGCGCACTTCGTGAAAAACAACCGGTTAGAAAGCGTCTCACGCTTCCCGAAAACAGCGTGCGGTCTGTCTGCACCGGCTGTGCGGCACTTTGCAAAACCGATGTTCGCTTTATCGGCAAGGCCGTTACGCGCGTGCTGCCTGAGGGCGAAAAAGGACTTCTTTGCAAAGCCGGTCGCTTCGGTATTTTTGAAGCTGCCGAAGAAAAACAGCCGATTTCTGATGAGAAACTTGCCGCAATTCGCGCAAAGCTTTCCGAGTTCGGCGACAGCGCAGCGGTCGTGTTCGGTCCGACGGCGTCTTTGGAGGAAATGGCGTTTGCCAAAGCGTATTTCAAATCCGTTTACGCAGATGTCACTGAAAAATCTGCCGCTTTTGCGGGCGTCAAGCTTTTAGAAATCCCGTCCGTCAAAGATTACCGCGGCGAAAAAGCGGTCGTTTTGGTTGACTGTAAACTGCCCGCCGGTTTTGCGCCTGCATACACCGTTGCACTTTCTCACGCCGAAGCGCAAAATGTCAGTGCCCAGATATTCACCGCACCGTTTACAGCACAGGGCGGCACTTATTTGAAAGCTGAAGGCTCTGTGCGCACGGCGCAGGCGGCAATCAAGTCCGCACTTCCGACCAAGCTTTCCGCGCTCGGGTTGCTTTGCGGACAACCTGCGGATTTGGAAGAAATGACACAGGAACTGAAAAAGACCTATTCAGCACTTGCAAATCCCAAGGATTCTGCTATAATCGAAACAGAGCTTTTGCGAATCGGCGGCGGTTATTTCCAAAACCGCACAAGCGAGGAAATCGCGCGGTTCTGCGACAAGTTCTAATCATATTTCCGTTTACGGGTTTTTCGGCGTACCGCGCCGGAAATGAAAAGGGAACACGGTGCAAATCCGTGACAGCCCCCGCTACTGTAATGTCTACGCTCTGCCATTTTGCCACTGGGTCACCCCGGGAAGGCGGCAGCGGCGGTTTACGGCAAAGCCAGGAGACCTGCCCGCAAATGATGCAAAAATTCTTTCGGTGGGAGAGAAGTATGCAGTGCAAAACTGGGGTAGCAAACTACCTTTCTTTTGTTGTGCATCGGGCGAAGCTCTCCAAAGCTTCGCCTTTTTTTGCCGGAAAGGAGGCATTTTCAAAAAACAGAACAATCCGGATTTTCCGGCAAATCAACAATTGAAAGGAATTTGAGTTATGAAAAAAACAGCTTTAACCATACTTTCTGTTCTGCTCGTTTTGAGCCTTTTGACCGTTTCTGCATTCGCAGCAGAAAATAACAGTGTTGCTTCTGAAAAGCAAGGGCTTTGTGCCTGGCTGCAAAACGATGACAACACCGGCTTTGATTATTCCGAAACTTCTTTTGCCGACGGCACAGTTGATTGGTCCGCGTTCGCGTTAGCAAGAAGTTTTGCAGAAGTGCCCGAAGAATATCCGGCTTATGTAAACGCTGTTGTGAAAAACACATTCTCGGGGCTTTATCCGTCCGACCTTGCCCGCTTTACTTTAAGCGCCACGGCTTGCGGGCTTGACCCGCGTTCTGTGGGCGGTCACGATTTGCTTGCGGCGCTTTCCTCGGTCGATTACAGTGCGCAGACCTATTTAAGCAGTCTGATTTTCCCGCTTATAGCAATGAATTTCCGCTCGGATTTCGGCTTTCCGGAAGAAGTAAAAGCAGATGTTGTCAAAGCCATTTTAGCAGCACAGCTGACTGACGGCGGCTTCCCGTACAGCACGGAAGACAGCGGTTACGGCATTACTGCCGACACCGACACCACCTCTATGGCGATTCAGGCGCTGGCGCCTTATTATAAGACCGACGACGCTGTGCGCGCGGCGGTAGATAAAGCGCTCGACTACCTGTTGACCCAACAGTTTGACGACGGCTCTTTCGGCTATACAGCATGGTCTTCGCCGAGCGGTGAATCGACCGCGCAGGTGATTATTGCGCTGTGCGCACTGGGAATTGACCCGACAGACGCACGCTTTGTCAAAAACGGCAAAACGCCCGTGGACGCACTGAAAACCTATATCGGTGAAAACGGCGGTGCGTGGTATGTGGATTACCAAAGCGGCCAAAAGGTTGAAAATCCGCTGTCCACCTATCAGGTTTTAATGGGTATGGACGCTTACGAACGCTTTACCGAGGGTGACTTCACCATCTACGCATATGATGAAAAGCCGCAGACACCTGAAACGACAGAACCCACAACGACACCGGAAACAACCGCACCGCAGACCACCGAGCCTGCGACTGAGAACAAAGAAAATGTTGAAATTCCGAAAACCGGTGCGGCAACCGTTCCTGTTGGTGCCGCTGTCCTCTTGGTTGGTGCGGCAGCGGCTGTCTGCTTTGTAAAAAAAGATGAACGCTAAAAAACTTCTCATTTGCTTTTTGACCCTTTGCCTGCTTCTTTGCGCCTGCGGCAAAACAGATTTGGCGCAAGGGGAGACACCGGGCAGTGAACCCCAAACAGAGCAAACCACCGGCGTGGGCGAGACTTCGTCCGCGCCGGCTTCTCAGCCGTCTAACGGAACGACCTGCACGCAAACGCCGTCCGGAAGCGCGCAGAAAGCGCAGGCGGGAACGGGGCAGGGGAATAACAGCGGCGGTGCAGGCACGGCCGGTTCGAAAGCACCCGGGAATACCTCCGGCGCGCGGAATCCGAATTCCCCGGCTGCCACTGCCGAACAGCCCCAAAAGCAAAACACAATTTCCCTGTCAATCACCTGCAAAAATGCAATCCATAACGGCATTTTAGAAGACCCCAATTACGCGGGTGTCCTGCCGGAAAACGGTGTGATTTTTTCCTCGTCCGCTGTTCAAATCGAGTCGGGCGATACGGTCATGCAGGTGGTCAAGTCTACGCTCAAGTCCAACAAAATTGTTTATCAAATCGCCTCCGACGGTTATATCAAAAGCATTGCAGGTCTCGGCGAATTCGACTGCGGCGCACAAAGCGGCTGGCTTTATAAGGTCAACGGCGTGCAGCCCAGCATTTCCACGCGGTATTATACCCTGCAGCCGGGCGACCAGGTCGAGCTTATCTATACCTGCAAACAGGGGGATGTTTCATGAAAACGGACCGTTCCTTTTTTTACCGTCTGCAAACCGCCACGCTGCTCTTTCTGCTTTTGGCGGTTTCGCTTATCACCATGCTGCGGGTGCATCCCGTGGTTTCCTTGCTTTCTGCATGTTCGGGTGCGCTTTCTCTTTTGCTGTATGGCGGCAAAAGGGAACTGCGCGCCCTTTTGCGCTTTTGCCTGCCGGTTGGGCTGTTGCTGGTGCTTTTTAATTTGGTGTTTAACCGCAACGGTGTAACCGTGCTTTTTTATATCGGCGATGCGGCGGTCACGCTTGAATCTGTTTTGTATGCGCTGTTTACAGGTTTTGCCTTTTGCGGCGCGGTGCTTTGGTTTTCGTTCTTCTGCGCGTTTTTAGACAGTGACCGCATCTATCGCTTGTTTGCACGGTTTTCAAAAGGGCTTGCCGTTATCTTTTCTCTGTCCATGGCGCTTGTGCCGAAAATCCTGCAAAAATATGAAGAAATTAAGCTCGAAGAACGCGCAAGCGGCGATAAAAAGCATCGTTTTACGCAAAATATCTTACAGCTTTCTGCCCTGTTTTCGTGGGTGCTTGAGGATTCGTTCGAAACGGCGGTGTCCATGAAAGCCCGCGGCGCGCTGTTAAAAGGAAAACGGCAAAAAGTGCGGCAAAAGATATCTTTCGCGGATATACTGCTTTGGATTTTGTGTGTTGCCTGTGTGGCGCTTATGTTCTTTTCGCCGCCGATGCTTGCGGAAATTTACCCGAAATTCCGGCAAGAAGCCTATTTGCAAAGCAGCGTTTCCTATTTGCCGCTGTTTTTATTGTATTTTTCCCCGGTCATTTTTAAAATTTGGGAGGTGACAAAGTGGAAGTTTATCGCGCGAAAGATTTAAAATTTACCTATGCAGGCGCCAAAGCGCCGGCGCTGCACAATATAAATTTTTCTGTCGATGAAGGCGACTTCGTTTTGCTGTACGGCGCTTCGGGAAGCGGAAAGACCACGCTTTTGCGGCTTTTAAAACAGGAGATTGCCCCAGCTGGTCACCTTTTAGGGGAATTGTCTTATATGGGCGCACCCTTGCGGGAGCTGCCTTATGAACAGTCTGTTGCTGAAATCGGTTATACCGCACAAAATCCCGACACCCAGCAGGTTTCGGAATTTGTCTGCAACGAACTGCGGTTCCTATTGGAGAACCTCGGCGTTTCTGAACAGAAAATCAGCCTGCGCGTGGCAGAAACCGTCACCTTTTTCGGAATAGAAGACTTGTTTTCCCGGCGCATCAGCACGCTTTCCGGCGGCGAAAAACAGATTGTCAATTTACAGGCGGTTTTTGTGTCCAATCCGCGCGTGCTGCTGCTTGACGAGCCGCTGTCTCAGCTCGACCCGTTCTCGTGCGGGCGGTTTGTTGAGCTGCTCGGCCGTATCAGCCGAGAGCTCGGCGTGACGGTGTTGGTCGCCGAACACAATATCCAGCCGTTTTTGCCGCTCGTGACAAAAGTTCTGCATTTGGAAAACGGTGCTTGCACGGTGTTTGACAGTGCCGACCGATTTTTAACGGCGTTTCCGTCCGCCTCTCCCGTGACGGCGATTCCGGCGGCGCTGGGACTTTCTGTTAGCACACCTGTCCCGAAAACGGTGCCCGCGTGCCGGAATCTGTTGAAGACGCTCTCGAAGCTTCCTGTCCCTGCGGCGCATGCGGCTTTGCCGAAGCAGGAAACCGCGCTTCGGCTTTCTGATGTGTGTTTTCGATATGACCGCGACCAAAAAGATGTGTTAAACGGTGTGTCACTTGACTTGCGGCGCGGCGAAATCTTTTCGGTTGTCGGTGCAAACGGCTCAGGAAAAACGACCCTTTTGAAAGTCCTTTCGGGCGTTTGCAAGCCGTATTCCGGCAAACGGAAAGCGGCAGATGCGCTTCGTGTAGCAAGCGTGCCGCAAAATCCGCAGACCTGTTTTTCGTTTGATACGGTGCTCGAGGTGCTCCAGTCTGCGGCACAGCCGCCTTCTCCGAAAGCCCTTTTTCATGCGCTCAATTCCGCAGTGCCTGCCGAAAACATGCAGCCGCTCGAAAGTGTGAAAGCTGTTGCACAGCGGCTCGGCCTTTCCGATGTGCTTTTGGCGAATCCGTTTGATTTGAGCAGCGGTCAGCAGCAGCGTGTCGCCATTGCCCGCGCGCTTTTGCAGTCGCCGGATGTTTTGCTGTTTGACGAAGCTACAAAAGGACTGGATGATGCTCGTAAACAAACGCTTGCCGTGCTTTTGGAAGAATTAAAAGTGCAGGGAAAAGCTGTTTTGCTTGTGACGCACGATTTGGATTTTGCCGCCGAGGTCTCCGACCGCTGTGCGCTCCTGTTTGACGGCAAGCTTGCGCTTACAGCAGACAACCGGGCGTTTTTTACCCAAAGCACAGTCTACACCTCCACTGTGGCGCGTGCATTTTCCTTTGTTCCGGCAGAGACGCGTCCGGTTTCGATGCGGGAGGTGCAAAATGCCGAAGTCTAAACGCTTTTTCACACTCACACGCATGGTGTCTGTTTCCGTGATGACGGCGTTTGCCGTGTTCGGGCGCATTGCCTTTGCCGCCATTCCGAATTTTAAACCGACTACCGCTGTGGTTATTTTGTCAGGGATGGCGTTCGGTCCCGCAACCGGATTTTTGACCGGCGCGCTTTCTGCGCTGCTCTCCAATTTCTATTTCGGGCAGGGACTTTGGACGCCTGTGCAAATGCTTGCCTGGGGACTTATCGGCTTTTTGTCCGGTTTGTTAACAAACTGTAAATTCATAAACAAACTCTGGAAAATCGTGGCTTTCGGCTTGTTCTCGGCTTTGCTTTATGGTATTATGTTAGACACATGGCATGTGCTTTTTTTCGTAAAAACCTATACGATAGAAGCCTTGTTTGCCACCGCCGGTGCTTCGGCTCTGTTTAATTTTTCACACGCGCTTTCTACGGTGTTGTTCCTGTCCTTTTTGGCAATGCCGTTTTTGCGCCGGGCGAAGCGCATCCGGCTGAAATATATGGATTTGGAAGGATAGAGTATGCAAATCTCTGAACAGTTAAAGGCAAAAGTGCAAACGACCTCATTTGAGGTGTTCCCGCCGAAAAACGACGCGGCTTACGCGCCCGTGGAAGCGGCGGTGGACCGTCTTTCCGAATTCCGCCCGGATTTCATCAGCGTTACTTATGGCGCAGGCGGCGGCACCTCCGTAAATACGCCGAAAATTGCGTCTCACATTCAAAATGATTTACATATTCCCGCGCTTGCGCACCTGACCTGCGCATCCTCTACCAAAGCGCAGATTCGCGAAATTGTGCTGGATTTGAAAGCCCGCGGCATTGAAAATATTTTGGCGCTGCGCGGCGATTTGCCCGAAAACTATCAGCCGGACGATGACCACTACCGTTACGCAGGCGAGCTTATCACCGCCATTCGTGAAATCGGCGGCTTTTCGGTCGGCGCGGCGTGCTACCCTGAGGGGCATGTTGAGTGCGAAAGCGCAGAAGCGGATTTGCGCCACTTAAAAGAAAAGGTAGACTGCGGTGCGGATTTCTTGATTACGCAAATGTTTTTTGATAACAGCGCGCTTTACAGCTTTTTATACCGCGCTCTGAAAATCGGCATCGATGTCCCGGTCATTGCGGGCATTATGCCTGTCATTAACCAAAAGCAGATTCGTCGGTCCTGCGCGCTGTCCGGCACAACGCTGCCGTCGCGCTTTAAGGCCATGATCGATAAATTCTATGACAATCCGGAAGCGCTCCAGCAGGCAGGCATCGCCTATGCGACCGAGCAGATCATCGACCTTATCTCCAACGGCGTCAACGGGATTCATATTTACACCATGAACCGCCCCGAGGTCGCCGGCGCTATCATGTCGAATCTTTCGTCCATTTTGTAAGCACGAGGGCGCTTATGTTCGGCTATGTTAAGGTCTGTAAACCGGAATTGAAAATCCGCGAATATGAGGAATATAAAGCAGTCTATTGCACACTTTGCCGCGTCATCGGCAGGGATTACGGGCAAATTTCCCGCACATTGTTAAGCTATGACGCTACCTTTTATGTGCTGCTTTGCGATTGTGCAAACAGCAGTGAAATACCGCAATATCAAAAAGGGCGGTGCCGATTTAACCCGGCAAAGACCTGTCATTATCAGGAATGTCCCGGTGAAAGCTATTCCCGCGCGGCGGCGCTTACCGTGATTTTGTCTCACCACAAGCTGCTGGACACCCTGCACGACAGCCGGTTTTTAAAAAGAGCAGCGGCTGCAGTTTTTTATCCGATTCTTCGCGTAAAATATAAAAAGGCGAAAGCAAGATATCCGCAGTTCGCCGAAATTGCCGAAACCGCCATGAGCCGCCAAAGTGCTTTGGAACAGGCAAAATGCGCTTCGACCGACGAAGCGGCGCATCCTTCTGCGCAGGCGCTTGCCGATCTCTTTTCGTTGTATGTGCAAGACCCGACGCAAAAACGCGTGGTTGCGCGTACGGCGTATTGCCTCGGCCGGTGGGTGTATTTAATGGACGCCTATGACGATATGCGCAAAGACTTAAATTTTGGCGAATACAATCCGTTTTTGCTGAAATACAACATCACGGATGAACAGGCGCTTTTGCAAAATGAACTGCATGAAGATATTTTGCGTTCCCTGCATATGTCCGCGAACGAAGCGGCAATCAGTTTTGATTTATTAAACGGCACGGTGCACCGCAGCGTGCTTGAAAATATCCTTTATGACGGGCTGGAGGCGCAGTGCGCCGCTGTCCGCCGGGCTTACACAGAGGTGAAACAGGAACATGTCTGACCCTTACGCATTTTTAGGCGTTTCAAGAAACGCAACCGACGAACAAATAAAAGACGCTTACCGCGCGCTGGCGCGGAAATATCAGGACGACAGTTACAACACCAGTCCCCTCAACGATATTGCCGCCCAGAAAATGCGCGAGCTTGACGAGGCTTATGACGCCATTATGGCTGAACGCCGGGGGCAGGCGGGCGGTTCCGCCAACCGGCAGTATACGAATTACGGAAACGCCGCCTATGATGCATACAGCTACGGCGGTTCCCAGTTTTCCGATATTCGCGCCAAAATCAACGCCGGCAGAATCGATGACGCAGAAACGATTTTGGACGGTATTCCGCCCACCCAGCGCAGCGCGGAGTGGTATTTCTTAAAAGGGCAGATTCAACAGCGTCGCGGCTGGTTTGACGAAGCTTATAAAAATTTCTCGTCCGCCTGTCAAATGGACCCGGGAAACCGGGAATATGCGGCGGCATTCAACGCGCTCAATCAAAATGCGCGCGGCGGTTACCGTGAAACACGCGGTGGCGGCTGCAGCGGTTGCGATATCTGTTCGTCCTTGCTTTGTGCCGACTGCTGCTGTGAATGCATGGGCGGCGATTTGATTCCGGGTTGCTGAGCTTATGCAGAATTCATCTTACCGAAATTCCGCAAAAACGGCGCTCGGCGGCATTGTCGCCGCGCTGTCCGTCACATTGATGTTTTTAACCTCCGTCATTCCGACCATGACCTATGCGCTGCCCGCCGCGGCAGGTATCCTTTTGGTGCTGATGGTCATTGATGTCGATAAAAAATGGGCGTTCGGGGTCTATGCCACCGTGAGCATTTTGTCGCTTTTGGTGCTTCCTGACAAAGAAGCCGCTGTGATGTATGTCTTTCTGTTCGGGCATTATCCCATAATCAAGGCCATTTTAGAGGGGCATTTTCGCGGCGTTCTGCTTTGGGTGCTCAAATTTTTGGTGTTCAATGTTTCCGTGGTGCTCGCTTACTGCATCATCGTGTTTGTGTTCCAGCTGCCGATTGAGGAAATGGAAGAATACGGCAAATGGGCGATATGGGGGCTTTTAGCCCTTGGCAATGTTGTATTTGTGATTTATGACATTGCGCTCTCGCGCCTTGTCACCCTTTATATGCTTAAATGGCGCAAGGCGTTTCGAAAAATCATGCGTTTTTAAAAACAGGTGCATTTTTTTGCACCTGTTTTTTTAGGATTCCCTTTTCAAAGCGGACGGTTTGTGTTAAAATAAGGAAAATCCATAGGAGGCGTGTAAAATATGATCAGTCGTGAAAGAGTAGAAGCGATTTTAAAAGAAGCCGGTGTTTTGCTGGAAGGGCATTTCCTTTTGACCTCCGGCAGACATTCCAACCGTTATCTGCAATGTGCAAAAATTTTCAGAAATACCAAATACAGTGAGGAGCTTTGTGCGGCGCTTGCTGAAAAATATCAGGACGCAGGCGTGCAGGTCGTCATCGGTCCCGCCATGGGCGCTGTGCAGATGGCTTATGAAGTCAGCCGTGCGCTGCATTGCGAAAACTTCTTCACCGAGCGTGACGAAAACGGCAAAATGACCCTGCGCCGCGGCTTTGCCGTGGAACCGGGCGAAAAGGTGCTCATTGTTGAAGATGTTGTTACAACCGGCGGTTCTGTCAAAGAAGTCATTGAACTTGTCCGCGCGGCAGGCGGCGACATTGTCGGCGTCGGCTCCATTGTGGACCGTACCGGCGGCAAAATCGACTTCGGCGTACCGTTCAAAGCGGTGTATTCCGCAGATGTGACCTCTTGGGAAAAAGAGGATTGCCCGCTTTGCAAAGAGGGTAAGCTGGAACTGGTTAAGCCCGGCAGCCGCAAGATAAAATAAGCCTTATGCAGGAAAAGCAAAGCCATGCGCACGGCGGTCACCGTGCGCGGCTGAAAGCGCGATTTGTGCGCGAAGGGCTTTCATCATTTGAAGACCACAACGCGTTGGAATTGCTGTTGTTTTATGCAATTCCGCAGCGTGATACCAACGAGCTGGCGCACCGGCTTATTTCCGAATTCGGCTCACTTTCCGGCGTTTTGGACGCGAGCGTGGAAGCGCTGATGCGTGTGGACGGCGTCGGCGAAAATACCGCGGTGCTTTTGCATATGCTCCCCGGTATGTTTGCAAAATATGAGCAGGACAAAGTCCGCACGGATGCACTTGTGCTCAATTCCGCGCAGAAAGCGGGGGAATATCTTGTTTCCCTGTTTGTCGGAAAAACCACTGAAACGCTCATAGCCGTTTGCATGAACCACAAATGCAAGGTGACCAATACCGTGGTCATTTCTGAGGGTACGCCCGACAGCACGCAAGTGAACCTGCGCAAAATTGCCGAAGCGGCAATGCATTCGGGCGCGTCCGCAGTCATTTTGGCGCACAATCACCCTGCCGGCGTTGCGGCGCCGTCTGCCGCCGATGTGGAGGCAACGCGCCATATCGTAATGACTTTGCGAAGTCTCGGCATTACGGTCAACGACCATTTTATCGTTGCCGGAAAAGACTGGTTTTCCATGGCGACCAACAGCAAATTAAAGCGCATGTTCGGCGCTTGATAAAAAGAATCTGCGGCGGCGCTGCGGATTCTTTTTCACTTTTCGCATATCCTGTAAACAGACGCTTTTCTTTGCGCAAAAAGTGGGGGGATGCGGTTGACAAAGCGCACAAAACGCGGTATAGTATCAAAGAACAAATGTTCTAATAAAATCGTGTGATTTTACGGAGAATCTTGTATGGAAGAACAAAGATTTAAACTGCACGCGCCCTATAAGCCCACCGGCGACCAGCCGCAGGCGATTGCGGCGTTGAGCGAGGGCGTAGAAAAAGGCTATCAGGAACAGACGCTGCTCGGCGTAACCGGCTCGGGCAAGACATTCACCATGGCCAATATCATTGAAAAGGTGCAGCGCCCAACGCTCGTTTTGGCGCACAACAAAACCTTGGCGGCGCAGCTTTGCTCTGAGTTTAAAGAATTCTTCCCCGAAAACGCCGTGGAATATTTCGTGTCCTATTACGACTATTACCAGCCCGAAGCTTATATTCCCACCACCGATACTTATATCGAAAAAGATTCTGCAATCAATGATGAAATCGATAAACTCCGCCACTCGGCGACCTCCGCGCTGTCGGAACGGCGCGATGTCATCATCGTGGCGAGCGTTTCTTGTATTTACACCTTGGGCGACCCGATTGATTACCGCAACATGGTGATTTCCCTGCGGCAGGGCATGCAGAAAGACCGCGACGAGCTGTTGCGCAAGCTTGTGGAAATTCAATATGAACGCAACGACATCAACTTCGTGCGTAACAAATTCCGCGTGCGCGGTGATGTGGTTGAAATCTTCCCTGTGTATTCCAACGACACCGCCATTCGCGTCGAATTTTTCGGCGATGAAATCGACCGTATCTGCGAAATCAACGCCTTAACGGGGCAGGTCAAAAATGTTGTGTCCCATGTTGCCATTTACCCGGCGTCGCACTATGTCGTCTCGCCGGACAAGCTCGAAAAGGCGATTGAAGAAATTTTGGCGGAAATGGAAGAGCGCGTCGCATATTTCACCAAAGAGGGCAAGCTGTTAGAAGCCCAGCGCATCCGTCAGCGCACCGAATATGATATGGAAATGCTCCGCGAAACCGGCTTTTGCAAAGGCATTGAAAACTATTCCCGCGTGATGTCCGGCCGCGCGCCCGGTTCTGCGCCGTTTACGCTTTTAAACTATTTCCCCGATGATTTTCTGCTGTTTGTTGACGAGTCACATGTTACATTGCCGCAGGTGCGCGGCATGTACGGCGGCGACCGTTCAAGAAAGGAATCCCTTGTGGACTTCGGCTTCCGCCTGCCGTCGGCTTTTGACAACCGGCCGCTGACCTTTGACGAGTTTTATGCGCGCGTCGGGCAAAAGATTTTTGTCAGCGCCACACCCGGCGACTTTGAACGCGAAAAGAGCGTCCAAATCGTCGAACAGGTCATCCGCCCGACCGGGCTTTTGGACCCGGAAATTTTCGTCCGCCCGACGGAAGGGCAAATCGAAGACCTCATTTCCGAAATCCGTCTGCGTACCGAAAAAGGCGAGCGCGTGCTCGTGACAACGCTGACGAAAAAAATGGCGGAAAACCTGACCGATTTCTTAGACAGCCACGATGTCAAGGTGCGCTATATGCATTACGACATCGATACGATTGAGCGCATGGAAATCATCCGCGATTTGCGGCTCGGCGAATTTGATGTGCTCGTCGGCATCAACCTTTTGCGCGAGGGGCTGGATATTCCCGAAGTCTCTCTTGTTGCCATTCTCGACGCAGACAAGGAAGGCTTCCTGCGTTCCGAAACTTCGCTCGTGCAGACCATCGGCCGTGCCGCGCGAAACGCCCACGGCGAAGTGATTATGTATGCCGACAGCGTCACGCCCTCTATGGAGCGTGCCGTTGAAGAAACCGTCCGCCGCCGCGAAAAACAGATGCGTTATAATGCCGAGCACGGCATCACGCCGAAAACCATTCAGAAAGATGTGCGCGAAATCCTTGAAATTTCCACACATTCTGACGATAAGAAGCCGAAAAAGCGCCTGAGCGAACGCGAACGGCAGGAAATGATTGTCAAGCTGACGGCGGAAATGAAAGCCGCCTCCAGACTGTTGGAATTTGAGCACGCCGCCATGCTGCGCGACAGAATCAAAGAGCTCAAAGAAAGGAAACGCTGATGGCAAGCAAAGATATTATTATTAAAGGTGCGCGTGAGCACAATTTGAAAAATATAGATGTCCGCATTCCGCGCGATAAGCTGGTGGTGCTCACCGGGCTGTCGGGTTCGGGGAAGTCGTCGCTTGCCTTTGACACCATTTACGCCGAGGGGCAGCGCCGCTATGTTGAGTCGCTGTCGTCTTATGCGCGCCAGTTTTTAGGGCAAATGGAAAAACCGAACGTCGATTCGATTGACGGGCTTTCTCCGGCGATTTCCATTGACCAGAAAACCACCTCTAAAAACCCGCGTTCCACCGTCGGCACAGTGACGGAAATCTATGACTATCTGCGCCTTTTGTATGCGCGTGTCGGCATTCCGCACTGCCCGGTGTGCGGACGGGAAATCGTCCGCCAGTCGGTGGACAGCATCGTGGACCGTGTGCTTGCCATGGAAGCCGGGACAAAGGTGCAAATCATGGCGCCGGTCGTCCGCGGGCGGAAAGGCGAGCATCAGAAAGAACTGGACGCGGCGCGCCGTTCCGGCTTTGTGCGCGTGCGTGTGGACGGCAATCTTTACGATTTGTCGGAAGAAATCAAACTCGAAAAAAACAATAAACACAATATTGAGGTCATCGTTGACCGCTTGGTGATTGCCCCGGAAATCCGCAGCCGCTTGGCGGATTCGATTGAAACTGCGACAGCGCTTACAAACGGCACGGTGATTGTCAATGTGCTCGACGGCGAGGACATGCTGTTTTCACAGAATTACGCGTGCCCGGAGCACGATATTTCCGTCGATGAGCTCACACCGCGGATGTTCTCGTTTAACAATCCGTTCGGCGCATGCGAAACCTGCACGGGGCTTGGCGTGTTCTTAAAAGTTGACCCCGATTTGATAATTCCGAATAAAAAGCTGTCTATCCGCGACGGCGCAATTCGCGCAAGCGGCTGGTCCAACGCCGAGGGCGGCACCATAGCGCAAATGTATTACGAAGCGCTCGGCAAAAAATACGGCTTTACGCTTGACACGCCGATTTGTGACTTCTCCAAAAAGGCGCTCGATGCGCTGCTCTATGGCACCAAAGGGCAAAAGCTCAAAATGGTGCGTAAAAATGTTTATGGTACCGGCAGTTATGAAGCGGCGTTTGAGGGCATTGTCAACAATATGGAGCGCCGCTATAAAGAATCCACAAGCGACTGGGCACGCTGGGAAATTGAACAAGTGATGAAAGCCTGCGACTGCCCGGACTGCCACGGTGCGCGCTTAAAGCCGGTCACGCTCGGCGTGACGGTCGGCGGCATCAATATTTATGAATTTACAAAGATGTCGATTACCAAAGAGCTTGCCTTTTTGGATACGCTGGAGTTGTCCGCGCGTGAGCAGATGATTGCCGAACAGATTTTAAAAGAAATCCGAAGCCGCCTGCAGTTCCTTTCGAGCGTCGGGCTCGAATACCTGACCCTTGCGCGCGCTTCCGGCACACTGTCCGGTGGCGAAAGCCAGCGTATTCGGTTGGCGACGCAAATCGGTTCGTCCTTAATGGGCGTTTTGTATATCCTTGACGAACCGAGCATCGGGCTTCATCAACGCGACAACGAAAAACTGCTCGGCACTTTAAAACACCTGCGCGACCTTGGCAATACGCTGATTGTCGTTGAACATGACGAAGACACGATGTATGCCGCCGATTATATTGTAGATATCGGCCCCGGCGCCGGTGTGCACGGCGGCAATGTGGTCTGTGCCGGTACAGTTGAGGATATAAAAGCTTGCCCGGATTCTATCACAGGGCAGTATTTAAGCGGAAAACGCAAAATCCTTGTGCCTGAAAAACGGCGACCCGGCAACGGCAAAGAGCTTGTTGTGCGCAAGGCGGCGGAAAACAACCTGAAAAATATCGATGTCCATTTCCCGTTGGGCAAATTTATTGCCGTCACCGGCGTTTCCGGCTCGGGCAAATCGTCGCTTGTCAATGAGATTCTCTACAAACACCTTGCCAATGAATTAAACGGCGCGAAAAAGCCCATGGGCAAGCACAAAGATATTTTGGGGCTTGAAAATCTCGACAAGGTCGTCGATATTGACCAGTCGCCCATAGGCCGTACACCGCGGTCGAACCCCGCGACTTATACCGGCGTATTCACTGACATCCGCAACCTGTTCGCCCAAACCCAAGACGCCAAAATGCGCGGCTTTTCGCCGAGCCGGTTCTCGTTTAATGTCAAAGGCGGGCGTTGTGAAGCTTGTCAAGGCGACGGCATTGTGAAAATCGAAATGCATTTCCTTGCCGATATTTATGTGCCCTGCGATGTTTGTAAGGGTGCGCGCTTCAACCGTGAAACGCTTGAGGTCAAATATAAAGGCAAGTCGATTTACGATGTGCTGGAAATGACCATAGAAGAAGCCATGCAGTTTTTTGAGCCGATTCCCAAAATCTACCGCAAGCTGAAAACGATATATGATGTGGGCCTCGGTTATGTCAAACTCGGACAGCCGGCAACCACGCTTTCCGGCGGTGAGGCGCAGCGCGTGAAGCTTTCGACAGAGCTTTCCCGCCGCGCGACAGGGCGCACGATTTATATTTTGGATGAGCCGACAACCGGCCTACACACCGCCGATGTGCACCGCCTTATCGATGTTTTGCAGCAGCTTGTGGACGGCGGCAATACCGTGGTTGTCATTGAGCACAACCTGGATGTCATTAAGGTTGCCGACCACATTATTGACTTAGGCCCCGAGGGTGGCGACAACGGCGGCACGATTGTCGCCGAAGGTACGCCCGAAGAAGTTGCAAAATGCAAAAAATCCTACACCGGCCGCTATTTAAAACCCCTTTTAGAGAAAAAATAAAATGCCAAAATAAAAAGCGCACCCCGGAAGAGCAAAGCTCTAACCGGGGTGCTATTGTTGTGGGGGGAGTGGTTAAAATTTAGTTGATTTCCGTTTTCAGCGTGTCTACAATCGTGTCTTTTTTGACTTTCGAGGTTGCGTACCACATTGACATGCCGACAATGAGGAACACTGCCAAAATTACGCCGAGGTAGATGCGCCAGTCCGGGTAAAATGCGATGTCAAATGAGCCGGAAACCAAAATCTGCTGCATCAGATAAGAACACAGAAGCCCGAGCGGCAACCCGAAAATGAGCGCTTTCAAGCCGTAAAACAGGCTTTCAAAACGGAGCATTCGGTTAAAGCCTTTCGGCGTAACGCCTACTGATTTGAGCATGGCAAATTCCTTGCGCCGCAAATCAATACTCGTCGAAACCGTGTTGAAGATATTGGCAACGGAAATCAGCGCCATCAGTGTGATAAAGCCATAGAGGAATACCCGCATAATCAGCGTTGTGGAATTCATCATTTCTATGGAGCTTACCATATCAAATACGCCGCTGTCTGCATAATTTCCGTTTTCCAAAAGATCTTGCAAATTCTCTGTGAGGGCTTCGTGCTTGGTGGTTTCAAAACCAAATGTATAGATGCCGCCGAACACATCAAACCCGGTCTTTTCTGCCGCACTGACCGGCGCGAACGCCATAACATATATCGGTGCAGCTAAATTATAGACATAACTCGTGCTGCGGTAGGGGACGAGCGCGCCGACGGTGAGTTCGGTCACCGGGTCGTTGACATCTCGCGTGGAGGAAAGTTTGGTGCCGATAACGCTGCCCGAAAAGATTTTCGCTGCGTTGCTTGTGTGTTCCAGGCTGTTCATCACCACCATGGAGTCGCCTTTGTAAAACGGTTGGGGGTTGATGCCGTTTTCTTCGCACATCGCGTTGAAATCCGCATCGTCCACATAACAAAGATAGAGCACAAACCCGCCCTCATCTTTTGAAAACATATGGTCATAGCCGTTGACAAAGTTGTCTGTTGCCGTGGTGAGCCCCGTGCCGTAAACATAGTTGACGCTGTACATTTTATCAAAATAGCCGAGTGCTTCGGCTTCTTTTTGGAAATGGTCTTTGTCCTGTGTGTTGACATAAGCATATACCTGATAGGGATTATCCGTAGAAAGTCTGGTTGCCTCTGAAAACATATCACAGAAGGAATAGACCGACAAAAACAACACAATGGAGAGCGCCAAAGAAACCGTAATCACGCGGGATTTGCGTCCGTTGCGCTTCATATTTTTATAAGCGAGCTCGCCCTCATATCCAAAGATTTTGCGAATCAAAACCGGGGCGTGCAGCTTTTTTGCCTTGACGCGCACATCGTTGTTTTGTCGCAGGGCGTCAATGGGTGTGGTACGCGAAGCGCGCCGTGCCGGGATATAGGCGGAAATCGCAATGGTGATGATGCTCAAAAGCGCGATAACCGGGATAATCCACCACGGGAAAGACAGTGTAAAATGCGTATTTTCATAGTTCAGACCGGATTTTGCAAATACCGGCTCTAACAGGCGGAAGGTGACTGCCATGCCGCCGATACCGGCCAAAAAACCGAGTGGAATGCCAAAGGCGCCGAGCACAGCCCCCTCAAAATAGACCGAGCGGCGTTTCTGTGCCTTGGTTGCGCCGACCGACGCGAGCATGCCGAGATACCTTGAGCGCTCTGAAACCGAAATGCCGAACGCGTTGTAAATCAGCATCACGGACGCAATCATGATAATCATCATAATCACGCTGCTGAAAGAGAGCAGGGTAACCATTGTCGCGTCGCTTTCCAACACAATGTAGTTGTAGCGAAACAGCTCAACATGTAGGTTGTAATCGGGCGCAATACCGGCTTTTGTCAGCGCATTTTTCAAAATATCCAGTGTGCCGCGGTCAAGCGTTTTGGCGGTCAGATAAACTTCGCCGCCTTCTATTTCTTTTTCACTAAGTCCTCGAAAAACGCTTGTGCTGCCGCTTGGCATATTGTTGCTTTCAGCAATGCCAACCAAAGTAAACGCCGCCGACCCGCTGCTTTCAAATGCCTCGCCTACAGCGTAGGCACCGGTGATTTGCAAAGCGTTACCGGCCTCGTCTTTCACCAACCGGGAGCCGAGCTCCAGCTGTACCGTGTCGCCGATTTGCCAAGAAAGCTCGTTCTTTTCCAAAAATTCGCGGGTTACAACAATTTCGTTTTCATTGCTCGGTAAATTGCCGGTGTAGTTTGCTGTAAACATCGCGCTGAAATAGTCCCGGTTGCCTGCCAGCATATCGCCGACGCAGACAGAAGCCTTTTTGCCGGAATCTACGCGAACGGCGGCTTTGTCGCCGAGTTCCAGTGTTTTGCAAACGCCGACATATTGCAAATCTTCGTTTTGTTCGAGTTTTTCAATTTGCCCCGCGTCGGCATTTTCCACTTCTATGTGCCAGTTGCCGCCGGTGTAAGCTTCACTTTGCGCAAAGACATGGATAAGGGAAGTCACCGAAACACAGGTCGCCGTTATCATTGCCACGGAAATAATGATGCCGATAATGGTAATGACCGTTCGTTTTTTGTTTTCCTGTAAGTGCCGTAATGTCAGCTTGTTGATGATTTTCATTACGCACGCACCTCGTCTCTGACGATTTTACCGTCTTCAACCGAAATGATGCGGTCGGCGGAAAGGGCGATGCGCTCGTCATGCGTGATAATGACAACCGTCTGGTTGTTTTCTCGGTTGAAACGCCGCAAAAGCGCAATAATCTCGCGGCTGTTTTCGCTGTCCAAGTTGCCGGTCGGTTCGTCGGCAAGCACCAGCGCCGGATTGTTGACCAGCGCGCGGCCGATGGATACGCGCTGCTGCTGACCGCCGGAAAGCTGGTTCGGCAGGTGCCCCAGCCGCTCACCAAGCCCCAGCGTTGCAACAAGCGAACGGATTTGCTGTTTGTCAGGTTTTCGGCCGTCCAAAAGCAGGGGAAGCGTCAGATTTTCTTCCACCGTCAAAATGGGAAGCAGGTTATAAAACTGATAGATAAGTCCGATTTGCCGTCTGCGGAAAATCGCGAGCGCGGTTTCGTCCAATTTGCTGATGTCTGTGCCGCCGATTTGCACGCTGCCGGAGGTTGGGGTGTCCACGCCGCCTAAAATATGCAGTAAAGTGGATTTGCCCGAGCCGGAAGGTCCGACGATTGCTACGAATTGCCCTTGCGGAATGCTAAAAGAAACATTGTCGAGCGCGCGGACTTCTGTGTCACCTTTGCCGTAGATTTTGGTTAAGTTTTCAACTTTTACAATTTCCATAATGCTTTTCTCCTTTCGATGCCTTAAAGATACCAAACCAATCTTACAGCTCGGTGAAAATCAAATAACAGTTTTGTCACACAATGGTTTTATAAAATTTGATGCAAAATTCTGTGCCGACGCCCTCGCGGCTTTTCACTTCGATTTCGCCGTGCTCGCGGCCGAAAATCGTCTTGGAAAGCGCAAGCCCGATGCCTACGCTGTCTGCCGAAGCATTTTTGCCGTGATAAAACCGCTCAAAAATGTGGGGCAGCTCATCTTTCGGAATGCCACAGCCATCATCGGTAATGCGCAGAACATCGTAAATTGTCGTGCTTTCGGTGGAAAGCGTCAGAACGCCGCCGTCTTGCATGTGCTCCAGACAGTTCTTCAAAATGTTGCCCACTGCCTCCGCGCTCCAGTTCTCGTCCCCGGTAAAAACAAAATCTTTCACACCGCTTTGCAATATTTTTATGTTGCGAAGATCGGCTGTGATAAGAAAAGGGTTCAGCGCCTTTTTAAGCACTGAAGAAATGTGTACCGGTTCTTCGCGGAATTCCGCTGTGCCGGCGTCAAGCTTGGAAATTTTCAAAAGCGTAATAATCAGCCAGTTCATTTTTTCGGTCTGGCTTTCAATGGCGCTTGTGAATTTTTCGCACTTTTCAGGGTCGGTTTCGGTTTTCAATAAATCGCACATCATCGTAATTGATGTGAGCGGTGTTTTTAACTGGTGCGAAATGTCGGCAAGTGATTCGGACAAATAGGTTTTGTCTTTCCGAAGCGCGTCATTCTGTGAATTCAAAAGCAGCATGATTTTATACAGATTGTTTTTGAGAATGGAAAGCTCGCCCTCTGCGTTGTCGGGCACATCCAGCCGAAACACCCCGGCGCAAACATCAGAAAGATAGTTGTTTAAGCGCTCAATATCCCGATAGCGCCGGCGGGTATAGGCAGCATAAATCCCTATGGAACCCCCACCCGCCAAAAGACAAAGCCCTGCTGCCGGGAGACTGAAGAATGCGCAAAGCGCAGAAAATACAAGCGTTACACCGCATACAAGCAAAATTGAATTTCTAAAATCCTTGTTAATCATTTTCTATCACATACCCCATGCCGCGGACCGTCCGAATAATCGATGGATTTTCCGGTTCGTCCTCGATTTTATCCCGCAGGCGCTTAATATATACGGTCAGCGTGTTGTCGTTGACAAAGTCGCCTGCAACATCCCAAATGTTTTCCAAAAGCGCGGTGCGGGAAAGAATGTGCCCGCGGTTGTTTAAAAGAATCAGTAAAAGCCGGTATTCCATCGCAGTCAAAATGATCTCTTTGCCGTCTTTAAAAACCTTGGCTTCCCCGGTGCGGATTTCTAAATTTTTAATGTGTACGCTACCGTCCGGGCTGTCCATTTTACACCGCCGCATGACGCTTTTCATGCGTGCAAGCAGCTCTTTGATACGAAACGGTTTAGAAATATAGTCGTCTGCGCCAAGCTCCAGCCCCATGACTACATTTACTTCGTCATCATAGGCTGTTAAAAACAACACGGGCGCGTCTGTCTTTTGCCGAATTGCCTTGCAAACATCATAGCCGCTGCCGTCCGGCAAGGTCAAATCCAAAATATATAAGGAAAATGCTTTTTCTTTGACCAGCTTAAGCGCTTCTCCAACGGTTGTCGCAATCGTCGTTTGATACCCCTCGTTTTCCAGCGCGTAGGAAAGCCCCATGCCAATCGCCGCGTCGTCCTCTAAAATAAAAACTTCCATGCTCTCGCCTCCCATATACTTATTATTGTACCACAAGGGAAGAAACGCTTCCATTACAAAACTGTAATATATAAAAAAGCCCCCGCCTGCCGAAATCGGCAGACAGGGGAGAAAACTGGAGGTAAATTTTAACGGTAATCCTTGCGCTCGTTTAAGAACTTCTTTTCTTCGGGGAGCAAATCGAGACCAATCGTGCCGCCCGGATTCATCAAATAGTCGGGGTCGAAATATTCTTTCAGCACCTTGAATACGCCGTATTCCTTTTCGCCGATGTAGCCTTCCAGCCACGGCGCAAACATCTTGCCGATGCCGTGGTGATGCGAAATTGCGGCGCCGGATTTTTGAATGGCGTCCAGAATGGTGGTGTGGTAGCGTTTGAATTCCGCCGCGTCGTTCATCTTGGTGATGAAAATGAAATAGAGGTTTGCGCCCTGCGGGTAGCAGTGCGACATATGCGTTGTGACCACGGTGTTCGGCAGCGCGTGGCAGACCTTGCGCACATCGCGGTGCACCTGCGCCATGTTCGACCAGTTAACTGTGCATTCCAGCGTGTCGGTAATGACGCTGAAATCCATCAGTGTGTCGCGCAGATACGGGTCGTTGAAACGGCCTTTTTCCCAGCTCTTGGTGACATAGCCGGTCATGGGCATTGCGCCGTATTTCAGTGCAATTTTGGCAATGTTCTTTGCAACATTGCGGGAGAAGCCTTTTTCACCGTCGGTAAAGCCCAAGAACATGCATCGCTCCATATCTTTGAAGCCGAATTTGTCCAAAATCGGTTCGAGCGGGGTTTCGTCGACATTGTAAAGCTTGAGCATCAGATGTGTTTCCTCGGGGTCAGACAGACGGAAAACGGAAGAGTAGCCGCATTCGCACTGCATCATTTCCCGTGCAGCTTCCATAGCGATTTCCCAGTTTTTAAACATATAGGAGAAACGCTTGCGGTTTTCAGGCATCCAGCGGAACACGCGCAGGGTGACTTCGGTCAATACGCCGAATGTGCCCTCCGAGCCCATCATGATTTGATTCAGGTTCGGACCGGTTGCCTCTCTCGGGTAGTGGCTTGTAACAATACGCCCAATCGGCGTTGCGTATTTCTGCGAAAGCACAATGTCGGTAATTGTGCCGTAATAGGTGCTGTTCTGACCGGCGCCGCGGGTGACCGTCCAGCCGCCGACGCTGCTGTATTCAAAGGACTGCGGGAAATGGCCGCAGGTGTAAGCGCGTTTTGCACCAAACAGGGAGGGTGCGCTTTGAAGCGTCTCTTCAAGCTTCGGGCCGGACATGCCCGCCTGCACGGTAATGGTCTGGTCAGTTTCGTTGAAACTAATTACCTTGTTAAACCGCTTGCGCATGTCAAGCGTCATGCCGCCCTTGACGGCTTCCATGCCGCGGGTGACCGAGCTGCCGCCGCCGTAAACATAGAGCGGAATTTTATTTTCCACCGCATAGGCGACGAGCTGTTCCACCTGTTCCGTGGTGTCGGGGTAAACCACGACATCCGGAACATTTTCAATCTGTTTGTGGCGAAGCCGTAAAAGGTCATAGCCCGTGCAGCCGTAGGCAACGGCCAAACGCGGGTAATCCTCGGTTGTTACAAATTCGTCGCCGACGATTTTCTTGAGCGCTTCGACATGTTTCGGGTCGATTTTAGAAGGATAATCAGAAAGGTCAACTTTATCAAAGCCGATGTCGTCTGTGTAATCCTTAAAATCGTCGTCGGTCATTTTAAAGGTTTCTTTCATCAGCTTATAAAGCGATTCTTTGGGGTATTTGAAAAACTCCGGGTCGCCCCAGCGAAAAATAGAACGGTAGCTGCCTTCGGGCGCGGGGGTTAATACCCATTTCGGTTCAAAGCCTTTATACGGTTTGTTGCTCATTCAATATCTCTCCTTTTTGTGATTTTTATGATTCTGCGATAAATCGGTTCCAAACGACCGAAAATCTTTCTGTAAGCGCCGTGATACAAATCCATGTAGGTTTCGTGCTCTTTTTGGCGGGGACGGAACACATCGGTTTCGTGCACCATGTTTTTGATGGCTTCGTCGTAGCTTTCAAAAACACCTTTTGCTACAAACGCCACCATGGAAGCGCCTATTGAGCACGCCTCGTGCGTCTGAATCCGCTTGACCGGCAGCCCGAATACATCAGCTGTGATTTGACAAACCACATCGCTTCTTGCGCCGCCGCCCGCGACAAACACTTCATCAATTTGAAGCCCCGAGCGCTTCTCCATAATCCGCATGGAGTGGAACAGCTCAAAGGTGATGCCCTCAATAATCGCACGGTATAAATGGAAGTGCGTGTGATAATCGGCGAACCCAATCACCGCGCCGCGCGAAGTCGGGTTGATGATACCCGGCGTCCAGTAGGGCTGTAACAATAATCCCTCACAGCCCGGCGGAAGTTTTTCTATGTATTTGTCTAATAGCTGTTCGGGCGAGCAGTGCTCTTCTTCAGCGTCCATGCGCTCCTGCGCGCCGAATTCCTTGACAAACCACGAAAGCAGCCAGAAACCGCGGTAAATTTCAATTTCCGGGTTAAACATATCATTGATGACGGCAGGGTAGGCGGGCATGTGCTTTTGCGGTTCAAAATATTTTTTGACCGCCATTTGAATGGTCGCCGTTGTGCCGAAAGAAAGCGCGGCTTTGTTTGACTGTACAACAGAAAGCCCCAGCGTTTCACAGCCCTTGTCAGACCCCGTGGCGAAAAGCGGCAGCCCCTCCGGCACGCCGGAGCGCTCGGAAAACGCCTTGGTGATGTGCCCTATTACCTCGCCGGATTTCACAAGCCGGCAAAGCTTTTCGTTCGGCACATCGCAAATGCATTTCGTAAGGCTGCGGTTGGTTTTCCAAACGCGGTGTTTGTAATCAAACGGAATGTGTCCGACCATGTTCGCTTCCGAGTCCGCCAAAACGCCGGTCATTTTATAATTGAGATAGGTGGGCAGCATCACAAACTTGGCAGTCTTTTTCCAAAGGTCGGGCTGGTTTTGCCGAATCCAGTTGGAGGCGGTTGCCCGATATAAAATCTTTGTGGTGTCTTCCACCCCGGCGATTTTAAATATCCATTTTTTATAGAAGGGGAAGGGGTCGTCAAAATCAGCCTGGCGTTTGTCAAGCCAAAGAATAATGTCGCGAAGCGGCTGATTGTTTTCATCTAAACAAAGCACCGTGTCGCGGATGACTGTGACCGTAACGCCGACAATGTCCGGGAGAACTTCTTGGTTGCGCGAGCAAACGGTCCGCCCGGCTTCACAGATGCGGTCATAATAAAAATCCGGTCGCTGTTCTGCCCAACCCGGCTTGCGGGAGTAATAAGGCTCGTCGTATTTGATTTGGCAAATATCTTGAAAACTGCCGTCCGGCTTTACCAAAAGACAACGCGCGCTTTGTGTGCCGATGTCAAAGGTCAGCACAAGAGGTGTTCCCATAAGCAATTCCCCCTTTACGCTTTGGCTTCGCGAAGCAGGTCGCTCGTCGCAATAATATCTACGCCAAGCCCCAGCACATTCTCGATAATTACATCCCCGCGCCCGACACGCGAATCGACTTTAACCTCGTTGATTTCGTGCATCACATCAAAAATGCGGTCTTTCGGAATTTCTGCGGAAACCCGAACGGGAAGCACCGGCGCGTCTTTAAAAGTTGTTCGCACCGTGGTACAAATCGTGCGCGTGGGATTAGTAAGCTCCGACTTTGCAAACTGCGCCCCGCGTTTACAGGCGTTTCCCGAAACCTTGGTTTCCTCGCCGTCTTTTTCCACCTGCATGGTGCACCCGCGCGGGCAGACAATACAAACCAGTTCACGCATTTTCCGTCACCTCGATATCCAGTTCCACTTTGGAAGTTTCCGTCAGCGGATATTTTGAAAAATCAATGACCAGTTTTTCCATTTCCGGCGGACGCAGAAACGGATATTTTTTGGAAAGGACCGTTTCGCCGTCGATTTTCAAGTGCAGGGTGCATTTTTCTAAAATCTCACGGCTTCGGAAATAGACAATTGTCTTTGAGTTGTCCTCGTTTAAATTTAAACATTGCGGCACGGCGTAAAGCAGCGCGCCGGAACTTTCCAACGGTACCATTTTTCGTGCACTTGTCTTGTAGTGCGCGGCGTTTTCGCCGGCAAGCTCGCCGCTTTCTGAAACATAGTCCACCAAGTCGTTGACATGCAGCGCGTTTCCGCAGGAGAAAATTCCGTCCACAGTTGTCATCAGCTGTCCGTCACAGACAGGCCCTTTGGTTTTGGGGTCGAGCTTTACGCCGAGCGATTCGGCAAGTTCGTTTTCGGGGATAAGCCCCACAGAAAGAATCAGTGCGTCACATTCCACGATTTGCTCTGTCCCTGCAAGCGGGCGCATTTTGTTGTCCACCTCTGCAATTTCCACCGCCGTTAAGCGATCCGCGCCGAACACCTGCGTCACCGTGTGCGAAAGGTACAGCGGAATGTGGTAATCGTGCAAACACTGGTGAATGTTGCGCGTAAGCCCGGAGGGGGTGGGCTTCGCTTCATAAACCCCGACCACTTCAGCGCCCTCTAAAGTCAGGCGGCGCGCCATGATAAGCCCGATGTCGCCGCTGCCGAGAATCACGCATTTTTTGGTCGGCAGCTCGCCGAGCAGATTTGTAAAATGCTGTGCTGTTCCTGCCGTAAATACGCCCGAAGGTCTCGTGCCGTGAATAGACACTTGCTTTGCGGTGCGTTCCCGGCAGCCGGTCGCAAGCACGAGCGACCGCGCTAAAACGGTTTCAACGCCATCACGGTTGACCAAAGCCACATGAAAGCCGTCTGATTTTTTCTCGATTCTAGTCACAAAGGTAAGCGTCAGCGCGTCGATATTGGCTTTGTGAAATTCATCTATAAACCGTTCGGCATATTCCGGCCCTGAAAGCTTTTCCTGAAACCGGACAAGACCGAACCCGTCGTGAATGCATTGCTTTAAAATGCCGCCGAGTCTTGCTTCGCGCTCCACAAGAAGCGTTTTTGCGCCGGCTTTGTCTGCGGAGATTGCCGCGGCAAGACCCGCCGGGCCGCCGCCGATAACAACTACATCATATGAAAGCATATTGCGCATCTCCTTTCCGGTTATTTCGTTCTGCCGAAGGTGATGACGGAGTCTTCGGCAGATTTTTTCACTTCACTTAACGGAACGCCTAAAAAGTCTGCGATAATCTGCGTTACCAGCGGCGAGCAGAACCCGCCCTGGCACCGCCCCATACCGGGACGCACGCGTTTTTTTACGCCGTCCACCGTGGGCACGCAAATGGGGGAGCGCAGGGCGTCTAAAATTTCGCCTTTGCTGACTTCTTCACAGCGGCAGACGATGACACCGTAATCCGGGTTTTCCCGGATTTTCGCAGCGCGTTGCTCGTCTGTCATTTCCCGAAGTACCGGCACGCCTTGACGAATCGGGGAGAAGTCCTTGTTTTCTTCCACCGGTTTTTCTTTGGAAAGCGCGCGGACGGTCATGTCGGCAATATCCAGTGCTACTGCCGGCGCCGTCGTCAGCCCCGGCGACTGAATACCCGCGCAGTGTATCAGGTTTTTGGTTTTACGGCCGGGCTCAATGATGAAATCCTCTTCAAAGGTCGGCGCGCGCACACCTGTGAAATAGGTGATGATGTCGCGCTCGGAAAGCTTCGGCATCGTCTTTTTCTGCCGCTTGAAAACCGTTTCAATGCTTTCGCGGTGCGTTTCGGTGTTTTCCTTTTCATAGGTCTCAATCGCGTCGGGACCTACCAACAGGTTGTCGTGCACCGTGTGCAAAATGCCGCCGCCTTTTGAGTGCGCCTTGTTGGCGGCAAGCTCTTTAATGGAAGCAATGGAGTGCATGAAGGCACCCGCTTTTTTGTCCAAAATGGAATTGGTTCCGCGGCGCGGATGAATTGAGAAAAACCGGTCGCCCGCCATTTTGGCAATATCTTCGGCAAATACACCTGCGGCGTTGATGACAAGCCGCGGGTAAATCGTGCCGCGGTTGGTTTCGACGCTTTGAATTTCGCCCCCTGACACTTTCATGGAAACCACCGCTGTGTTGAGCGCCACTTCGGCGCCGTTCTGCACTGCGTTTTCCGCATAGGCAATGGTCAGCCCATAGGGGCAGACACACCCCGAAGAGGGGTTGGAAATCGCAAATTTAAAATCCTTTGCAAAGTTTGGCTCGCGGCGTTTTAGCTCCGCACCGGAAATCAGCTTCGTGTCCGAAATGCCGTCGTGCTTTTTGCGATACAGGCAGTAAAGCGCGACCAACGGCTTTGCCCAGCCGGTATTAAAGCAGACATACTGCCCAACGCGCTTAAAAGGCACATCCAGCTCTTTGCAGACTTGCTCATACATTTCATTGCCTTTTCTTATGTAATAGTGTTTTTTCGAGCCTTTGGAAAGGTCAATGCCTGGGTGGACTTCGCCGTCGTTGCGCCCCGAAGCCTGCAAAGCGAGATCGGCTTCCTTTTCGACCAAAAGCACATCTAACTTCCAGCGGGTAAGCTCCCGCGCA
Organism: uncultured Eubacteriales bacterium; assembly: GCA_949292775.1. Lineage (GTDB taxonomy): Bacteria > Bacillota > Clostridia > Oscillospirales > Acutalibacteraceae > Fimenecus. Next base: position 40,414 of record CASFBL010000005.1, read on the forward strand.
ATGGTTACGCCGGAAATGCCGCCGCCGATGATGAGCACATCGGGTTTTCTGCCGTCAAGCGCCTTGTCGTGAATTTTCGGCATGCGCATCGGCTGCTCTTTGACTTCGTCACATTTCAGGTCGTTGACCACATGCACCGTTCCGTATTTTTGCGCCGCCGTCTGACAAGCTTCAATCACTTCCTGCCAGGAATGCACATGTCCGGACAGCACAATACAGCCGCCTGAAAGCTTGGCGCGCACAGCGTCACCGAAGCGTGCAGACAGTTTTTTGTTGATCTTCTGTAAATTCACGCGGCATCCTTCCTTTCACTTAAAGTCGGCTAAATGACCGACTCGCTACACTGGGAATCATACTACATTCCAATCGCTTTGTCAATACTATATAAAAATTCGGACGAGATAAAAATTTTTTTATAAAAATTATGCACTTTCCTCAAAAAAGAGTAGACAACCGAACCGGTAAATGCTAATATAGTTAAAAACTGTATGTAAAAGGGGACGCTTATGGCAGCGCCGAGAAAAGAAAATATCAAAGATATCGTGTTGAACGCGACCACTGCGCTTTTGGAAAACCATTCCTTTGCCGAAATTTCGCTTGCGGAAATTGCAAAAGCGGCAGGCATTTCCAAAGGCACGCTGTATTATCACTATAAAACCAAAGGGGAGATTTTCTTCGACCTTGCCGACCGTTATCTTTGTACACAGTGGGATGATTTGATCCGCTGGACGGAAAACAAGGAAAAAGATACATCGATTCAACGGCTTGTGAAATATGTTATCGAGCGCAATACGGCTTTTGCGGGACTACGCCTGCATTTGTTAAGCGAGGCGCAAATCGGTGATGAAGCGCTGCGCGAAAAGCTTGTTAAGCGCTATGACGAATTCCAAAAGCTCATTAGCGAAAAGATTGCCGAGCGCACCGACCTGCCGGCAGATTTTCTCACTTGGCTTATATTGCTTGCTTCCGACGGCATCGTCGTGCAGGAGGTTCTTCGCAATGAAAAATTCGACAAAGAAGCGTTTATTGCGCAGGCGGCACAGTATTTAAAATTCTTCAACCGCCGGCAGGATAAGGAGATATAACAACTTTGCAGTGTGCGTAAGCAAAGGCAATCGGATTTATAGTAAAATAGTGAATATGCCGGATTGCTCATAAAGGCAGTCCGGCATATTTTTCTTTTTTCTGTTGTTTTTGTTATACTACGCGGGAATATAAAGGAATTTTCTCAACAAGATGTCTGTTATCTCGCTACATTAATAACGAGTCGTTTTTTTATCTAATAATTAAAAAAATAAACGATTTTTCCAGTTGCAACTCCCGAAAATGTGTGTTAGAATTCTAATATATTGTATAAAAAAGCGGGAGGAATACTATGAATTTTGTGGAAAAAGCAAAAGACGGTGTCTCTAAGTTTAAAACTTACTGGAAAACGCCGCCTTTAGGCAAATATGTGGCTTACAAAGAGTCCATTTCGTACGGCATCGGCGGTATGGGCGTGCAGTTCGTAATCAATTTTGCTGCACTTATCGCGCTGTCTGCCACCAGCTTCCTCGTGGGCAATACCATCGGTATTAAGCCGATGCATTTGCAATACATGAGTGTGATTTCCACATTTATCGGCTTTGCGATTACCATAGTTCGTTCATACATCATCGATAATTCCCGCTTAAAAATGGGCAAGTTCCGTCCGTGGCTCGCGCTTATGGGTGTGCCGACCGTGGTGCTTTCTGTCGCTTTTGTCTGGCTGCCGTATGAAACCATGGCTTACATGGAAAAGGCTGCCGCGGTCTTCATTTTCTATAACCTGTTGCAATGCTGTTATCCGTTCTTCCAAAATTCCTACACAGACCTTGCCAATGTTATTTCGCCCAACTCCCATGAGCGGACGGATATCATTTCGATTTCTTCCATAATTTATTCCATGGCGCCCACGCTTACCGGCATGTTTATTCCCATGCTTTCCAAGTTTACCGGCGGCTTGAATAACATTATGACTTACCGCATTATCCACCCCATCGTGGCGATTGTCGGCTTGGTGCTTACATATATAGCTGTCTTTGGAACAAAAGAGCGCATCATCGTTGCCAAGACGCATGTTTCGCATTTTAAGTTCTCTGACGCATTCCGCGCCGTTGCAAAGAATAAGTATTTCTGGATTACATCCCTTGCCGGCTGGCTGGGCTTTTTGGAGGGTGCTGTCGGCGTTATCATCGGCTGGACATTTATTTACGGTTACCCGGAGCGCATGACGCTTTACGGTGTGGCGACAACGCTCATCGGTAACGCCTCTTTGTGGGCAATGATTATTTGCCCGTTTGCCATTCGCACAATCGGCAAACGCAACTTGCTGATTTGGTGCAATTTCTGCAATATTTTCTTAATCGGTCTGCTTCTGCCCCTTTACAAAAACATTTATGCGCTGATCATTCTGTATTATCTCAACGGCTTTATTAACGCCTTCTCTATCGTATACAATCCCGGCATCAATGCGGATATGCGCGATTATCAGCAGTATTTCACCGGCGAGCGCATTGACGGTATGTTCGGTGCAGTCGGCATCATCGGCAGCTTTATCGGTATGTTCACCGGTATGGTTCTGCCGGCCATTTATCAGAACCTGGGCTTGCAGGACAATTACAATGTTCTGGAAGTTGCATCGTTCCGCGAAGACATGTTTGAAGTGCTGATTATTGCGGCGGTCATTGGTGCGTTCCTCAACATGGTTCCGTATTTCTTCTATGATTTGACAGAAGTCAAACAGCGCGGCATAGTAAAAGTTTTAAAGATTCGCGCCATGTTTGAAGATTACGGCAACGGCGCACTGAAAGATGAAGATTTGGTGGAGACCATTGACATCATCGATGAGGCGAACCGTCTGTATGAATTCCGCCAGACTATGACAACCAAGGACGATGTGAAGAATGCGCACCATCTGCCTGAACGCACACCGGAAGAGCGCGAATTCAAAAAGGCAGAAATCAAACGGCTTTCGGCTGCCTACAAAACCAGCGAACAAGAAGCGAAAAATAAAATCAAACAGACGCTTGCCGAAGCCAAAGCGCTGCCGAAAGTCACCAAAACAGAAAAGGCCGCCCGGCGGAAAGCCATCAAACAGGCAAAGCGTGACAACCGGGATTACAAACATCTGTTGGAAGATATTTCGGTCTGCGACTTTGTTGTCGATGAAATGCATAAATATGAGACCCGCCGTATTCAGGCGCAGTATGACCGCTTTGCAAGGCTGCATGCCGTCGGGGTTTCTGCGGTTTATGCAGCGGATGCATCTGTTCTGCGGGAAGCCAAAGCCATGCCGAAAGCGACGCATGAAGAAAGGGTGCTGCGCAGCGACGCAATTGCCTATGCGCGGCAGCTGCTTGGCTGTCATAAAAATCTGTTGAAGTTCTATCCGGATTCTCTGGTTGAGCCGGATGAAACCGCGCTGGAAAAGGCAGAAGATATGCCGGAAAACACTTTCCGTGAGCGCGTGGAAAAGAAGAAAAAAATCAAAGCGCTGGTCAACGAAAAATCGCGCTATATCCGTTCAGTCAAAATTTTATTGGATGCAAAGCGCATGCTGACAGAAAAAGAAAACTTTGCACGGCTTGATGAGATTCGGGAAAAATATGTCGAGTCCAAAGCGCGTGCCGACGCGGCCTATGAACAGCGTAAGCAGGAGATTGAAGCGCTGGAAGAACAGCGAAAGGCCGATTTGGAACGCAGAAAACAGGAACGGCTCGCAAAGAAAGGAAAGGGAGGTGACCGGCATGAATAAAAAACTGATTTCTTGCATTTTGCTGTTTGCGTTGCTTGCCGTCACCTTGTGCGGATGTACCAAAGACGATGTTTTAAAAGCTTTTTCGATTGATACCGATACCTATGACCCTGCAACAGAAATGGCTGCAGAGGTGCTCGGCAAGACAGTGACAGAAGAAGATTTGACCGCAGGAGACTTGAATTACCTGCTGTATTCCGACGGAACGGCAGCCGTGACCGGTTATACGGGTTCGAATCCGGTTTTAGAGATTCACGAACAAATCGACGGGCACACGGTGGTGGCGCTGGAAAATAAGGCGCTGTATGACAATGAGGTCATCACGGAACTCACACTTCCCGACAGTTTAGAAGTCGTCGGCAATTATGCCGTTATGTATTGTAAAAACCTTCAAAAAGTAACTTTCGGCAAAAACATTCGCAGCATTGGTGTCAGCGCGTTTGAAAGCGAGGGTGATGATTCCAACAGCCGCGGCAGCGGTTCGCTTACGACGCTTGAATTCCGCGGTGCACCGGAAATTATCCGTGAAAAGGCGTTTTATTATGCCGACAAGCTGACCGAGATTGTTTTACCCGCCGGTGTCAAGACCATTGAAGAGTGGGCGTTTGCGAAATGTATGGCAGCGCAAAGAATTGTGCTCGGTGACGGGCTGGAATTTCTCGGTGACCACGCTTTCCTGAAATGCCGCGGCGCGAAAGAAGTTGTGCTGCCCGGCTCTCTGAAGACTGTTGAGATCAGCGCGTTTTATCAGTGCACATCGCTCGAAACACTCACGCTCGGCGAAGGTATAGAGACATTAAAAAAAGGTGCGTTTGAAGAGTGCACCGCACTCAAAACTGTCACCCTGCCGGAAAGTATCGTCACCATGGAGCCGTATATTTTCTATAATTGCTCTGCGTTGGAAACTTGCCGAGCCGGTTCACCGCAGACTTTGGAAAAGGATATTTTTACCGGCGCGCCGAATGTGCATGTTTACGCGCCTGCGGGCAGCGCCCTTTTGGAATATGCCGAATCACACGATTTGGCATATACTGCCGTTGAATAATGCTTTTTGTATTAACTGCTTTGCGTTTTTGCAAAGCAGTTTTTTTGTTGTGCAACTCATTTTCCATAAAAAGCAAGTGGCGCATTTGTAAAAAAGAGAACAGGTTTTTTGTTGATTTTCACGATTTTTCAACTTTTGCTTCAATTTTGTCCGAAAAAAGCTTTTTATGGTTGAAGCAGGTGGTTTTCTGTGTTAAAATCAATAGCGTTGTATAAAAACTGGGAGGATGCCTTATGACTCTAGCACAAAAAGTAAAATCCGGTTTGTCTAAACTGCAGACATACTGGAAAACCCCACCTTTAGGACGGTATATGCCGTTCCGAGAAATCGCTGCGTATGCCGGGGGCGGCATTGGCGCCTATTTTATCATTACAATCGGTACCGCCTGCTTGCTTGCAACCGGAAACACGCTGATTTCCAGCACACTTGGCGTAGATGCGACAGACATGTATATCTTGTATGTCATTGCCGTTCTTGCCAATATCCCGCTTACGGGTATTCGTGCAAACATCATTGACAACACACGAAGCAAGGCCGGCAAATACCGACCGTACATTGTCAGTATGGCAATACCGACGGCAATCGTCTGTATTTTGATGGTGTGGTTCCCCTATAATATTCTCGGCAATATCGTCGGGGAGGGCACATGGTTCGGCGAAAGCCGTGCGTATGTAGCAAAATGTGCACTCATCTTGATTTTTAACTTGATTTTGCACTTCTTCTACTATTTCTTCTACGACGGCTATGAAAACCTGATCCATGTGTTGTCACCCAACACACAGGAACGCGCGGACGCGTCTGCGGTTAAGAGCGTCGTGTATTCGCTCGCACCGTCTATCGTTAACCTGCTGACGCCGATCGTTGCACAGAATATTTTCCACACCAACACGACCGACATTCGTGTTTACCGCCTTCTGTATCCGATCCTCGGTGTTCTGGGCATTTTGCTTTGCATTATTGTTTACAAATATACAGAAGAAAAAATCGTGCAGGCGCGCACCCATGTTATCCAAATCAAATTTTCCGATGCACTGCGCGAAGTGGCAAAAAATAAATACTTCTGGATTATTTCTCTTGCCGGCTGGATCGGCTTCTTAGAGTCCGCTTATGCCAACATTTTGTTCTGGCTTTACAACTACGGCGGTGCCTGCAGCGGTAATGTTTATAGTATTATCGTAACTGTATACGGTAATGCCTCGTTGTGGGGCATGCTGTTGGCACCCTTCTGCATCCGCCGTTGGGGCAAAAAAGCCGTTTTGGTCGTTACCAATATTTTTAACATTGTCTTTATTTTGATGATGTTGCCTGCTACCTCTAAAATCGGCAACGCAACTATTTGGCTCGTTTTGTGCTGCCTTTATCTCAATGCGTTTATGGGCGCGTTTGCGCACATTCTGAATCCTGCCATTCAGGCCGATATTCGTGACTACCAGCAGTACAGAACAGGTGAGCGCATTGACGGCATGTTCTCTGCTGTTTCCACCATCGGTACGGTGATTGCGCTGGTTACCTCCTCCGTGCTGCCCATCATTTACGAACGCGGCGGCATCACAAAGGAAAATGCAGCGGTCGTCACTGCGAATCCTTCCATTTTAGGCCGCATGCTCGGCGACGGTAAGACTGTCGGGCAGATTTTGAGTGAACAGCTTGCCAACGGGCAGGATAACTACACCAACGCGTATTCTGCTTTGTATGACCCGGATATCTTGATCAGCCTTCTGCGGGTTTTGATTATTGTATCGGCGGTTGGCGCGCTTATGAATGTTGTGCCGTTTTTCTGGTACGATTTTAACGAGCGCAAGCAGAAATCCGTTGTCCGCGTGCTGAAAGTTCGTGCGCTGTTTGAAGACTATGGCAACGGTGTGCTGAATAACGGCAAATTGGTTGAAGCCATTGACATTATCCGCGAAGCCAAAACGATGTCTGCCATGCCGAAAAAAGAAGTCAGCAAGAGCGACTATAAAAAGGCGCAGGGCAAAGCCGCCAAAAAAGCAGCGAAAAAAGCTTACCGCGATGCGCTGCAATACAACGATGAAGTTGAAATTTCCAAGTTTGTCTGTGATGAGCTTAACAAGTTCTCCACGCCGCTGTTCCAATATAAGATGAAAGTTTATCGCGAAATTTATGCTTCAGGGCTTCAGGGTGTTTACAATTCTGAAATGAGCGCTATTGAGCAAAAGCTTTCCGATGCAAAAGCCATGCCGCGCACCACAAAAGCAGAAAAAGAACTGCGCAGCTTTGCAATTGAAGAAGCACGAATCGAAAAACGTTCCCGCAAGACGATTGACAAATACTTTAAGGACTTTTCCGACTTTGTTCAGCCTGATTTTGCGGTGCTGGAAGGCTTTTATGAAAAAGAAGACAACTGTGACGAACAGTTGAAGGCCTTGTATTTGGAACTTCGTATTGCCAAGAAAGCAAAAGACGGCGCTCGGGTAAAAATGCTGAAAGAAAACATAAAAGAAACCGCTGCCATTCGCAAGGCTGCTCGCGAAGACGGCAAAGCCGAAATGGAAAAGCACGCTTATTTCAACCGTGCAGCCAAACCTTATCTGGATGCCGAAAAACTGATCAAACAGGAAAACAATTATCAGCATCTTGATGAGATCATCGCTATGTACGATGACGCAAAGGCAAAATATGAGCAAGAGCTTGCCGAAGCCGCCGAACAGAAAAAACGGCTGGAAGCTGAGGAAAAAGCCTACGCTGAAAAACTGAAAGCAGAAAAAGCTGCAAGAAAGAAAAAGAAACGGTAATTAAATCTGTGCGGGCGTTCTCAGGTGGGAACGCCCGTATGTTTTTATGGAAATCAGCAAAACCCTTGAAAAATAAGCAATTTTGTGCTATAATTCTTTATCTTAGGGGAGAAGAAACCAACCTGTTTGGCAGAAAAGAGGGAAAACAATGGAAAATGCCTGTCAGATTAAACTGAATCCGGTCAAGTTTACCGATTTTCGGCTATGCTATTGCGGTTATGAAGAGTGCGAGCCCGGTCACAGCTTTGGTCCGGCGGTAAAAAGCCATTATGTACTGCATTATGTGTTAAGCGGAAAAGGTGTTTTTCGGTTAAATAATCAGCTGTATTCTATTTCCAAAGGCGAAGCGTTCTTGATTCCGCCGGATGTGCGCGCATATTATGCGGCCGACAATGATGACCCCTGGTTTTATCTTTGGGTCGGGTTTGACGGCGAACAGGCACAGGCTTATTTAAAAGAAATGAAGCTTCTTGGCACCAAAAAACCGGTTTTCACTTTGACGAAAGGCATTGAGTTAAAGCAAATCGTCATGGAAATGCTCAAGCACAATACTTTGGGCATTGAAAATGAATTCGCTTTGCAGGGGCTTTTGTGCAAGTTCTTTTCCATTGTTTGCTCTGAAGTGACCCGCCGCGGCAAAAAAGCGGAGGATGACAGCAAGCAGAACTATTATATCCGCAAGGCGATTGAATATATCCGCGACAATTATTCTAACGGCATCAATGTTTCCGATATTTCCGAATATGTGGGCTTGAACCGCAGTTATTTGTTTACACTGTTTCAAGATCATCTCGGCATTTCACCGCAGAAATATCTGAGCAATTTCCGCCTTGAGCGCGCCTGCGAGCTTTTAAAAGCGACCAATTATTCCATTGAGGATATATCTTATTCCTGCGGCTATCGTGATCCGCTGGTGTTTTCCAAGGCATTTAAAAAACTCTACGGCGTTTCTCCGCTGAAATATCGCAAAGAATGCTAAAGGTACTTAAACAAAAAGAACCCCTGTTCCGTCGGAGCGGGGGGTTTTCTGTGCTTTGTTTTTTTATAGCAACGCCGCCATGTCGTTTGGCATCGGCGCGGTGATTTCTAAAACTTCTCCGGTTACGGGGTGCGCAAAGCTTACTTTTTCACAGTGGAGCGCCTGATGCGAAAGCCGGGTGTCCCGACTTCCATACATCGTGTCGCCGACCAGCGGCGCACCGAGAGAAGCAAAGTGCACGCGAATCTGATGTGTGCGCCCCGTTTCAGGGCGAACGCGCAAAAGTGTGACCGTGCCGTCTGTGCGCAAGGCCTCCCAGTTGGTCACGGCACGCTCGCCGCCTTCGCCGACTGCCCGAAGTGTTTTTTGAGGGTCGGGACGAATAATAGGTGCGTCAATTACGCCGCTGCCGGAAAACACGCCGCCGGCAACGGCCAGATATTCTTTATGGATTTGCCCGGCAAGCCGTGCGGCGCAGTATTTATTCCGCGCACAGATGACAACGCCCGAGGTGCCTTTATCCAGCCGCCCGACTGCGCGGAATATTGCGGGACAGCCCTTTTCTGTGAAATAATAGGCTAACGCATTGGAAAGGGCGTCTCCCTGGTGGTTGTGCGTTTCGTGCATAGCGATTCCCGCGGGCTTGTTGATTAAAATCAAATCATCGTCCTCATACAAAATGTCCAGCGGCATTTTTACCGGTGTCGAAACAGAAACACTGTCATCATCCGGAATCAGCAGTGCCAGCCGGTCGCCGGTGTGCAGCAGGTCAACCGTGCGAATGTGCGCGCCGTTAACAGTGATGCCGGCTTTGTCGCGCTTTAAAACACAAAGCATGCGATAAGAGACCTGCACTTCATTTTTCAGAAATTCCTTGACTTTTTTGCCCTCATAGTTTTCGGGAATTTGAAACTCCAGTCTGCGCGCCATCTTGATACCTCACTTTTTGAATCTCTTGCATTATAGCACGATTTTGTGTAAAATAATATCAGAAAGTTAAAAAGGAGGCAAGCTATGCAGCTTTTGATTTTAATTATACATGACCCGAAGCAAATGGAAACGATTTTGATGCGCATGATGGAGGCGGGAATACGCGGCGGTTCGCTTGTGGATTGCGAAGGCGTTTTGCAGGCCATTGGCGCAAGCGGGGGTGAAAAGCCGCCTGTGTTTGGCTCTTTACGGCAATATTTGAATCCGGACAGTGAACGAAAAAATAAAATGCTGCTGTCGGCAATGTCCGCTGAGGAAATTCAGAAAACACACGAAATCGTCGAGGAAGTCACCGGCGGGCTCCAAAAAGCCAATACCGGCATTTTCCTGAGCCTGCCCGTCGGGTTTTCAGACGGTGTGCGGTAAAATTGCAAAATCCATAAAAACCAACTGTGAAGAAACCTGTGTTTGTGAAAAACGCGGGTTTCTTTTTCTTTGGAAAAAGCGTATAATACCGCCGGAAATGAAAAAGGAAGATGAAATATGGAAGCATACGCGATTTTTAAAAATCTTTGTATCATTATCGTCGCGGCAAAACTGTTTGGTATTGCCGCGCGGAAAATCAAAGTGCCGCAGGTCGTCGGTGAAATCATTGCCGGTCTGGTTATCGGGCCGAGCGTGCTGGGCATCGTTGACCAAAGCGATTTTTTAACACAGGTCGCCGAAATCGGCGTGGTGCTTTTGATGTTTACCGCAGGCCTCGGTACAAATCTCCATGACCTCGTGCGCACCGGGCCAAAGGCGTTTGCCATTGCCTGCGCCGGTGTTTTGGTTCCGCTTGTGGGCGGTACGCTTTTGTATATGGCGGTTTACGGTTTTTCGCCGTGGGGTTCGCCCGATTTTTACCGCGCGGTGTTCATCGGTGTGATTATGACCGCCACCTCTGTGAGCATTACCGTGCAGGCGCTCAAAGAACTCGGAAAACTGTCTTCTGAGGTAGGCACCACGATTGTGAGCGCTGCAATCATTGACGATGTTATCGGCATTGTCGTGCTGACTTTCGTCATCGGTATGGCGGGCGGCGAGGTACAGCCGGTTTCCGTACTTTTAAAAACTGTCCTCTTTTTCGTGTTTGCATTTGTGGTCGGCTTTATTATCTACAAGGTGTTTCGCTGGGGCGACAAGCGTTGGCCGCACACCCGGCGCATTCCGATTATGGGCCTTGCGCTTTGCCTCGGCATGGCATATGTTGCAGAGCGCTTTTTCGGCATTGCCGACATCACCGGCGCCTATGTTGCGGGCATCATTTTATGCAGTATTCATGACTCCGAATATATTGCCGAAAAAATGGATGTTGAGTCTTACATGCTGTTCGGCCCGGTGTTTTTCGCAAGCATCGGCTTGAAAACCACCCTCGACACGGTTTCCGGCGAACTGATTTTGTTCGCAGTGGGCTTTATAATCGTCGCGCTTGTCTGCAAGGTGCTTGGCTGCTCTTTGATGTCAAAGCTTTGCCGCTTTAACTGGAGCGATTCCTTAAAAATCGGCGTCGGCATGATGACGCGCGGCGAAGTTGCGCTCATCGTTGCGCAAAAAGGACTTTCCTGCGGTATTATCTCTTCCGCCTATTTCACCCCGGTCATTTTGCTGATTCTGATTTCGTCCATTGTTACCCCTATCTTTTTAAAGCTGCTATTTGCACGAGATGAAAAAAAGCTTCCGCCTGCGACGGAAACAGTAAGTGAATAGCAAAAAACAGGTACGCCAATTCGCGTACCTGTTTTTTGCTGTTTGCTTCTGAAAGCAGAGGTAAGACTTTAATTTTGTAAAGTTAGCTATTGTTTGCGTCGGTGTTCGAGACGGTTACAGTATACACAGTGCCGTTTTGAATGTCTTTTCGCCCGACTTCGATTTGCCCGGAATACAAGTATTCCTCTGCAAGCGCGTCATAGACGCATACCGGCTGTGCGCCATAAGAGACCGGAGAAAATTCCACTTTTCCCGCATCATCGGTGGTACCCGCTTCCGGTGGCGGCCAAGGCTCTCTCCCGTCAGGGTAGTTGCCTGCATACACCTTGACGGCGCTTACCGGCTGCCCGGCTTCGTCTAAAACCTGAATCGTCACACTGCCGGAAGGTTTTGTGAGACTGCACGCGGCAAGCGACAGCAAGAAAATTGCACAAAGCAACAGTGCCAAAATGCGTTTTGCCGATTTCATCTTCTAAAACCTCCTTTGTCTCTATAAAGCAAAAACCATAACAGCTTTTTGGGCTGCTATGGTTTAATTTATATATTTTTCTATACATGTTTTCTGCAAGCAGCCGCAATTCCATTACCCTCTGTAAACAGTATACACGAGTCAAAAGCAAAAGTCCATGTGCATAGTCTATAAAGTACGCTTGGCTTCGCTGTGCAAAATGCTTGTTGCCGAAAAGGGGATTTTTGAATCGGCACATGTGTAAATATACAACAGTTGTGTCGAAAACTATGCAATTTTTTTGTGATTTTTCACAGAATTTTGCGCGATTTTTTTCAATTCAAAATCATTGAAAATTCGATTTGAAAGTGATATAAATATAGAATATATTTATTATGGAAAGGTGTGTTTTTCGAAATATATGGCATTGGTCACAATGAAAGAACTGCTCGACCGTGCAGACGAGCAGGGCATTGCAGTCGGTGCGTTTTCGGTCGGCAATATGGAAATGGTCATGGGCGCGGTGAAAGCGGCCGAAGAGCTTGAAACCCCGATTATTTTACAAATTGCGGAGGTTCGCTTACCCAGTTCACCGCTGGAACTTATGGGACCGATGATGCTTGCCGCTGCAGAAAATGCTTCTGTGGATATTGCAGTGCATCTTGATCACGGGCTTCGTCCTGAAACCGTGGCGAAAGCTTTAGATATCGGGTTTACTTCGGTCATGTTTGACGGCTCGCAAATGCCGCTTGAAAAGAACATAGAAACCGTGAAAAATATTGTGCATCTTGCAAGTGACTACGACGCTACCGTGGAAGCGGAGCTCGGCGTAGTCGGCGGAAACGAAGGTGAGGGGAAAGCACATGAAATTTTGTGCACAAACCCTGTCGACGCCGTTCAGTTCTGCAACGAAACTGGTATCGATGCGCTGGCGGTTGCCATCGGCAATGCCCACGGCAATTATCCTGTGCTCCCGTCGCTTCGCTTTGATGTGCTCGAAGAAATCCATAAAGCGGTCAGCGTGCCGCTTGTTTTGCACGGGGGAACAGGCATCACCGCTGAAATGTTCCGCCGATGCATCTCTTTGGGCGTTCGCAAAATCAACATCGCCACCGCGTCTTTCGACAGTCTTGCAGCCTACGCAAAAGCATACTGCGACAACAAGCCGCAAAAGCCAAATTATTTTGAGCTTTCTGCCTGTGAGGTCGAAGGGGTCTATCAAAATGTTCGTAAACACATTGAAATATTCAATATGAAGTGAGGGAGTGTAATATGCAGTACATACAATTTGACCAAAGCAAGCCTTATGATTTAATCTTGCTCGGCCGCGTGGCGGTCGACTTTAACCCGGTCGATTATTATTGCCCGCTCAATGAAAGCACAACTTTTAAGCGGTACTTGGGCGGTTCGCCCGCCAATATCGCCGTCGGCCTTGCGCGGCTCGGTAAAAAAGTCGGCTTTTTTGCGCGCGTGTCCGACGACCAGCTCGGCACCTTCGTTACCGACTTTTTCGAGAACGAGGGGATTGACACTTCTCACATCAAGCGCTGCACAAACGGCGAAAAAATCGGCCTGACCTTCACCGAAATCAAATCCGAAACCGAAAGCTCCATTTTGATGTACCGCAACGAAGCGGCCGACTTGAAGCTGGATGTTGCGGATATTGACGAAGACTATATCAAACAGGCAAAAGCCATTCTTATTTCCGGCACGGCGCTTGCCGAAAGCCCGTCGCGTGAAGCGGCACTCAAAGCGGTAGCGCTCGCCAAACGCAACGGCGTGCCGATTATCTTCGACATCGACTACCGTGCCTACAACTGGAAAAATAAAGACGAAATCGCCATTTATTATTCCGCAGTTGCGAAAGAAGCAGATATTATTTTAGGCTCCCGCGAGGAATATGATCTCACGCAAAGCCTTATAAAGCCCGGCATGACCGACGCCGAGACTGCCGCGCTGTGGCATGGCTGCAATGCGAAAATCGTCATCATCAAACACGGCAAGGACGGCTCCACCGCCTATACCAACGACGGCGAAAGCTATTCGATTAAACCATTCCCCGTTAAGCTCTTAAAATCCTTCGGCGGCGGCGACGGCTACGCTTCCGCGTTCCTTTACGGTTTGTTTGAAGGATATGATATGATGGACGCGCTCGAATTCGGTTCGGCTTCCGCGGCAATGTTGGTTGCGTCCCATGCCTGCTCGCAGGATATGCCCACGGTCGAAGCGGTGAAAGAGTTCATCCGTAAAGAAAAGGAAGAATACGGCGAAATGGTCGCGCGCGGCTGATTTTGTCTTTACACAGTATTTTTTGGAGATGAAGCTATATGTATGATAACCCGGCATTCAACGCCCAAAATGAAAAAATCCTTTGCGAAATGGGCGGCAAAAACGCGGAAATGCTGATGAATATCAAGGTGAAACGCCTGCAAAAAGGCGAAAGCCTGACTGTCTGCGACGCGGCAAACGAAACCGCCGTGATGCTCCTTGCGGGCGAGGTGACCTTCTCGTTTGACGGCAAAACCGAAGCTGCAAAACGCGAAAATCCGTTTGCCGAAAAGCCCTATTGCCTGCATTTTTCAAAAGGCTTGCAGGCGCAAGTGACTGCACTTGAAGACAGCCGTATTTTAATTCAGCAGACCGATAATAATAACGACTTCGGCTATGTTTGGTATACACCAAATGATTGTATGCTCCAGGAATTCGGCAAAGCGCAGTGGAACGGTACGGCGCACCGTCAGGTGCTCACGGTGTTCGATTATGAATCGGCCCCCTATTCCAATATGGTGCTCGGTGAAGTGTTCCACAAGCCCGGCTGCTGGTCGAGCTATCCGCCGCATTATCACCCCCAGCCCGAGCTTTATTATTACGAGTTCGACAAGCCGCAGGGCTTTGGCGTCGGCTTCAACGGCGACGAATGCTATAAGGTCGAAAACGGGGGCTGCCTTTCAATCACCCCGATGAAAACCCACCAGCAGGTTGCCGCGCCCGGCTATTCCATGTATTATGTCTGGATGATTCGCCATTTGGACGGCGACCCGTGGCGCAAAACGCGCATTGACGCGCCGGAACACAAGTGGCTCTTAGACGCAGAATAAGGAGGAAACCCAATGCCGTATATGACAACCGCACAAGCGCTTGTGCGCTTTTTAGATAACCAGTATGTCTCCTTTGACGGAAAAGAAACCAAGTTTGTGGAGGGCATCTTCACCATTTTCGGCCACGGCATTGTCTGCGGTCTCGGCGAGGCGCTCGACTCGAACCGTGGGGGACTGACGGTTTTCCAGGGTAAGAATGAGCAGGGCATGGCGCACGCCGCCACCGCCTTTGCTAAACAGAATAATCGCCGCAAAATCATTGCCTGTTCTTCTTCTATCGGTCCGGGCGCTGCAAATATGATTACTGCGGCTGCAACCGCAACGGTCAATCACATCCCGCTGCTTTTGTTCCCGGCGGATGCGTTTTCTACCCGCCAGCCCGACCCGGTGCTTCAGCAGTTTGAGCAGGTGAACTCCCTTGCGACCACCACAAACGACGCTTACAAGGCCGTTTGCCGTTATTGGGACAGAATCGCACGCCCTGAGCAGCTGATGAGCGCCATGCTCAACGCCATGCGCGTGCTGACCGACACTGCCTGCACAGGCGCGGTCTGTATTTCTATGCCGCAGGATGTCGAGGGCGAGAGTTACGACTTCCCCGAAGAATTCCTTCAAAAACGCGTACATAAAATTACCCGCATCGCGCCTGCAAAAGAAGAGATAGAGGATGTAGCCGCTGTGCTGGCGGCCGCCAAAAAGCCGCTGGTCATCTGCGGCGGCGGTGTGCGGTATTCCGAAGCGGGCGAAGTGCTTGAAAACTTCTGCCATGCGTTCAACATTCCGTTCGCCGAAACCCAGAGCGGCAAAACCGCCTGCCTTTCCTCCGACGAATATAATCTCGGCGGTCTTGGCGTTACCGGCAATTCCGCCGGCAACGACATTGCGAAAGAAGCCGATGTTATTTTGGGCGTCGGCACTCGCTTTTCGGACTTTACGACCGGCTCGAAATCCCTGTTCCGCGCAGATGCCAAGGTGCTGACAATCAATACTTCGCGCTTTGATGCATACAAGCTCGGCGCAGTGAAACTGGTCTGCGATGCAAAGCTTGGTCTGCTTGCGCTGCATGAGGCGCTGGAAGCGAAAGAATACCGCTCCGGCTACACAACCGAAATCAAAGCCGCCAAAGACGGCTGGGAAAAGGAAATGCAGTTCCTCGCAGGCTACGCTTATGATGAAAACTTCAAACCGCTGATTGCGGCGGGCGACCCGCGCACGATTCCCGAATTCGCCGAGCGGTTCGGTACAATCACGCAAACCGCGGCGGTCGCGAAAGTCCGCGAACTGATTCCGGCTGATGCTGTCTGTGTGGGCGCTGCCGGTTCGCTTCCGGGGGACCTTCAAAGAATGTGGACCTCCGACAGCCGCTATTCTTACAATATGGAATACGGCTATTCCTGCATGGGCTATGAAATTGCCGGCGCGTTCGGTTCAAAGCTCGCGTCCCCTGAAAAAGAAGTGTACGCGATGTGCGGCGACGGCAGCTACTTAATGCTCCATTCCGAGCTTGTCACCTCCATTCAGGAACGCAAAAAAATCAATGTTCTTTTGTTTGACAACAGCGGTTTCGGCTGTATCAATAATCTGGAAATGTCCAACGGCATCGGCAACCTTGCAACGGAATTCCGCTTCCGCGACGAAAACGGCAACCTGCTCGGCAACCTTGTCCCGATTGATTTTGCCAAAGCGGCGAGCGGCTACGGGGTAAAGACCTATACGGCACGGACGATGGAAGAACTCGAAGCGGCGCTTTTAGACAGCCAAAAGCAAACGGTGTCAACGCTTATCGACATTAAGGTCTTGCCGAAATCCATGACCGACGGCTACGGCGCGTGGTGGAATGTCGGTGTGGCGAGCACCTCTCAAAACGAAGCGGTACGCTCGGCCTATTCCAGGAAAAAAGAAAATTTAGAGAAAGCGAGAAAATACTGATGTTAGACAGAAGCAAAGTCAAACTCGGCATTGCGCCGATTGCATGGACAAACGACGATATGCCGGATCTCGGCGCGGAAAATACCTTTGAGCAGTGCATTTCTGAAATGGCGCTTGCCGGTTTTACCGGCTGCGAGGTGGGCAATAAATATCCGAAAGATGCCGTCGTCTTAAAAAAAGCGCTCGACCTTCGCGGCATGCAAATCTGCAACGCGTGGTTTTCCACATTCTTAACCACAAAGCCCTATGAGGAGACCGAACGCGACTTTATCCGCCATATCACTTTCTTAAAAGAAATGGGCGCAAAGGTTGTCGGCGTTTCCGAGCAGGGACACTCCATTCAGGGTACGGACAAATCCATTTTCCGCGATAAATATGTGATGAATGACGAAGAATGGGAAATGCTTTGCACAGGGCTTAACAAGCTCGGCAAAGTGGCAAAGGATATGGGCATTTCGCTTTGCTTCCATCACCACATGGGCACTGTTGTGCAGACCGCGGCAGAAATCGACCGCATGATGGAAAACACCGACCCCGAGCTTTTCGGGCTTCTGTTTGACTCCGGTCATCTCGCTTACTGCGGCGAGGATTATATGGCGGTTCTCAAAAAATATGCCGACCGCATTAAGCATGTTCATTTAAAAGATATCCGCCCGGAAATGGTCGAAAAGGTAAAAGCCGAGAATCTGAGCTTCCTTGACGGTGTGCGCCTCGGCACTTTCACCGTGCCCGGCGACGGCGCAATCGACTTCAAGCCGATTTTTGATGTGCTGGAAGAAACAGGTTATGAGGGCTATGTTTTGGTCGAAGCGGAGCAAGACCCCGCCAAAGCAAATCCGTTTGAATATGCACTTAAAGCCCGGCAGTATATCGCCGAGGTTTCCGGCCTTTAATCCAGGAAAATAATTTGGAGGAGTAAATATATGGCAGTCGAAAAATTACAGTATTTTGTAAACGGTCAGTTCAAGGATTCCAAGACGGATACTTGGTATGACCTGCACAATCCGAGCACCGGCGAAGTCACCGGGCAGGCGCCTTGCTGCACCAACGACGAGGTGCTCGAGGCGATTGAAGCGGCAAAAGCCGCTTATCCGGGCTGGCGTGCTGTTCCGGCAATCAAGCGTGCACAGATTCTCTACAAAATCCGTGACCTGATTATCGAAAACATGGAAGAACTCACCATGAGCGTCGCGAAAGAAAACGGTAAGGTCTGGAGCGAAGCGGAAGGCGATGTTCTGAAAGCCAAAGAGGGGACAGAGCTTGCAACGCAAGTGCCGTCTTTGATGATGGGCGAAAGCATAATGGATGCTTCCACCGGTTATGACACCGTCAAATACCGTGAGCCGCTCGGCGTGTTCGCAGGCATCGTGCCGGTCAACTTCCCGGCAATGATTCCGTTCGGTTGGATGGCGCCCACCTGCATTGCCTGCGGCAATACCATGGTGCTGAAAGCCGCGTCGCTGACGCCGAAAACCGCAATGCTGTTTGCGAAAATCTATAAAGAAGCGGGCGTGCCCGACGGCGTTATCAATGTTGTGACCTGCTCGCGCAACGAGATTAACACCATTCTCGACCACCCCGATGTCAAAGGCATTACCTTTGTCGGTTCAACGCCGGTCGGCTTGAAAATTTATCAGCGTGCCGCAGCAGCAGGAAAACGCTGCCAGGCGCTTTGCCAGGCAAAGAACCACGCGCTGGTCATGGCGGACGCAGCACTCGAAAGAACCGTTGCGGGCGTTATCAACTCCGCTTACGGCTGCGCAGGGCAGCGCTGCATGGCACTTTCCTGCTGTGTGGTCGAAGAAGCGATTGCCGACAAATTTGTCGCCGAGCTTAAAAAGCAGGCTTCCAAAATCAAAGTCGGCCCGTCATGGGATAAGACCTCGAAGCTTGGTCCGATTACCTATGAAAAGCACTATAAAGAAGTGCTTGCCGACATTGACAAGGGTGTCGCCGAGGGCGCAGAGCTTGTGCTCGACGGCAGAAACTATAAAGTCGAAGGCTACGAAAACGGCTATTTCGTAGGCCCCACCATTTTCGACCATGTTACTGAAGACATGACCATCGGCCGCGACGAGGTGTTCGGTCCGGTGCTTTGCATCAAGCGCTGCAAGGACTTCAAAGAGGGGCTTGCCATTATGAACGCCAACCCCTATGCCAACGGCTCGGTCATTTATACCCAAAGCGGTTACTTTGCGCGTGAATTTGCGCGCCACACCGACGGCGGTCAGGTCGGCATCAATGTCGGCATTCCCGTGCCGGTCGGCTTCTTCCCGTTCTCGGGGCACAAACAGTCCTTCTTCGGCGATTTGCACTGCCTCGGCAAAGACGCTTACCGCTTCTTCACCGAAAGCAAGGCTGTCACGACCCACTGGTTTGACGAAGAAGAAAAAACGACTACGGAAGTTTCCACTTGGGACGGCACTATCTAAAAATGAAAAACGACCTTCCGAAACGGAAGCATCCGCGGCTTAAAGGCTACAATTACAGTCAAAACGGATATTATTTCGTGACGATGTGCGCGGTGCACAGGCGATGTGTGTTCGGGACAATCCAAAGTGTAGGGCGGGGGCTTGCTCCCGCCGCGCAGGACGACAACCGTATCGTTTTAAGCGCCCGCGGTGAAATCGCAAAACAGCAGCTCGCCGCATTAGAGCAGCGGTATGATTTTGTCCGTGTAGATCGATATGTAATCATGTCGAACCATATCCATATGATTCTTGTTTTGGAAGGGAAGGCGGGAGCAAGCCCCCGCCCTACATTGCCAGACATCCTTTGTGCGTATAAATCCCTGACAACGCGTGCCTGTAACGCGGTTTTAAACACCCCCGGCGAAAAGATATTTCAAACATCGTTTTATGAAAAAGTTATCCGAAACGATGAAGGATATTTGCAGGCGTGCCAGTACATTTCGGAAAATCCGCGCAAATGGAAAAATGACGAATACTATAAATAATTCGGGAGGAAAGCTATGTTAAATATCGGCATCATCGGCGCCGGCCGTATCGGCAAGGTGCATTTGGAATCCATTTCCTATCATGTGAAAAACGCAACGGTCAAAGCTGTGGCGGACCCCTTTATGAACGATGAGACCAAAGCGTTTATTGAAAGCTTCGGCGTAGAAAAGATTTATACCGACTATCAAAAGATTTTGGACGACCCCGAAATCGACGCGGTGCTCGTTTGTTCTTCGACCGACACCCACGCCGACATTTCCATTGCCGCGATTGAAGCCGGCAAGCATGTGTTCTGCGAAAAGCCGGTTGACCACTCCGTTGCCAAGATTCAGGCGGTTGCTGACGCGCTCGCAAAGCATCCGGGCACAAAATTCCAGGTCGGCTTTAACCGCCGCTTTGACCATAACTTTGCCGCGATTCGCAAGGCATATGACGCGGGCAAAATCGGCGAAGCGCATATTCTGAAAATTACCTCGCGTGACCCCGAACCGCCAAACCCGGCTTATATCAAGGTTTCCGGCGGCATCTTCCTCGACATGACCATTCATGATTTTGACATGGCGTGTTTCCTTACAAACAGCGATGTTGAGGAACTGTATGTGAACTCTGCGGTTCTTGTGGACCCGGCAATCGGCGAGCAGGGCGATGTGGACACCGCCATTATCACCATGAAAATGGCAAACGGCGCTTTGGCGGTCATTGACAATTCCCGCCGTGCCGCTTACGGCTATGACCAGCGCGCCGAGCTGTTCGGCTCAAAAGGCATGGTTGCAACTGCCAACGACACGCTGTCCTCCGCCGTCATTTCCGACGAAAACGGCGTGACCGGCGAAAAACCGCTGTTCTTCTTCTTGGAGCGCTACATGGCGTCGTTCTCTGAAGAAATGCGGCAGTTTGTCGATGCTTGTGAAAATGACACCGAAGTGCCGGTTGGTATTCACGCCGGTATGCAGTCGGTGAAAATCGGCCTCGCAGCCAAAAAGAGCGTTGCCGAGCACAGACCCGTCAAGCTCTCTGAAATTCAGTAATATTGATTTTAAAAACTCCGCGAATTGTTTTCGCGGAGTTTTGTTCTTTTCACAAAAATACATACAAGTTTTCCAATTTGTGTAAAAAAAGACGGTAAACACTTGATTTTACAGGAAAAATACACTATTATTATTAAGTATTTGCCAATAGGCGACAAGGAGGAGAAGACATGAAAGAAGAAAACAGAAAATATGCCGAAGAGGCCTATTCCATCGTCCGCCATGCAGCGGAAAAGATTGGCTCGCGGCTTCCCGGGTCCGACGGCGAAAAGAAATTTGCCGAGTATATGGGTGATAAGCTCAAAGAAATCGGCATCACACCGAAAAAAGAGGAGTTTGCGGTTTCTCCGCGGTCTTCCATCGGCGGCATTCCCTATGCCGGTTGGTTTGGCGTTGCGATGAGCGCGCTCGTCTACTTCGCACTCGGCATCAACTCGCTTTGGTTCGGCATGGCGCTTGCCGGCATTTGCTGCCTGTTGTGGCTTGTTTTAAGCGTATTTTTGTACAAACCTTGGTTTGACATGTTCTTTAAGCAGGAAATCTCCCAGAATACATACGGCGAGCTTGTGCCCGAAGACGGCAAATATGATTACACCATCATTTTGTCCGGGCATACCGATACCAGCTGGACATGGCGTCACTCCGAGCACGCTTACAAATACCGCAACAAGCCAATTCTCGGTATTCTTGCGACCTACGGCAAAGTCGGTTTCGGCGCACTTTGTGTGTTTTTCCTGATTGGCGCTTCCATTGCTATCTCTGTAATTATCGGCGGCTGCTATGCGAATGCATCTTGGGCGCTGGAAACTTATTATTCCGCTTCCTTCCAAAACTTCCTGTTTGCTATGCACTTTTTGCCGATTGTGACCGCTATCGGCAGTGCGTTTGTCATTATGTGGGGCGACCCGAACGAGCGCAACGCTTCCCGCGGCGCTATGGATAACGCAACCGGCTGCGCATTGAGCTATGCAGTTATCAAATACTTCAAAGAAAATCCTGACAAAATGCCGAAAAACTGCCGCATTGTTGATTTTAACTGCGGTTCTGAAGAAGCAGGCCTGCGCGGTTCCATGGCATTTGCTGAGGAACACAAAAACGACGACATGCTTAAAAACGCGTGGAATATCAATATCGACTCCGTAGCGGATAAGGATTATTTTGAGGTCGTTATTAAAGACGACTGGCAATTCACCCGCTTTGATAAAGATATGGAGCAGATGTTTAAAGATACCTTCCAAGAACTCGGTATCGTCAGCAAAACAAACGGCTGCATCCACAACCCCGTCGGCGGCTGCGACAGCACGCCGATGACAAAAGCAGGCGTGAAATCCGTCACCTTTGCCGCACAGGACCCGGTGCTGACTTATTACTATCACACTTGGCGTGATATGCCCGACCGCTTCTCCATGGAGACTGTCGGCGACGGCTTTGATGTGGTGCTCGGCGTTATTGAAAAGATTGCGGCGTTCCAGGAAAAGAACGGCTATAACGGCCCGCAGAAATAAACTGAACGCAAAAAAAAGCCCCGGCTGCTGTTGCAGCCGGGGTTCTTTTTTTACGCTTCCTCCATTTCAGCAGACCAGCAAAATGAAAAGCTTTCGCCCGCGGGAAGCACTTCAATACCGCGTTTCTTTGAAAAATCTTCAGCCTTTTCATAACTGTCGTTGATGCCGTGCCACGGCTCAATGCAGACAAACGGTGCGTTCGGCTTTGCCCAAATGGCTAAAAACGGAACATCGCCGAAAATGAAATGCACTTTTGTGCGGCTTTCTTCACAGTTCAGTGTAACCGATTTCGATTGCACGCCTTCAAAAATCAGCGCATCCTTGTCAAACAGATGCTCGGTGATGACCAGTGTGTCGCTGTTTTCTAAAATCCAATCTTTTTCGCCGGTAATGACCGAATCGTGGTCGATGCGCTCGCTATAAAGCGTTTCCGGCTTTTCAAACACGAGCTTGTCACCGACGGTGCAGTTGAACGCCGGGTGCGCACCTATGGAAAAATACATGGTGCAATCATTTGTATTTTTTACAGTGTGCGTTACAGTCAAACGGTTACCGTCGAGCGAAAAGGTGATATACAGTTCATAGCGATAGGGGTAGTTTTGAAGCGTGTCTTCGTTCTCCGTCTGCAAAAAGACCAGCTTAGTTTCCGTTTGCTGGACGCATTGGAACGCGCGGTGTCGCGCAAGCCCGTGACGGATGATGTTATAGTTCTTTCCGTCTATTGTACATTGGTCGTCTAAAAGCTTTCCGATAATCGGGAACAAAATCGGCGACTGCCCGTTCCAAACGGTCGGGTCGCCCTGCCAAAGGAATTCATGCCCGGTCTTTTGAGTCTTCACACTCGAAAGCACCGCACCGAAGTTTTCAACCTCTATTTTTAAAAATGCATTTTGAATTGCAGCGCGCATATGCATCCTCCTTTACTTTTCAACTAAATCATAGCACCAAATGTGGGTGCCGTCTATCCTTTTTTACGAAAAAAACAAGATGTGGTGGTTTCTTATTGACACGGAACCTCGAAAGGTGTAAATTTATATGGAAAAAATTTAACGGGGGAGATATTATGTCGAAAAAACAAAAAATCGCTGTCGGCGAGACCGGCATCTACGACGCGCGCACACTCGGCGTGCCGAAGATGATCATTCTCGGCTTCCAGCACACTTTCGCCATGTTTGGTGCTACGGTTTTGGTGCCGCTTTTAACCGGCCTTAACATGCAGACCACATTGCTTATGGCGGGTCTCGGAACTTTGTTGTTCCACTTGATTACCGGCAGACGCGTGCCGATTTTCCTCGGCTCTTCGTTTGCGTTCCTCGGCGGTTACGCCGCCGTAACGGGTATGGCGCCTGCGGGCTCTGACCCAAAAACCATGCTGCCGTACGCCTGCCTCGGCGTTGCGTGTGCAGGTCTTGTTTACCTTGTACTTGCCGCTTTCTTTGCAATCTTTGATGTGCGCAAAGTTATGCGTTTCTTCCCGCCGGTCGTTACCGGTCCAATCATTATCGCAATCGGTTTGAGCCTTACGGGCAGCGCGGTGGATAACTGCCAAACCAACTGGCTCATCGCCCTTGTCGCTTTGCTTACGGTTATCGTGTTCAACATCTGGGGCAAAGGCATGGCCAAAATTCTGCCCATCCTGCTGGGCGTTCTGACCGCTGTTGTTGTTGCTGTGGTGCTTACCCTGACAACCGCTGAGCAAATCACCACCGACAGCGGCGTGTTCTATGCGATTAACGGCAACGAAAATATGCTTCTGTTCTCTGTCGATAAATTGCAGGCACTTAAAGATGCCGCTTGGATTGGTCTTCCGATTCATCAGTCTGACGTCGTCTTCGGCAATGTGCCCGACAGAGCGCTTTCCATCAGCGCCATTGTCGCTATCGTGCCGATTTCACTTGCCAGCATGATGGAGCACATCGGCGATATCTCTGCCGTCAGTGCCACGACTGAACGCAACTTCCTTGCAAATCCCGGCCTGAAAAGAACGCTTGTCGGTGACGGCCTTGCCACCACATTTTCCGCATTGTTCGGCGGCCCTGCAAATACCACTTATGGTGAAAACACCGGCGTTTTGGCACTGACCAAGGTTTATGACCCCCGCGTCGTGCGCATCGCAGCTTATGTTGCGATTCTGCTTTCCTTCTCTCCGAAGATTGCTGCGGCAATCAACCTGCTTCCGACAGCGGTTATCGGCGGTATCTCTTTCGTGCTGTACGGCATGATTTCCGGCGTCGGCGTCCGCAACATGGTTGAAAACAAGGTTGACCTCACAAAGAGCCGCAACCTGATTATCACCGCGGTCATCTTGGTGTGCGCACTGGGTATTTCCGGCGTGACCTTCCATGTCCGCGGCTTTGAAATCACCCTGACAGCACTCGCGGTTGCCGCAATCGCAGGCATCCTGCTTAATGCGATTCTTCCCGGTAACGACTATGTTTTCCAGGCCGAAGAATATGAGAACGGCAAAAATGAGCCTACCAAAAGGGCTCAAAAATCTGACGAAAAAAGCGCAGAAGAATCGGCGAAGTAAATTGAATTTACAATCGTAAAAAATCGGGTATCCTGTTTAGGGGTACCCGATTTTTTCATCAATTTTGAAAAAAATGTCGATTTATAAGGCGTGAAAAGCATTGACAAATCTATTGTGTGCACATTATAATTACTTGCGAAAACCGTGTAGGAATTTTTGCGCACAGAGGTGTTATTTGTTGCTCGGTTATATTGTTTCCGCTGTTGCGGCTTATCTGTTGGGCTCTTTGAGCTTTGGAATCATTTTCTCGAAAATCAAATATAAAAAAGACATACGCGACTATGGCTCGAACAATGCAGGCATGACCAATATGCTGCGAACCTTCGGCAAAGGCGCAGCGGCGCTTGTGTTTTTGTTTGACACATTAAAAGGCGCGGCGGCGGTGCTGCTTGCAAAATATCTGCTTTGCTTTGACAGCGACCCGACAACCTGTGCTTATACGGCCATGGCCTTTGTGGTAATCGGACATTTGTTTCCGCTTTATTTTGGTTTCCGCGGGGGAAAGGGCGTTGCCACCACGCTTGGGGCGGTTACAGCGCTTTCACCCATTACCTTTCCGTTTGTGATGATTCCGTTTTTGCTGATTTTGCTCATTGGCAAAATGGTGTCCCTCGCTTCCGTCATTTCGGGTTTGCTTTTGCCGTTTGTGACTTTTGCGGTTTATCATATACAGGGCAAACCTGCGCTTGTGCCGACGGTTGCCACGGCAATTTTAGCCCTCTTGATTTTGTTTATGCACCGCACAAACCTTGTGCGTATTGCGCATGGGGAGGAAAGAAAAATCGGCGCCGACAAAGTGAATGTCGAAGCCGATGATAAAAACAATACGGACGATCAGGCGCAGAAATAATAAAACAGAAAAGTAATAAAAATGTGAAAAAGCATTTCAAGCGGCAGACCCACCATAAATTTTTTCTTTTTTGTTTTGTGGCGGATGATGCGCATGGTCAAATACATAGCCGCCGCGCCGCCGAATAATCCTAAATTTAAAAGAGTCCTTTCCGGGACTCTTCTTTTTTTGTGTTTTGCCGCCGATTTGTCATAAACAGTCATAATTATACTGACCGCTGAAATAAGTATAAACCAGATAAAAAAGAACAGGCTTTCCATGTCATCACCGCCTTGTATTTTAGGTGATTTTTTCTGGAATGTCAAATGCAAAGGAGTACACAATGAAACGGATTCTTTTGTGCGTGCTGGTTTTGCTTTTAGCGGCGGGCGTGCTTGTCATAGAAATGCAGAAACGAGGTACAGAAACAGAAGACAGCCCAGCGCCGCAAACCGAAAATACGCAGCCTGCGGTTCCCCTATCCGGGGAGATTCGCGCGGTTTGGGTCAATTACAACGAGATTTCCATGCAGCAGCAATCCGGCGGCACAAAGGCACAGTTTACTGAAAAAGCGAAAAAGATTGCAAACGACATTGCCGCCGCGGGCTTAAATACAGTAATTTTTCATGTCCGTCCGTTTTGTGATGCACTTTACCCGTCCGAGCTGTTTCCGTGGAGCGCTTACCTTACCGGCACACAAGGACAGGCGGTCGATTATGACCCATTGCAAATCTTTTTGGATTGTGCCAAAGCGGCAGGGTTGTCTGTGCAGGCATGGATAAATCCTTACCGTGTGCTGTTATCGCGCGATGAAAGCAAGTTGGCCGATAATAACCCGGCGCGTCAATATTTAGACGCGGGAAAGTCCGCAAATCTGCTGCTTACAGAAAACGGCATCTACTTAAACCCCGCCAGCAGCGAGGCGCAGGCGCTCATCATCAATGGCGTGCGTGAGATTATAAAGAACTATGATGTTGACGCTATTCATATGGACGATTATTTTTACCCGACCACTGACCCTGCTGTGGACAGCGTGCAGTACAGTGCTTATCAGGCCGCGGGCGGCACACTTTCGCTCGGCGACTGGCGGCGGGAAAATGTCAGCGTGTTTGTCAGCGGCCTTTACGCCGCAATCAAGGCAATCGACCCCGAGGTGCAGCTGGTCATAAGCCCCGGCGGCAATATTCAGCACAATTATAACAATCTCTATGCTGATGTAG
The DNA here is from genome assembly GCA_949292775.1 of uncultured Eubacteriales bacterium. Lineage (GTDB taxonomy): Bacteria > Bacillota > Clostridia > Oscillospirales > Acutalibacteraceae > Fimenecus. Next base: position 67,192 of record CASFBL010000005.1, read on the forward strand.
CGCGTTGGGCACGCGAACCGGGCTTTTGCGATGTTTTGATGCCGCAGCTGTATTACGGCTTTTTAAACGAAAATCTGCCGTTTGAAGCCACAGCACGCGAATGGGCGTCGCTCGTCACCGCGCCGAATGTAAAACTTTGCTTCGGTCTGGCGTTTTACAAAAGCGGCAAAGAGGACCAATATGCCGGAAGCGGCAGTCGCGAGTGGATGGAGTATTCCGATATTATCGCTCGTCAAATTGCCTTTTGCCGCACGCTGTCGCCCTATCACGGCTTTGCGCTTTATACCTATTCCAGCGTATTTTCAGACAGCCGCGCGGCACAGCCCCAAAAGGAGTGGGAAAATCTGCAAAATCTGTTGGCAGAGTAGCTGTGCTTTCCCAAGTAAATGAACATATCTTTCAAGCACCGGCAAATGTTTGCCGGTGCTTTTTTGCAGCAGGGGGGAGAGGTGCTGGCAAAACTTGCTGTTTTGACACAGGTTGACAAGAAATACACCGATATGCTATATTTAGCATAGCTATTTAGTTTACCTATTTAGTTATACAAAGTACAAGGGGGAATGACAAGCTTTGGAAAGCAATTATGTGCAGCAGTTCAAAAAAGGCACGCTCGAAATGCTCCTTTTGTGCCTGATTGCGCAAAAAGAAACCTATGGCTACGAGATCATCACAGCACTTAACGACAACAGTGCGTCCGTGCTCGGCTATGCCAGAGAGGGAACGATTTACCCGATTTTATATCGTTTGGAAGCTTCAGGGCTAATCCATTGCCGACCTGCACCTGCCGGATTGAACGGCAGCAGCAAAAAATATTATTCGCTGACCGAAAAGGGGAAGGAACTTCTGCCGGAGCTGATTGCATTTTGGCACCGCTATACGGTTTGTGTGGACGGCTTTATTGAAAGTTATTCTGCCGTGCCAAGTCACGCGAATGTTGAAACGGAGGAGAGAACCAATGTTACATAACGCGAAACGGCTTTTCGCCGTAACAATTTTGCTGCTTTGCTTTTTCACGGCGTTTGCCGGGTGTGTCGGGACGAACGCCGACCGTGATGCAGCTTTGGATATCACAACCCCTTATACCTATACTTCGGTTTGGCCTGACAACGAATATACAGAGAAGCTGTTCCCGCCGGAGAATGCCACGGTGGTTTCTGTGCGCGACTTTTCTTCGTCCGGCCGCTATGAAATCAATTTGACCGATATTACAAGGGAGGCGGCGGATGCTTATATCCAAGACCTGATCGACAGCGGCTATGTTTCCGTCGCTGACGGCAAGAACGATGTGTCGGCGGGCGTGTTGCTTCAAAAAGGCACCACAACTTTGAGCATCGCTTATTCCGGCGAAAACCTCACTTTGCTGATTACGCTCGCCGGGGAAACGGGAACAGAACAATAAGCCAGCTTGGTTGCTTTGGAAAATTGTAGCTTCCTGTGAAATATGGTAGAAATATCGAGAATTATTATGTTACAATGTAAACAGCGGTGTTCTCTTTCATATGAACGCCGCAGAAAGGAAAACAGGTGAAGTATTTGAAACTCAAAAAGATATTCGGCGTTTTTCTTGCATGTGCGCTGCTGTTTGTCGTCTGTATGCTGCCTGCGGCTGCGGGCAACATGATTGGGTGTGTGGACACAGCGTCAAGCCCTTTGCGCGTGCGGTCGGGTCCCGGCACAACGCACAGCCTTGTTTATTCCAATGGCGTGCTGGTGCAAATTCCAAAAGGCGATTACATAACGATTTTGGATACGGTTCCCTGTGATGACAGCTCTGCTTCTTCTAACCCGACTTGGTATTATATGACTGCCGAGTTTAACGGTGCAACCGTGAAAGGCTATGTCTCTGCGACCTATGTCACGATTGTCGATGACGGCAGCGAAGAAGGGGGCGGCGACGAAGGACAAGTGCCCGGCGGCGATACAGACCTTTCTGATATTCCGGCGATTTACAGACCTTATCTTGCCGGGATTATTGCCCGCCACCCGAATTGGAAATTTGAATTTTTCTATACGGGACTCGACTGGAACACCGTTATCAAAAACGAAACCGTGCTCGGCAGAAGCTTAACTTCCCGCACGCGCGACGGCTACCGTTCTAAAATGGCAGGCGCTTATAACCCGGCGACCGGGGAGTATATTGCGCAGGACGGTTCCTCCTGGTTCCAGGCGGCAAACGAAGTTGTAGAGTACTATATGGACCCGCGCAATTCCATGACCGACGCGCGCATCTTCCAGTTTGAACGGCTTTCTTATGAAGCGGGCATGCAGACGATTTCGGGCGTGCAGAATATTTTAAAAGGCTCGTTCATGGAAAATGCAACGATTCTGACCGACGATAACCGTCGAATCACTTACGCCCAGGCGATTATGGAAGCAGCCCAAATTAGCGGTGCAAGCCCTTATCATTTGGCGGCACGCATCATTCAGGAGGTCGGCAGAAGCGGCAGCGGCTCGACAAGCGGCACTTATGTCGGCAAAGACGGTACTTCTTACGCCGGAATTTACAACTTTTATAATATCGGCGCTTCCTCCGGCTCCGACCCGATTGCAAACGGCCTTAGCTGGGCAAAATCCGGCACGACTTACAACCGCCCGTGGACAAGCCCTTATAAATCAATTGTCGGCGGCGCGCAATATATTGCCCGCAACTATATCAACGAGGGGCAGGATACGCAATATCTGCAAAAGTTTGATGTGGAAAGTGAATACAACGGTCTCTACTGGCATCAGTACATGACCAACATCGAAGCGGCTTACAGCGAGTCGAATACCATGTATAAAAACTATGTGCAGAGCGGGCTTTTGGAGTCGGAAATCATCTTTAAAATTCCGGTTTACAACAATATGCCTACTGTTCGGCATCTGCCCGATTTTGCGACCGGCGATGTGCAGGGCAACCGTCGCGGTGACGCGAACGATGACGGCAGTGTGACAGCGGCGGATTATGCCATTGTTAAAGATGCGGCAGTTGCGTTTGACTATGTGGCGACCGACGGCAACACCTTTATCGCGCGTGATGTCAACGACGACGGCGCAATCGATGCATTTGACGCGGCTGAACTGGATTTGATAATCAACGGCCTAAAATAAGCCCAAAAAGAAAGCAGGGAACAGCTTGGTTGTTCCCTGCTTTTTTGCGCACTGTTGTAAATCCCGTTGCATTCTTTCGGCGAAAGGGGTAAAATAAATAAGAACTTGTTAGAAAAGGAGAGGACATCCATGTCCAAGATTTATAAAAGCCTGACAGAGCTCATCGGCAACACACCGCTTATGGAGCTTGTCGGTTTTGAACGCGAAAATGCACTGGAAGCGACCGTGCTTGCAAAACTGGAATACTTTAATCCGGCGGGAAGCGTCAAAGACCGCGTTGCAAAATTCATTTTAGACGAAGCCGAGCAATCCGGAAAACTGAAACCCGGCGGCACGATTATCGAGCCGACCTCCGGCAATACCGGCATCGGCCTTGCGGCTGTTGCGGCGACGCGCGGCTATAAGCTGATTATTACCATGCCCGAAACAATGAGCATGGAACGGCGAATGCTGATGAAAGCTTATGGTGCAGAGCTTGTGCTCACAGATGGCAAAAAAGGCATGTCCGGCGCCATAGAAAAGGCCGATGAACTCCACCGCGAAATTCCGGGCAGCCTTGTGGCAGGACAGTTTACAAACCCGGCAAACCCCAAAGCTCATTTGGAAACGACCGGTCCTGAAATTTACTGCGACACCGACGGCAAAGTGGATATTTTCGTCGCCGGCGTTGGTACCGGCGGTACGCTTTCCGGTGTAGGCAAATATCTGAAATCCAAAAATCCCGATGTTAAAGTCGTGGCAGTCGAGCCGGCAACATCTCCGGTGCTTTCAGAAGGCAAGAGCGGCGCACACGGCATTCAGGGTATCGGCGCAGGCTTTGTGCCGGATACACTGGACACTTCCGTGTATGATGAAATCATCACCGTGGAAGATGCGGCCGCATATCAATACAGCCGCGCGGTCACTTCAACTGACGGGCTTTTGGTCGGCATTTCCGCCGGTGCGGCACTTTGCGCCGGTGCACAGCTTGCCCGCCGTCCCGAAAACAAAGGCAAAACAATCGTCGTTTTGCTCCCCGACAGCGGCGAACGCTATCTTTCTACCCCGCTGTTTGCGGAATAACCTTGTCATTTAAAAATAAAAGCCGCTCCTTTTTGGAGCGGCTTTCTTATATTTGTTTTTAGGTGTTCTCCACGATAATGCTTTCAACGAGATTGGCAACATCTTCGCACGCGTCGCAGGCTTTTTCAAACCCTTCGTAAATTTTACGCCAAGCAATAATGGTGACCGGGTCTTTTTCCTCGGTCATCAGGCGGCGCATGTCGCGGCAGTACATTTCGTCGCCGACTTCCTCCAAGTGGTTGATTTCAATAATCAAATCGCGCAAATCCTTGGATTTTTTAAAGTTTTCAAGCTCCGCGAGCATCCTCTGTAAGGTGTGGGTGCACTGAATGAGAATGTTTGTGAATTCCACCACATCGTCGCGCAAAACCGTGATATTGTTGATATACATCTGCATCAAAATATCTTCGACAGCATCCGTCACTTCGTCAATGTTCTGGCTTAATTGGAAGATATCATCGCGCTCAATCGGCGTGATAAATGCACGGACAAGCTCAGAGGTCATTTCATGCTTCTTCGCGTCGCCGCGATGCTCAATTTCGTGCAACTTGCGTTTTTGCAAATCCAGCTCTTCGGGCTTGAAATCTAAAAACACGCTTTTCAAAAATTCTGACGCTTCATGGGAAATGGCGATGCTTTCCTTAAAGTTTTTATAAAAGAAATTCTCCTGCTTTCTGGCCATTTAAAACATCCTCTCTTTAAAATATCCGCATAAACAGTTTTGCAATTAAAAATCCGATAAGTCCGCAGCCGGGGAAGGTGAGTACCCAGGTGAGCACCATTTCTTTAACAACGCCCAAATTGATTGCCGACAGACGCTTGGTTGCACCAACACCCATAATTGCTGTTGTTTTGGTGTGGGTGGTGCTGACGGGAATGCCGAACAGCGATGAAAGAAGCAGGCAGAATGCTGCGGCAATGTCCGCCGAGAACCCTTGGTATTTTTCCAGCTTCACCATATCCATGCCAACTGCTTTGATGATTTTATACCCGCCGACCGAAGTGCCGACAGACATCACTATGGAAACAAGCAACATCATCCAAATGGGCGGGGTCACGGCTGCTGCGGATTCACTTCCGTTTACAAGGAATACGCTTAAAATCAAAACGCCCATGAATTTCTGACCGTCCTGCGCACCGTGCATAAACGACATTGCCGCACCGCCGAAAATCTGCGCACCGCGGAAAAATTCCGAGGTCTTTCTGCGGTCCGCCTTGCGGAAGAAAAACGCGGTAAGCTTTGTGAAAACATAGCCGCTTGCAAAACCCAAAACGGTGGAAAGCACAAGCCCGTAAAGCACCTTGACCCATTCTGCACCGTTGATGCCGCCAAAGCCGTTATGTATGGCGATCGCTGCGCCGGAAAGGCCGGCAATGAGCGCGTGGCTCTCGCTTGTGGGGATGCCGAAAAACCACGCGGCAACCGCCCAAATGATGATTGCTACCAGCGCTGCGCAAAGCGCGACAACGGCTTCGTGCGTGTTGGTGCCGAAATCCACCATGTTTTTAATGGTCATGGCAACGGTGGAATTGAGCATGGTCATCACAAATACGCCGAAAAAATTGAATACTGCCGACATCAGCACTGCGGCTCGCGGCGGCATGGCACGCGTTGCAACACAGGTGGCAATCGCGTTCGGCGCATCCGTCCAGCCGTTTACAAAAATAACGCCGAGCGTAAACAGAACTGTCGCCAATAAAACGGGGCTTGCGAACAGCTGGTCTAAAAACCAGGTGAATTGAAAGTCCAAATAGTTCCCGCCTTTCTGAAAAAACAAGAAATGCAACTCTTTCCTTTATTGAAAAGCGTCTATATTGTAACAAGAATTGGAATTCTTTACAAGAGAAGTTTGCAAAAAAAGAAAAAATGAGGGGATTTTCCCCAAAATAAGGACAAACTGCAAAAATATGTTGTTTATCTTCCGGTTTTGCAGTATAATAATTACAATTTGTATTAGGGAGAGATGACATGGAAACTGTAATCGAGTTTTTACAGCCTCTGTTTGGCAATGTAACCAATTTGTCAGACTATAAGTTGGTTATCATGTGGATAATCGGCGGTATACTGATTTACCTTGCTGTCAAAAAGGATATGGAGCCGACTTTGCTTTTGCCGATGGGCTTCGGCGCAATTTTGGTCAACCTGCCTTTGTCCGGCGTTGTTACCCAGATTCATGACGGTGTTGAAGAAATCGGCGTTATCGATTTGCTGTTTAATTCCGGTATTGCCAACGAGTTGTTCCCGTTGCTTTTGTTTATCGGTATCGGCGCGATGATCGACTTCGGTCCGCTGCTTTCCAACCCCAAGCTGATGCTTTTCGGTGCGGCGGCACAGTTCGGTATCTTCTTTACTTTGAGCATGGCGGCGCTGTTCGGCTTTGACCTCAAGGACGCAGCTTCCATCGCTATTATCGGTGCCGCAGACGGCCCGACCTCCATTTTCGTTGCGAACTACTTCGAGTCCAACTATCTCGGCGCAATCATCGTTGCGGCGTATTCCTACATGGCGTTGGTGCCCATTGTTCAGCCGCCGGTTATCAAGCTGCTGACCACGAAAAAAGAGCGCCTTATTCGTATGCCTTATGAGCAGAAAGAAGTCTCCAAGCTTACCCGTATTCTGTTCCCGATTTTTGTTTCAATCATCACCGGCATCGTGGCGCCCCGCGCGGTTGCGCTTATCGGCTTCTTAATGTTCGGTAACCTGATTCGTGAGTGCGGCGTTCTGAATTCTCTTTCCGAAACCGCACAGAAGGTGCTTGCAAACCTCATCACTTTGCTGCTCGGCATCACCATTGCCGCGCGTATGCAGGCGGAAGCATTCTTGAATCCGCGCACGCTGCTGATTCTCGGCCTTGGTCTTATCGCATTCATCTTCGATACCGCAGGCGGTGTGATTTTTGCAAAATTCCTCAACCTGTTCCTCAAAAAGAAAATCAATCCGATGATCGGCGCTTCCGGTATTTCCGCGTTCCCCATGTCTGCGCGCGTGGTGCATAAAATGGGCCTTGCGGAAGATAAACAGAACTTCCTTCTGATGCACTCCATCGGTGTAAATGTGTCCGGACAAATCGCTTCCGTTATCGCGGGCGGTCTGATTCTGAATCTGATTGCGAGGTAAAGAACATGGAAATCAATGTGGAACTGTTTTTAGAAACCCTGCCCATCATGCTCAAAGGCATGGTCGGTATCTTCGCCGTGACCGGTGTGATTATTCTCGGCATCTATGTGCTCAATAAGCTCTCCACGGTTAGCCTTAAAAAGAAAAAGGACGACGACGAACCGCAGGAATAATCGTTTTAAAAAGAAGGACCGCCCGTTCCGAATTTGGAACGGGCGGTTATTTATAAATGCAAACAGCCGCCTGAAACCATTCGGCTTCAAGCGGCTTTCTTATTTATAGATTATGTATTACAAAATAACATCCTGCGGCATGCCGTTTTCTTCGCGGGATTTGTCAGCAAGATACACGCAAAGGTGACCGGCAACCGAGTCGAAAATCGAGGTGCAGGCAAGACTCGGCTTTTCGCCGCGGATAAACTTCACAAAATCCTCGGCAAGCTTTTCATCGCCGCCGCCGTGTCCGCCGTAAGCGCCCACCATGTCGCCGGTAACGCGCAAATCGACCTCTTCCACAATCTTTTCATCGGTCTTGGTCGGGTGGATTTTGGAAACATAGAATTTGGATTCCTCAAAGTCACCGTAAATCTCGCCCTTTGTGCCGACAATGTGAATCCGGCGCAAGGGTTTCGAGGAACCGCCGACCATGTTGTGGGTACCGGTGGCGCCGCTTGCAAAGTTGATGAGTACCGACTGGTGGTCAACCACATTGTTGTCGCATTTGTAAATGCATTTGCCGTAGTTGCTGTCTCCCTTTAACAGGTTGATGCGGTCTTCATCCGTCGGGTTTTCAATGCCCTCTAATTTGTCCCAAATATAGAACGCCCAGCGCTCGGGCTGATCAAGATATAACCGTTTTGCGGAATACCGGCAGGTGTCAACAAGCGGGCAGTCCACAAGGCAGCGCGTGCCTGCTTCTTTCGGCGCATTTTCCGGCTTGAACTGGAATTTGCTGCCGAAACTGCAAATCCGCACGGGCTTGGTTTCCGACATCATCCACATCATCATGTCAAGGTCGTGGCAGCATTTTGCCAGCAGCATCGAGGTGTGGCACTCGTCAGAGTTTGCCCACTTGCCGCGCACATAAGAGGTGGAAAGGTGATGGTAGCTGACATGCTCACTGGTCTGAATGTTGATAATGTCCCCAATCTCGCCGGCGGCAACACGCTCTTTAATAGAAAGATAAAACGGCGTGTAACGAAGCACATGGCAAATCATAACCTTGTTGCCGTTTTCACGCACACAGTCAACCAGTTCGCGCATTTCTGCCTCGTTGGTCGCAAAGGGTTTTTCCAACAGCATGTCGTATCCCATTTTCAGAAGCGGCACAGCCGTTTCAATGTGCTGATGGTCCATTGTGCCGTTGATGATGGTGTCGGCAAATTTCGGTACGCGGGAAAGCGCGTCTGCATTTTCAAAGCAGTTTTCTTCCGGAAAACCGAACATATCCATTGCCTTTTTCCGACGAATCGGGTCGGGATCGGCAACACCGACAATTTTGAGCAGTTCGGGGTTGGTCAGCGCAAGCTTGGAATACACAAACGCGCGGTGACCGGCACCCACAATAATGGCGGTAACAGGTTGTTGTTCCATAATTTCATCTCCGCAATAAAAATCGAAAGCATTATACACCTGCCACAACAAAAAGACAAGAGTCGCAGCCCACTTTCCTATTAAAAAATGCCCGCGCCATTGGCGCGGGCAGGAAGCTTAATCGACACTGACCTTGATGCACAGCGGCAGTGCGGCGTGTAATTGCTTTTCGTCTAATGTAAATCGAAATGCCTTTTTGTCTTGCGACCAGGCAACCTTGCCCGGGTGACCGAGCACTTCGACATTCTGAATGTTATAGCGAATGCCGCCCTCGCTTGCCGCACGCAGCGCTTTGATTGCATGTGATTTGGCAGGCGTTTCACTCATAATAAAGATGTAGATTGCGCCGTTTTTATAAGTGAAGCGGTAATCCTTTTTGCCGTATTTCAGGTTCTCTTTAAATGACCCGGCTTTTTGCTTTTTGCCCTCATACCACACATCATATGGCATGGAGTCATAAATGGCTTCTCCGTTGCTCTCCATCCATTTGCCGATAGAAAGAAGAACGGATTTTTCTTCGGGGCAAATCGTACCGTCTGACTTCGGACCGACATTCAGCATATAGCAGCCGTTTTTCGATACGACATCAATCATGTTGGTCAGAATTTCATAGGGCGTTTTAAATTGGTTGCCCTCTGTGTAGCCCCAGCTGTTTTTTGCAATCGCCGTGTCGTTTTGCCACAGGACAGGCGAAACATCTTCAATTTGCCCGCGCTCCACATCAAATATGGCGCAACCCTTCATAACGGCGCCAACCTTATAGAACACAGCGACTTCCTTGCCCCATTGTGCCCCGCGGTTGTAATAATAGGCTAAAAACTTTTTTAAATAGGGCTTGAATTCCGGCTTGTTGATCCACCAGTCAAAATAGACGGCAAGCGGCTGCAAACGGTCAATCATTTCACACGCAGAAGCCAGCCAATCACGGCACCATTCTTGTGTGGGCGGGCATTTTTCGTTGTCCCATGGTCTGCCGCTTGTGTGCAGTGCTGCCGGGCCGTACAAATCCGGATACAACCCTTTGGTCACCTCTGAATCCGGACAGTTTGCCCGTGCGCCGTTTAAAAACCAGAAATGCTCCGCGCGGTGATTCGAGCATAAAAAACCTATCCCGTGCCGGTCGCAGGCCTCGTGCAGCTCGGTAAGATAATCCCTGTGCGTTTGTAAATCGGCTGTGTTCCAGCGGTTTAATTCGGATTTATACATTTTTATGCCGTCGTGGTGCTCGGCAACCGGCATTATGTATTTCGCGCCGCTTTTTTCGAACAGCTCGACCCATTCGTCTGCGTCAAATGCAGTCGGGTTAAACTGCTCGACAATTTGGCGGTAGTCCGCATTTTTGCCGTAGGTTTTGATGCGGTGAAACCAGCTTTTTGTGCCTTTCAAATACATCTGCCGCGGGTACCATTCGCTTTCCGTCGCCGGAACGGAATACACACCCCAGTGAATGAACAGGCCGAACCGCCCTTTGCGGTACCAGGCAGGGATTTGGAATGCCGACAGGCTTTCCCAGTTGTCATGAAACGGGCCTTTTTTTATGACCTCGTCCACTTTTTCCAAGTATTGGTCAATCGTTGTCATCTGTTCCACTCCTTATGCTGCAAAAAATGAAAAATCGCCGGTATATGCCGCCGGTTAACCCTGCGGCGCTCGATTTCATTATACAGAAAATTCATTGTATTTCAACGGAATATAGTATCTTTTTGCCGCGCAATTATAGGATTTTTTACCGATTTTGCAATCCTTTCCTCATTTCCGTGGAAATACAAACAGACAGTTGAAAAAGAAAACGCGTTCTGTTATAATAATTTTTCAGAAAACTCTATATGCCTCCTTAGTTAAATGGATATAATAAACCCCTCCTAAGGGTTAGTTGAGGGTTCGATTCCCCCAGGGGGTGCCACTTTTGCCGCAATACATCGGATTTCAGGCGTGTTTGGTGATTCTTTTAATCTTTTTTATGTTGAAAATCAGTTGTTAGATAGTGTAAATTCAATATTTTTTTATAGTGGTTGAGTAATATAAATATTGAACTTTAATATTTTTTGATATAATATTTAGTTATAAACCATTTGTTACTTACAGTAATTCCAAATTGTTTGCTGGAAAGAGAGGGGGGCAAAATCTCGTATTGACATAAGTACAATTTTAATTTTGCTTTTTAGAGCATCTGCGATTAGTAGGCGATTGCGTTTAAATGAATAATGTTATGACTTTTGCATAAGCAGATATGTATTACATGAAGGTTGTTTGAGATTTTTATAATTGGAGAGGGGTATCTAAATGATAAACAACAAACTACCGTTAAAGGACTTGTATTTTGGAAAGACAGATGCATATAACGAATTGTTAGAATCTGGTCCAGAGCAATTTGAACGAGCTTTTTGGAAAAACGATACTTATTGTATTGATGATTTTCTTCATGGATTAAAATATTATATTTATGGAGAAAAAGGTACGGGGAAAACCGCCTTTCTAAAATATTTAGAATGCACTTTATCAAGTAATCCCCAAAACTTAGTGATTCCTATACGATACAAAAGTGAATTTGATCCGGAAGATAGAAAAAGTTTACAAAGGGCTGCAACATCCAATAATATTCAGGAAGAAGTAGCAGATATTGTTGATGCTACAGAACCAAAAGATTGCATTGCTTCTTGGCAGGTATATCTGATTAGTCGAATAATAAAAGGATTATTTTTCAGAGGAGAGTATCATGTTTTTGCTAACAGTAAAGATTATGAAACGCTTTGTAAACTAATTAAGAGTATTTACTCGGATAATTCTAATAGAATAATACCACAAATTAGCAAAGGACGCGTTAATGTCAATTTATCTGCCCTTCACGGATTAAGTGCAGATGTTGAATTAGAAATAGGATTTGAAAAAAGTAGAAAATGCGTAAATTATCAAAGACTTACGAAAAAAATTATTGATTTGTTTAGTGCATTAGAGTTAGAGCTGTCACCTAATAATATTTGGATTCTTTTTGATGAGTTAGAGCTATCGGTTCAATCAAAAAAATTATATAAAAGAGATATTCAATTAGTTCGAGATTTAATCCTTGCAATCGAACGATTAAATGGTATTTGCAGGAATCATGGATATCCCGTGCATACCATTGCTTCTATCCGAAGTGAAGTGATCAGTAGTGTTTATACATCGGGGTTTGAAATAAATAAAGCGATTGAAGATTTCGGAAAAGAAATAAGTTGGTATATTCGCGGGGGAAGTTATGAAAATAGCCCAATCATTTTAATGATAGAGCAAAAACTCAAAGTTTGTGAAGAAAGCAAAGGGATAAAAACTGACGGAGATATTTGGTTGAAATATTTTCCTCAAACAATCAATAAAATGAGTAGCAAAGATTATATTCTACGCTATACATGGCATCGGCCACGAGATGTAATAAGGATGCTTAATATCGCCAAAGAAAACGCTGGGGAAGCGTCCAGCTTTTCACAGGAAATATTCGATGCATCTATGCGTATTTATTCGCAAAAAAGTTGGAATGAAATTGCGGAAGAATTAAGCTTAATTTATGATACTAACGATTTACAAGCAATAAAGAAGTTATTAACAAACATAAGCGTTCCATTTACGCTTAATGATTTGTCCTCACGGCTACAAAAACTAGGTCAAATATACGACTGTGTTGAAAGGTTTAATCAGCGCCACAAATTGATTAATGTTCTTGAACAACTTTTTAATTCAGGAGTGATTGGAAATAGTGGGCAAAGAATGCGCTTTAAGTTTTTAAAAGATGATGATCTTGATCCTTTGGGCAATATGATTATTCATGTGCCACTGCGAAATTATTTTGCAGTACAATCTGCAAACCGTTCTAAATAAGCTATTTAGTATAGCCGATTGGATTCATTCCAACCGGCTTTCTTGTCCCCAAAACCTTTTTCTTGCAAATCCCGCGCGCGGGTGTTAGAATGAAACCAAATCAAGGGAAAAGAGGGATTTTCTGTGCGAGTTCGTTCTTTTGTCAAAGCGGTAACCAACGAAAACCTGCTTTGTCTGTTCTCGTTTGTTTCCGCAGTGTCGGCGTTTTTATTCTATGCCTGCCGCGCGAACTATGTGTTTATCGACACAACCGTGTTTCAGGGACTTTCGGCGCTTCTGTTTGCGCTGATGGTTTTCATTGCGCTGTTGCTGCTCACGCTTTATGAGCTGCGCGTTTGCGAGGTTCGGCGCAAAGGCGCATTGCTTTCTGAGAAAAAAGGCTTTGCGGTTTTGTGCACACTTGCATTGCTTGCTTCCGTCGGCTTTTTGATTGGCGTTATTATCAATATTGCCGTCGCGGGGGAAGAGACTGCACCGGTTATATTCCGCATGGCAAAACAGGGATTCCCTTATTTTGCCTCGGCGGCAATTATTGTTTTCCTTTTGGCGGTTTATCCGCACATCCGCAAAAACAGCGTCAAAAAGACATTGGCTGTGCTTGTGGCGGTGGGCGTGGTGCTTTCTTCCTTTTTCACGCTTTTGCCGATTTCTCCCTATGAGATTACCTCTGCGCCGATGGTCATTGACAGCGGCAGCGACTATTATTCCGTCGTGTTCGCGACCAATAAAACCGGCACAGGCTATGTGGAATATACATACAACGGCGAACCCGTCAAACTGTATGATGAAGCCGCCGGAAGAATCAAAGGCGACAGTACGATTTACACCGTCCGCGTGCCGAAAGCGCAGCTTGACGGCAACAGCTATTGCGTGGGTTCTGTGCGTGTTATTGAAGCTTACAGCTACGGCAGCCGGCTCGGCAAAGAGGTCAAGTCCGAAAGCTATGCGTTTTCCGCGCCGAGCGGCGAAAATCAAACGTGGCTGAGCGTGTCCGACTGGCACACAAGACTCGAAAAAGCCTATGATGCTGTTTCCTACGCGGGCGACTATGACGGTGTTATCCTTTTGGGCGACGGCGAACCCGGTCTTATGTTTGAAGAAGAAATCCGCGAATATATTGTAGAATTCGGCGGCAAGCTTTGCGGCGGAACGGTTCCTGTCGTCTACATCCGCGGCAACCATGAAACACGCGGTGAATACGCTGAAAAACTGCCGGATTATCTCGGCATGGACAGCTTCTATTATACCACCGACTACGGCGATTATCGGTTCGTTGTGCTCGACAGCGGTGAGGATAAACAGGACGACCATCCCGAGTATGGTGGCATGGTGAATTACGCGGCTTACCGCGAGTCGATGGTCTCGTGGCTCTCCAATCTTCCTGTGTCCGATAAAAAGACCGTTGCGCTTGTGCACTCCGGGGACATCTGCATTGAAGAGGATTTGCACGAAAGCGCCTATGCATCCTTAAAATCCCTTGGCGTCCGGCAAATCATCAGTGGCCACACGCACACCTGTGAATTTATTGAGCAAGAAGGCTTGAATATTTATATCGACGGCGGGCATCGAGACGGCGTGTTTATTGCAAGCAAGCTGACTTTCTCGCCTGACGGTTTGCTGCTTGAGGCTTGGAATGATTCCGGCGACAAAGTTTTTGAGAAAACGACCGAGATTTAAATAAAAAACAACCGCCTTTCCCCAAAAGAAGGGGAGAGGCGGTCTTTTTATGTTCGGGAAATATTCGGCTCTTTTACAGTGCGTCCGGGGCGAAAACCTCACGCATTTCCTGCATTCTGCCGCAACTGAGTTTTCCTTCCGGGCATTTGTCTACAAAACAGCTCGGGCCATAGAATGAGAAAATTTCCGGGGCAGCCTTGCGAAGAAGCTTTAAAGCTTCAATCGCGTGCGCGCGGATTTCCCACTGGGCTCTTGTGCAGGTGCGCAGCCGCAGGAACAAAAGCAGCTCGCGTGCGTTCATCGTTGAAACAATGTCCACGACATTGCCGCTTAACTGGTAATACACCAAGTCGGTTTCCGAAAGTCCCAAAGCTTTCATCGCGTTGTATTCTTCCAAATTTTCAGCGAATGCAGCTTTGTATTTTTCTAAAAGCTCCGGCTTGTCTTGGAGTGTCGGGGGCACAAGATAGCGGGCGCGGTCAGTGTGCGTGAGTTCCGGAACCGAAAGTCCCTGCATTCTGTGGCGCGTGAAATGCGTCACGCCCGAAAGCGAAACACCGTTGTAGCGAAGGGAGAAGTTAACCGATTCTAATGCACGCGGACGGTCGCAGTCTAACACGGCGCGGACGGTCTTTTTCACCGTTTCCGGGTCACAAAGCAGCTTGTCTGCGTCTTTTGTGGAAAGCCCCGCTTCCGTAATCAGCGCGGTTCTCGCCACACATTTTGCCGCGTCCGGCGTGGCGGAAAGCAGCTCGACTGCTTTTTCGCTTTCTGTTTTTTGCGGCAGGGCAATAAATGAAAGGTCTGGTGTGTCGTTTGCGCCTTGGCACCGTTCTTCAAAGCCGCGCAAAATGCCCGGGGTGCGTTCTTTTGCTTGTGCAAGCAGCATTTCGCCGAGCTTGCGGATTTCCGGATATTTGCTGCCACGCCCGTAAAGCATGGCCTTTAAAATATGTAAAAATTCCCGCCCGTTGACGCTGCAAAAGAAATTGCTGAATAAGCAGTAGGGCAAAAGGAAACGCGCGTCCTCTTTCGCAACGCCGTTTTCGGTAAATTCTGTATACAGTGCAAACTGCTTTGCCATGTGCTTTTTATAACGCTCGGTAAGCGCCGGGTCGGAAAAATCCGGCACATAAAATCCGGCGTCTGAAAAGTCTACATACCGGCGGGATTTCACCGTAAAAGAGGCGAGCCGAAATTCAATGATAAACTGTTCGACAACCGCCGAAACATTCTGAAAAGCAAGGTTGAAATAGGTGTGCTCGACAACGGAATTGTGTCCCGAGCGCGTAACTTTGTCAATCAGGTTGGCATTTTTTTCTTCGTCCTGGCTTTTTGCCCAAATGCCGAGCGCCGTTCCCTCCTGTGTTGAAACGCGTCCGCCCGCGGCCGTGACCTTTTCCCCGCAGTCGGAAAGGCCGATTAAAAACACGCCACTTGCTTGCAAATCCGAAACATCCATGATTTTGGCTCCTTTAAGGTAATTTTATTCATTTTACCACAAAATGCAACAAACCGCAATTTATTTGTTACACAATTTTAATTTTCAAATTGCCGTTTGGGCGTTGTAAAACAGGAAAAAATTTGTTATACTATCCATGTATGCGTAGTGTCTGCCGCATCAAAAAATGTGCTTTACAGGGAGGAATACTTTGTGGACAAGCGCCTGATTGTTATTGACGGCCTCGACGGCAGTGGAAAATCCACCCAAATCGGGCTTTTGAAAGCAAAACTGCAAAATATGCAGGTGCCGCTTCGGCAGATTAAATTGCCGGATTACGACGACCCCTCCAGCACACTCGTGCGCATGTATTTAAACGGCGACTTCGGAAGCCACCCGCAGGATGTCAATGTCTATGCCGCTTCTTCGTTTTATGCCGTGGACCGCTACGCTTCCTACCGCCGCCACTGGAAAGACGACTATCTTGCCGGTACGCTGATTTTGGCAGACCGCTACACCACCTCCAACGCGATTCATCAGGGGGTAAAGCTGCCGCCGGAAAAGTGGGACGATTATTTCGACTGGCTTTTCGACTATGAATACAATAAACTGGGGATCCCGAAACCTGATTGCGTGATTTTTCTCGATATGCCGGTGGAGATTTCCCAAAAGCTGATGTCCGCGCGCTATGGCGGCGAAGAAGCGAAAAAAGATGTCCACGAAGCAGATGTGCAGTACCTCGAAAATTGCCGTAAGGCGGCGCTGTATGCCGCGAAAGCACTCGGCTGGCATGTGATTGCCTGCTCCGAAAACGGCGAGCCGCTTCCAATCGACAGCATCCATGAAAAAATCGTTTCAACGGTGCTGAAAGAAATTAGAATTATAAGGTGACAATTTGTGTTAGAATTTAAAACGCCGCAAATGCAAGACCAGGCGTGGGTTGCTCCAATCATGCGCGAAGCGGGTGAGCTTGCGTGTGAATATTGCTTTGGCAATCTCTATATGTGGTCAAGCGTCTGTAAAAATACAATCGCGCAATACGACAACCTGTTTTTGGCGCGCGACGGGAGCGAAAACCCGATGTATTTGTTCCCGTGCGGTAGCGGCAACAAAAAAGCCGCCGTCGAAGAATTGATGCGCTGTGCCGAAAACGACGGCGTGCCGCTGAAAATGTATTCCCTCACGCCTAAAAAGGTGCGCGAACTTGATACGCTTTTTCCAAATCAATTTGAGTTCTACCCCATGCGCGAATATTTTGACTATATCTACAATGCTGAAGATTTGATTACGCTTGCGGGCAGAAAATATCACGCCAAGCGCAACCATCTTTCTTACTTTAAAAAGAATTTCCAGTGGCAGTACGAACCGCTGACCGAAAAAAATATGGACGACTGCCTTTCTATGAACGACAGCTGGGAAGAAAAAAATCTCGAAAAAAACCCGGAAGAAATCGGCAACGAACGAATCGCCATTTCACGCGGGTTTGACAAATTTTTCGAGCTGGGCTTTACCGGCGGCGTCTTGCGTGTAGACGGCCGGGTGGTGGCTTACACCTTTGGTGAACCGCTCAGCGATAAGGTGTTTTGCACCCATGTGGAAAAGGCGTTTGCCGATATGCGCGGCGCTTATCCGGCAATCAATCAGATGTTTGCCGAAAATGCGCTCTCGTCCTATCAACTTATCAACCGCGAAGAGGATACCGGCAGCGAAGGCCTGCGCAAAGCTAAGGAATCCTATTATCCCGCCGTTCTGCTTCCGAAATACCGGGCAGTTTATAAAGGGTGATCGATTTGCAGTGCCGTTTGGCGACAATCGAAGACAAGCCTGCGCTTTACGCGCTTTGGCAAAAGACCTTCGGCGATGAAGCGACAGTCATTGACCGATTTTTCCGCTGTATCACGCCAAAGGATATTGTCGTCTGCGGCGAAAATGCGAACCCGGTTTCCGCCGTTTATATGCCGCGTGTGGATTTGCGCTGCGGTGAAAAAACGCTTTCGGCGGCTTATATTTACGCCGCCGCTACCGATACCGCTTACCGCGGCAGGGGGCTAATGACCCGGCTTTTGCAGTTTGCCGCAGAAAATGCGCAGCGGCAAAGTTTAGACGGTCTGTTTTTGGTCCCGGCGGAACTTACCTTGTTTGACTATTACGGCGCACGCGGATTTTTGCCGGCCTTTTCCAAAAAACTGGTGCAGTATTCGAGAACTGATTTACAGCCGCTTTGCGAAACTGCTGCCAAAGAGCTTCAAGCAAGCGCCCGCCAGTTTTTTGAAATCCGCGAACAAGCGCTTTTGGATGTTTGGCATCCGGCTTATCCGGAACCGATTTTAGATTTTTCCCTGTTCTTAAACCGCGAATACGGCGCCGAGACCATTTTCACCGACAGCGGCTATGCCGTTTATGAGATAACGGACGATGCCGTGCAGGTCACGGATTTTTGCTTCCTGCAAAAGAAAGAGTCAGCCCTTTTGGGCGCGTTGTTCAGCCGCACCGACGCGTCACAGTTTATATTCTCCTTGCCGGCGTCAAGACATCTCGGCGCATCATCCGGAAAAATTGTTTCCGGCGGCATGTGGCAGCCGCTTTCCGCTTTGGGAAAGAAAACCGAAATACAAAACGCCTATATCGGCATCACTTTAGGCTGAAAGGAAGTTTCTTATGATTTATGTGTTTTTAGCAGACGGCTTTGAAGAAATCGAAGCCCTCACGCCCGTCGATATCCTGCGCCGCGCAGGGCTTACCGTGCAAACGGTCGGCATTGGCAAAAAAGTGGTGACAAGCTCTCATAAAATTCCGGTCACAGCGGACATTACAGACGCCGAAATGGAATTAAACCGTGATTTGCAAGCTGTGATTTTGCCCGGTGGCATGCCCGGAACAACCAATCTGGACGCAAGCGATGCAGTAGCGCGTGCACTCGAATTTGCAAAAGCACACGACCTGTTGATTTGCGCGATTTGTGCGGCACCCTCTGTGCTTGGGCACAAAGGTCTGCTCTTCGGTAAAGAAGCGATTTGCTTCCCCGGGTTCGAGT
>CASFBL010000005.1:86106-115174 GCA_949292775.1 uncultured Eubacteriales bacterium
CGTGACGGTAATATCATTACTGCAAAAGGTATGGGTGTTGCCACTGAATTTGCTCTCGCAATCGCTTCCGCGCTCGCCGGTGTTGAAGCTGCCGAAAAAGTTCGCGCGGCAATCCAGTTCCCGAGATGACAGAGGATTTAAGATTGCAAAAAAACGAATTGCGCGCCCGGTTTAAGGCAGTGCGTGCGTCGTTTTCAGAAGAAGAAAAGAAGCGGCTTGACAGCTTGGTCGCCGACCGCTTCTTAACACTCCCGCAATACTGCGAAGCAAAAACCGTTCTTTTCTATGTCTCCCTGCCTTTAGAAATAGATACTTATTTTTTGATGGAGCAGGCGTTTAAAGACGGCAAAACCGTCGCAGCGCCGCGCTGCGTTCCCGGAACGCGGGAAATGGAGTTTTTTATTCTCCGTAATTTCAATGACCTGGCTCCCGGCGCGTTCGGCGTGTCAGAGCCGAAAGTGGATTCTTGTGAAAAACTTACCGATTTGTCCGAGGGTCTATGTGTTGTCCCTGCGCTCGGTTTTGCGCGCGACGGATACCGATTAGGCTACGGAAAAGGATATTATGACCGGTTTTTGGCCCGGTTTTTGGGACAGACGATTGGGCTTGTCTATGACGCTTGCCTGAAAGAAAGTTTGCCCCACGGCAGGTTTGATTGTCGCGTGCAGTGCATCGCGACAGAAAAACAACTGCTGAAAATTGACTGAAACCAAAAGAAAGGAGGCCTCCCGAATGCATGACGATGATTTGAGAAACTTTTTTGACGAAGATGCCTACAAAGAATTGCTGGATGTCTACGCCGAAGAGGACAGCCGCAAAGAAAGCGAGCGTGCCCGCCGCGAACAGCGCAGCCAAAGAGCAAGTGTGGACCCGCCTCGTAAGACGGCGCCTGCGCAAAGAACTCCGAACCGGCAAAGCACACCGTCGGCGCGAGAGCACACAAAACCCGCACCGGCGCCTCGAAAACCCCAGACCGCCGCTTCGCCGAAACACGAAGTGCCGCAGCCTGTGCACAAAACGGAAGGCTTTAAATTGGAAATCAAAGGGCTTGACGAGGAGTTCAGCACCCCGCCTGCTGCAAAGCGAACCCCCAAGGCGCAGCCGACTTATTATGTGGCGAAAGCAAAAGGGGAGGCGCCCGCCGGGCAGAAGCACTCCGGGAAACCGCAAAAAGGCGGAGCTTTTTCCAATTTCTCCGAAATCATTAAAAAACGCAATAAAATTGACGACCCCGCCGCAGGCAATTTTATGGTGACCGATGCCACCGTGCCGACAGAGGGCGGTGCAGCGGCTAAAAAAGGACCCGTAAAGTTGGACTGGAACACCATTAAGGCGTTTTTCCTGAAAAATAAGACTGCGTGGATCGTGGTGCTTATCTGCGTCGTTTCAGCTATCCTTTTGTCTATTTATACCATTAGCTGTATTAACGATGTTTTGGCAATCAACCGCGACAGCGAAACGGTTGTTGCCGTCAATATTCCGGCCGATGCCGACACAAAAACCGTTCTGAAAATCTTGCAGGACAATGACCTTATCGAGCATCGCCACTTCTGCCGCGTTGTTGCGAAAGTCATGAAGTTCAAAGACGATAACTATTTGACCGGCATTTATTATGTTACCGCTTCTATGGGTGTAGAAAAAATGCTCAGCACCTTTAAGGTCGCACCCACGACCGGCGAAACGGTCACGCTGACCTTCCCTGAAGGGTATACGGTTGACCAAATTGTTGAGAAGCTTGACAAATATGAAGTCTGCGATTCCGCCGTCATGTATCAGACCATGAAAGAAGTTGATTTCAGCGGCGAGTATTCCTTTATTAAGGAAGAAGACAACAAAGATGAGCGCTATCATTTGCTGGAAGGCTATCTCTACCCGGATACCTATGAATTCTATATCGGTGAAAATCCCTCCAGCGTCATTCGCAAGTTCTTAAACAACTTCCAAAAGAAGTGGACGGAAGAGTACGCCAAGCAGGCAGAAAAACTCAATATGTCCGTTGACGATATCATTACGCTTGCATCTATCATTCAGAAAGAGGCTTACGGCGCCGACCAGTCGCCGCTGGTGTCCTCGGTTCTGCACAACCGACTGGACAATTCAAGCCTTTACCCGTCGCTGCAATGTGATTCCACCACGGAATACATCAATGAAACCATTGCGAAAAATGTGACTGATGCGGCGCAGCTTGCCTCGTACACGAACCTTTACAGCTCTTATAAGTGCGAAGGGCTTCCCGTCGGCGCAATCTGTAACCCGGGCGACGACGCAATCAAAGCGGCACTTTACCCGGAAGATACCAAATACTATTTCTTTGCGCATGATGTCAACAAAAAGCTGTACCTTGCGCGCAACGATTCAGAACGCGTTTCTAACAACATCGCGATTCTGAATGCCAACAGCGCAGCGGAAAAGAAGGGCAGCAACTAAGCGAGTAACCCTAAAGGACGATTATATGATGCATAAACCGGAATTGTTGTGTCCCGCCGGAGATGAAGAACGCCTGCTTTCGGCGCTCTACTTCGGCGCGGATGCAGTATATCTCGGCGCAACGCAGTTTGGAATGCGTGCCGGACCGAAAAACTTTACCCTGAACGCGCTGCAAAAAGCGGTGGAGACTGCGCACAAGCAGGGCGTAAAAGTGTATTTGACCTGTAATACGCTGCCACGCAACGATGAAATTGAAACGATGCCGGATTTTTTGAAAGCCGCAGAGGCTGCTGGGGTTGACGCGCTGATTGTTGCGGATCTCGGTGTGTTGAAGCTTTGCAAAACCTATGTACCGGATATGCCCGTCCACATTTCTACGCAAGCGGGTGTCGTGAACTTTGAAACTGCCCGCATGTTTTATGAGCTTGGTGCCCAGCGTGTCGTAACCGCCAGAGAACTGCGCCTTTCCGAAATTGCAGAAATCCGCGCCAAAACACCGAAAGACTTGGAAATCGAGTGCTTTGTGCACGGCGCAATGTGCGTCTCCTTTTCGGGGCGCTGCCTGTTATCCAATTATCTGACCGGGCGCGACGCCAACCGCGGCGCCTGTGCACAGCCCTGCCGCTGGTCTTATGCGCTGATGGAAAAAACGCGCGAAGGGGAGTATTTCCCCATTGATGAGGACGAGACCGGCACATACATTTTAAATTCCAAAGATATGTGTATGTTAGAGCATATCCCGGAGCTTGTCGAAGCGGGGGTAGACAGCTTTAAAATCGAGGGGCGCGCAAAATCCGCTTATTATACCGCAATTGTCACCAACGCTTACCGCGCTGCCATTGACGGATATCTGAAAAATCCCACGCCGGATTACAAGCCGGAACCATGGATTTGTGAAGAACCTTATAAGGTCAGCTTTCGGGATTACTGCACCGGGTTTTATTTTGATGACCCGAAAACCGAAGCCAACATCAGCCTTGCGGGCGGTTACCGCCGTATTTGGGATGTGATGGGCGTGGTGCAGGAAAGCGACGGCGAATTTTTAACGGTGGAGCAGCGCAATAAATTTTCGGTGGGCGATACGCTGGAGATTTTGGAAAAAGGAAAATGTCCGCAAAAGCTCACGGTTTCCGCTTTGTTTTTGCCGGACGGCACACCTGTGGACACCGCGCCGCACCCCATGATGACGGTGAAGATTCCGTGCGGAGTTTCTGTTCCTGCCGGAAGCCTTCTGCGAAAGCAGGCATAAAATGGATAACGCATTTCTTTTAAAGCTTTGTGAAAAAATCGAATTGCCGCCCGATGCGCAAACAGCCGCGCTTCGGGCGCTTTCTGCAAATCGGATGCAGTTGCAAAAGGCGCTTTGTGCCCCGGAGCAAAAAGCGATAGCGCTTTGCAAGCGCCGTCTTTTTAAAAATCGAAAGTCCGGTGCGGCATTCTGCCTTGCTTTTTGCCTGCTGCGCGCCGAGCGGGCATATGCGCTTTATCAGGAAAAGCAAATTCCCGACGCGGTCTTTTACGACACTATGCTTGACATTGCCATATGGACGCGCACAGCCAAGCAGAGTGAAAATATTGACGGCCTTGTTGAAATCGGCTGGCTGCGGCAGTCTTTATATCTGCATATGTTCCGCATTGGCCGTCTGCAATATCAATTTGGTGAAATCCACTTGCTTTTCGCCCAAATTGCACCGGCATATCAAAAACAGCTGCCGTTTTCTAACGGCGACCGTGTGCTTTTTATCCATATCCCCGAAGACGGCAGGCTGCATTTTGACCTTTGCACAGCTTCTGTTGCGGCGGCACGAAACTTTTTTGCACTCTTTTTCCCGCAATATGATTTTTCGGGGTTTGTCTGTGAAAGCTGGCTGTTAGACCAAAACAACCGCCTGTTTATGCGTGCGGGCAGCAATATTCTGCGCTTTTCGGATTTGTTTGACGGCGTTGTTCCGACCATACCGCAAAATCAGGAATTGCTGCGAAGGTTATGGCATGAAAGCCGCGCGTCCAAGCGGAAAATCCAAAAACTTCCGGAAAATACCGATTTGCAAAAGCGTGCGAAAGCCTATCTGTTAGCAGGCGGCACAACGCATAACGGTTTCGGTTATCTTTTAAAATAAAAAATACGGTTTAAAATCCGCACCTCTGTTTCATACTAAACAGAGGTGTTTTTTATGCAAAAAAGAGTCGTTGCGCTGTTTTTCTCGTTTTCGCTGGTCTTTGGACTTTTGTGCCTGCGCATCGTGCAGATAAATGATACGGCAGTCGTTTCTGATGCCGCTGCGACCAAAAGCAGCCTGACGGCAACGGTAAGTGAGACCCGCGGCAATATTTACGACTGCGAAAAGCGGCCGCTTGTCAACGAAGAAAATGAACTGCTTGTCGCCATTAAACCCACACTGTCTGCGCTGAACGCCGCGAGTGCTGTCATTGGTGATACTGACAAAGATGCGCTGTATGAGGCTGTGACCGACGGCAAAATCGCCCTTGCGCCCGCTACCGGTACGCTTGAAACAGACGAAGCCAAAACCGTGACCGCCGTCCGGCGTTACCGGGATGTAGGGCTTGCGGTGCATTTGATTGGCTATGTAAACGGCGACGGTGAAGGTGTCAGCGGCATTGAAAAATATTACGACACGATTCTGAAAAACGCTTCCGGCACGCTGAAAGCGACTTATCCTGTGGACGCGCTCGGACACATTTTAGAGGGCGGGGAGATTGCATTTGCCTCTGAAAATTACCATTCGCCCGCTGGGGTCATGCTGACGCTTGACCGGGATATTCAAACGATTGCACAGGATGCGCTCCAAAAATTTGAAATTGATGTCGGCGCCGTGGTGGTGCTCGATGCTAAAACTGCGGAAATCCGCGCCATGGCGAGCGTACCCGCGTTCAATCAAAATCACCCGGAGGAAAGCCTGGGCGCTGAAAATGCACCGTTTGTCAATCGTGCCATAACGCCGTATTCTGTCGGCTCTGTTTTTAAGGCGGTCGTTGCGGCTGCCGCCATAGAAAACGGTGTGGATACAGCGTTTCGCTATACCTGCAATGGGAACTATACCATTGGCGAAACCGTGTTCAACTGCCATGACCGTGCCGGACACGGCACACAGAACATGAGTGAAGCCATGGCGAATTCCTGCAATCCCTATTTTATTGAGATGGCACTCAAGACCGGCGCGGATGCGGTGTGTGCAATGGGTGCAAATTTGGGGCTCGGCGCGCAGATTGAGCTTGCGGACGGCTTTTATACCGAGACCGGCATTATGCCCGACAAAACCTCTATCGCGTCCAAGCAAGACCTTGCCAATTTGGCGTTTGGGCAAGGGCAGCTGCTCGCATCGCCCTTGCAAATGGCGGCTGTATACGCGGCAATCGCCAACGACGGCATTTACCGTGCACCCAGTCTGATGAAAGCGATTGTCGATGCTTCCGGCGAAGAAGTGCAGCGCGCATTTCTGCCGGTGTCGCGCCGCGCCATGTCGAAAACAACTGCCGAGACTGTCGGTGCGCTGCTGCATGATACTGTGGAAACCGGCAGCGGCAAAAAGGCAAAGCCCGCTTCCTGCTCAGCGGCCGGCAAAACGGGAACCGCGCAAAGCGGCTGGATAAAAGAGGACGGCACCGAAGTCACACAGTCTTGGTACTGCGGCTATTTTCCTTATGAAGAACCCCAATATGTCGTGACCGTGTTGAAAGAAAACGGCGAGGGCGGCTCGGTGGATTGCGCGCCTGTTTTTGCTTATATTGCCGATGAAATCTTAAAATTATCCTGATTTTGGAAGAAAGTGAAAGAAATTTTGAATTATTTTGAAAGAAATTGAAAGAAAATGCTTGACTTTGCGCAAAAACCGTGCTATATTCAAGGCAGAACAGAAAGAAAACCCGCATAAAGTTAAAAAAGGGGGCTTGAAATGCTGACCGAAGAACGGCAAAATGCCATTTTAAAAGAACTGAAAGAAAAGGGCGCCGTTACAGTGACCGGGCTGTCTGCTGAGCTTGGTATTTCCGAATCCACCGTCCGGCGGGATTTGCAGGGGCTTGCAGCCGTTGGAAAGCTTCATAAGGTGCACGGCGGCGCGACCGCACTGGAAGCTCGTAATTTCGCCTCCAATGAGGACGATGTTCCCACCAAGGCAACAAAGAATATTTCCGAGAAAGAGCGCATAGCCAAATACGCTGCGCAGCTGATTGATGACAGCGATTTTGTTTTTTTGGACGCCGGAACGACTACCGAAAAAATGATTGATTATCTCGATACCAAATTAAAAGCAGCGTTTGTGACAAATGGTATCGTTCACGCCAAAAAGCTGATTTCCAAAGGGCTTCGCGCCTACATCATCGGCGGGCAGCTAAAGCTTTCCACTGAGGCGGTCATCGGCGCAGTGGCGGTCAGCAATTTAAAGCAATATAATTTCACCAAAGCGTTTATGGGCGCGAACGGTATTACCGCTTCCCAGGGCTTCACTACACCGGACACGGAAGAGGGGCTTTTGAAAGCGGAAGCCGTCAACCGTTCTTATATGTCTTATGTGCTTGCGGACCATTCCAAATTCAATCGGGTGTTTTCCGTGACCTTTGCACCGGTCGATAAGGCCTGCATCATTACGGATAGCCTGCCGGATCCGGACTTCCGCAAACATACTGTTGTAAAGGAGGTTACAGAATGATTTATACTGTTACCTTCAACCCGGCCTTGGACTATGTGGTGCGCATGGACGCGCTCACAACGGGTGAGGTAAACCGAACCGCACAGGAGGAAATCTATTTCGGCGGCAAGGGCATCAATGTTTCCACCGTGCTGCATGAATTGGGTGAAGCAAGCATAGCGCTTGGCTTTACGGCGGGCTTTACCGGCGAGGCGCTCGCCTCCGGTGTGCAGCATCTGGGCGTGCAGACAGATTTTATTCATCTGCCGGCGGGCAATACGCGCATCAATGTGAAAATCAAAGCGCAGCAGGAAACTGAAATCAACGCCGGCGGTCCTCCCATTCCAAAAGAAGCGTTTGAGGCGCTTCTTCAAAAACTCGACCGCTTACAGAAAGACGATGTGCTTTGCCTTTCCGGCAGCATTCCGAAGTCGCTTCAGCAAAATACCTATGAGGTGCTGCTCGAGCATCTGACCGGCAGAGATATCCGCTTTGTCGTAGATGCAACCGGCGACCTGCTGTTGAATGTTTTAAAATATCATCCGTTTTTGATTAAACCCAATCACCATGAGCTTGGCGAAATGCTGGGCCGCACGCTTCAAAATGATGCGGATATCGAAAACGGTGCGCGCGAACTGCAAAAACGCGGCGCGCGCAATGTGCTGGTTTCCATGGCGGGCGAGGGCGCGCTGCTTCTGACGGAAACCGGAGAAGCGCACCGAATCGGTGCGCTAAAAGGCACGGTTCGAAACTCTGTCGGTGCGGGCGACTCGATGGTCGCCGGGTTTATCGCAGGCTACTTGCAAAAGCAAGATTATCTTTACGCTTTGCAGCTTGGTTCCGCCTGCGGCAGCGCAACAGCATTTTCCGACGGGTTGTGTAAAAAAGAAACCATTTATGCATTGCTTGCACAAATACAATAAAAGAGAAAGGGGAGCACACCATGCGAATTATTGATTTGCTCAAACAAGAAGCCGTGGTGCTCGGCACCTCGGCGACGTCCAAGGAAGAAGCGATTAACAAGTTGATCGGTCTGCATGAAAAAGCAGGCAACCTGACAGACGCCGAACAGTACAAAAAGGATATTCTTGCGCGCGAGGCGCAGGGAACAACGGCTATCGGCGAGGGGATCGCCGTTCCGCACGCAAAAAGCACAGCGGTCAAAGCCCCGGCGCTTGCAGCCATTACCGTTCCTGACGGTGTGGATTATGACGCACCTGACGGGAAACCGGCAAAGCTTCTGTTTATGATTGCCGCAACGACCGACGGCAATGTGCATTTGGAAATTCTTTCAAGACTGATGGTCATGCTGATGGAACCGGCGTTTGCCGAAAGCCTGATGCAGGCGAAAGATACAGAAGAATTTCTTCGTTTGATTGACAACAAGGAAACTGAAAAATATCCCCAGGATGCCGATGCAGCACCCGCCGAACAGCCGCAGAAAAAAGAAGGCTATCAGATTTTGGCCGTGACTGCGTGCCCGACCGGTATTGCGCACACCTATATGGCGGCAGAAGCCCTGGAGAAAAAGGCCGCTGAAATGGGCGTTACAATCAAGGTTGAAACCAACGGCTCCGGCGGCGCGAAAAATGTGCTGACCGACAGCGAAATCGAAGCGGCCGACGGCATCATCATTGCCGCAGACAAAAATGTTGAAATGTCACGCTTTGACGGCAAACCGGTTTTATGCGTTAAGGTCGCCGACGGTATTCACAAACCGCAGGAGTTGATTGAAAAGGTGCAAAACGGCGAAGCGCCGATTTATCACCACACCGGTGAAAAGGTACAGAAATCCTCCGGTGAAAAAGAATCCTTCGGGCGCCGTATTTATAAAGATTTGATGAACGGCGTTTCCAACATGCTTCCGTTCGTTACCGGCGGCGGTATCCTCATCGCACTTGCGTTCCTGTTTGACGATTATTCCATTGACCCTGCAAACTTTGGTATGAACACACCGTTTGCAGCATTTTTAAAGACCGTCGGCGGTGTCGCGTTTGGATTTATGCTGCCGATTTTAGCGGGCTTTATTGCAAAAAGTATTGCTGACCGGCCCGGCCTCGTTGTCGGTTTCGTCGGCGGCTCGATTGCAAACCTCGGCATTTCCTTTACCAACATGGATTCGTCCACGGCTGTTTCCGCCGGCTTCCTCGGCGCGCTGATTGCGGGCTTTGTCGCCGGTTATCTGGTTAAAGGTCTTGAAAAGCTTTGCAGCTATCTTCCCAAGAGCTTTGAAGGCATCAAACCGGTGCTTATTTACCCCTTGGCCGGTGTTTTCCTGATCGGCGTTATCATGTTCGCCATTAACCCCGCCGTTGCGGCAATCAATACAGCAATCACCAATTTCCTGAATTCTATGGGCGATGTCAGCAAGGTCGTGCTTGGCTGCATCCTCGGTGGTATGATGAGTGTGGACATGGGCGGTCCTATCAACAAGGCGGCTTATGTGTTTGGCACGGCGGCAATCGCAAGCGGCAACTACGACATCATGGCGGCTGTTATGATCGGCGGTATGATTCCGCCTCTGGTTATCGCACTTTGCGCAACCTTCTTCAAAAAGAAATTCACCGCTTCCGACCGCAAATCTGCTTATGTTAACTATATCATGGGACTTTGCTTCATTTCCGAAGGCGCAATTCCCTTTGCTGCGGCTGACCCGCTGCGCGTCATTCCGTCGTGCATCGTCGGTTCTGCAGTTGCAGGCGGTCTTTCCATGGCGTTTGGGTGCACGCTTCGCGCACCGCACGGCGGCATCTTCGTGTTCCCTGTGGTCGAACATGTCGGCGGTTATCTCATAGCGCTTGCAGTCGGCTCGGTTGTCGGTATGCTGCTGTTGGCATTGCTTAAAAAGAATGTTAAGGAGGAAAACTAATATGGTATCCGAAAAATTAATTGTCACC
The DNA here is from genome assembly GCA_949292775.1 of uncultured Eubacteriales bacterium. Taxonomy (GTDB): domain Bacteria; phylum Bacillota; class Clostridia; order Oscillospirales; family Acutalibacteraceae; genus Fimenecus. The sequence continues at coordinate 96,080 of CASFBL010000005.1, forward strand.
AATAAAATGGGTTTTCATATGCGTCCCGCGAATGTGTTTGTTTCTGCAATGACGAAATATAATAGTGAAGTGTTCATTGAGTTCAACGGAAAAGAAATCAACGGCAAAAGCATTATGAATATTATGGCTGCATGCATCAAATGCGGTTCCGAGATCGAAATCCGCTGTGTCGGCGAAGATGAAGCCGATGCGCTCAAAGAAGCGGTCGAGCTTGTGAATAGCGGCCTCGGCGACTAAAACTGAAGCGTGCAAAAAGAGAGGGAAACAGCATGATTTATCAGGGTATTGCAGGCGCCGACGGTATTGGTATCGGCCGTGTGCTCGTGCTCAAAGAAAGCAGCCTCGACTACTCCCATGTGCAATTTTCCGGTGCGGATGAAGAAAAAAAGCGTTTGCAGGATGCCATAGCGGCATTTTGTGTAAAGACCGAAGCGCTCCGGGAAAAGGTGCAAAAGGATGTTGGTGAAAAACAGGCGGAAATCCTAAGCGGTCAAATCATGATGATTCAAGACCCGTTTATGGCGTCCCAAATGCAGGATTTTATTGACAACGGACAGTGCGCCGAGGCGGCGCTCGACGCCGTGTGCAATATGTATATTGAAATGTTTTCCTCTGTGGAAGACGATTTGACCAATCAGCGTGCAACCGATATCCGCGACCTTCGCACACGCCTTTTGAAAATACTGCTCGGCGAAGAAGATATTGATTTACGCACGGTCGAACCCGGAACGGTGCTTGTGGCGGCGGATTTCACGCCGTCCATGACCGCCGGAATTCAAAAAGAAAACATCGCGGGCATTGTTACCCAAACCGGCTCGAAAACCTCCCATTCCGCTATTTTGGCACGGGCACTGGAAATCCCTGCCGTTATGAGCGTGGAAAACGCTTGTGCGAATTTAAAGAACGGTGAAACGGTTATTGTTGACGGCGGCCGCGGCGAGGTAATTGCCAAGGCTGAACCCGGCGTGCTTGAAGCTTACCGCGCCAAGCAGGCAAATGAACTGCATGAGAAGCAGGCGCTGCGCGCGCTTGTGGGCAAACGCACCGAAACTTTCGACGGCAAGGTGCTTGCAGTTTACTCCAATATCGGCAAGCCTGCCGACGCCGGTGCTGTCCTTGAAAACGACGGCGAGGGCGTGGGTCTGTTCCGCACGGAATTCCTGTTTATGGACAGAAACGCCTGTCCTACTGAGGAAGAACAATTTGCCGCTTATAAACAGGTCGCCGAGAAAATGCAGGGGAAAGAAGTCATCATCCGCACACTGGATGTCGGCGGCGACAAGGAAATTGCGTATCTTCATATGGAAAAAGAAGAAAACCCGTTCTTGGGTCACCGCGCAATTCGCTATTGCCTGGACACACCCGAAATTTTTGAGACCCAGCTTCGCGCGCTTTTGCGAGCTTCCGCTTACGGCAAGATTAAAATTATGCTGCCGCTGGTTACCACTGTCAGTGAAGTGCGCCGCGCAAAAGAGATTCTTGAACGGCTTAAAGCACAGCTCAAACAAGAGAATATCCCGTTTGATGAAAATATCCCGGTCGGCGTAATGATTGAAACGCCGTCTGCGGCAGTCATTGCCGACTTGCTTGCGAAAGAAGCGGATTTCTTCAGCATCGGCACCAACGATTTGACCCAGTACACCATGGCGGTGGATCGCGGCAACAGCAAGGTTGCGCCGTTATACAGCCCCTTAAATCCGTCTGTTCTGCGGCTTATTCGCAGCACGATTGCCGCGGCAAACAACGCGGGAATCTCGGTCGGTATGTGCGGCGAAGCGGCGTCTGACCCCATGATGATTCCGTTGCTTATCGCGTTCGGACTTGCGGAATTTTCCGTTACGCCGTCTGCGGTGCTCAAAACGCGTAAAGCTATTTCACTTTGGACGGTTCCGGAAGCTCAGGCACTGACCGAGACTGTTATGCAGGCGTCGGATGCCGAAAGTGTCAAAACCATTCTTGAAGAACATCTGAAAAAATAACCTTTCATGTTTTCTCCCACTTTGCGGGGCGGTATTTTTACCGCCTCGCATTTTTTGTGGAATTCCCTTTAAAAATATGCTATTATAAACGAAATACGCGAAAGGAGAAAACTTATGAAAGTGCTTGCAACGGATTTTGACGGAACGCTGTTCCGCGACCATACAATCACCGATACGGATTTAGACGCCATTTTGCAGTTTCGCCGTGCGGGCAATCGTTTCGGAATTGTGACCGGAAGGCACTTTTGCAGCATTTTAGAGGAAGTGCGAAAGAACCACATTCCCTTGGATTTTCTCATCTGCTGTACCGGCGGAATTTTGACCGACGGTGCGTTTCACATCCTTTCCGAACACCGCGCGCCCTCGGCGGCGCTTCATCCGCTTTTGGAAGTAACAAAAGCGTTTCACGGGATGTATTATTGCCTTTCACGCTATGAAGAACGCCTGTGGTTTTCAACCGGCGTTACGGTGCCATATGACGGCATCGAACTTTTACCGGACAGCGCGCTTGACAAAATCGACGGTTTCCATGAAATGGGTACACGCTTTGAAACAGAAGAGGTGGCACAAAGTTATACAGATACCTTAAACCGTGAATACAGCCACCTTGTCCGCGCGCACCGCAACGGTATTTATGTCGATGTCTGTGCACCGAATACCGGGAAAGTGAGCGGGCTTTATGAAATGCTTGCGCTTTTGGGCGTGTCGCCTGACAGCCTTTTTGTTGCAGGCGACAATTTAAACGACCTTGAAATGATTCGAGAATTTTCTTCGTTCGCCGTCTCATCCGGGCGTGCAGAATTAAAGGCGGAAGCAAACTTTGTTGCGCCGGATATTGCCGAGATTATTTCCCGTCTGTTGTAAGCGTTGCAAACCAATTTTGATTGTGTTACAATATTTTTTGTTTTGAAAATTTTCAAGTAAAGGATTATGTTATGATTGCCATTATCGACTACGGCGCAGGGAATCTGCAAAGCGTCAAAAAGGCGCTGGATTATCTCGGCGAGCCGAATTTGATTGCCGCGAAATCATCCGAAATCGAAGCGGCAGATGCGCTGATTTTACCGGGCGTTGGCTCGTTCGGCGACGCGATGCAAAGTCTTTCGGATTCCGGGCTTTTGGAGACCGTGCGCGCGGCGGCACTTTCTGATACGCCGTTTTTAGGCATTTGCTTAGGGCTTCAGTTATTGTTCCCAAAAAGTGAAGAGTCCGAGGGCGTAAAGGGACTCGGCGTACTGCCGGGCAAAATCTTAAAATTCCCGGACGATATGGGGCTGAAAATCCCGCAGATCGGCTGGAATTCTATAAACATGCGTGCAGACTGTCCGCTTTATAGCGGCGTGCCGCAAAACGCCTATGTCTATTTTGTCCATTCTTATTATTTGCAGGCCGAGGACCCGCAAGTGGTCGCCGCAACGGCAGAATACGGTGTAACATTCCATGCTTCTGTCGCCGACGAAGCGCACCGCCTGTATGCGACCCAGTTCCACCCGGAAAAAAGCGGTGCAGTGGGGCTTCGCATATTGCGCAACTTTGCCGCCATGCAGAAAGGAAGAAGCTGATGTACGCAAAACGAATCATTCCTTGTCTGGATGTGAAAAACGGGCGCGTCGTGAAGGGTGTCAACTTCGTTAATCTGCGCGACGCGGGCGACCCTGTCGAATGCGCCATAGAATATGACAAAAAAGGCGCCGACGAATTGGTGCTTTTGGATATCACCGCAACCCACGAGGGGCGCGGCACAATGATTGACATCGTTTCCCGCGTGGCAAACTCGATTTTCATTCCGTTTACCGTGGGCGGCGGGATTCGCACTACCGAGGATTTCAAAGAATTGCTGCGCGCGGGCGCAGATAAAATTTCCGTTAACTCCGCCGCGGTCCGCAACCCCGATTTGATTAACGAAGCCGCCTATAAATTCGGCAGCCAGTGCGTGGTGTGCGCCATAGACGCAAAGCGCCGCGAACAGGGCGGCTGGGAGGTCTATTTAAACGGCGGGCGTCTGCCCACCGGCATCGATGCCGTTTCCTGGGCGCAGGAAGCAGTCTCACGCGGGGCGGGGGAAATTCTTTTGACCAGCATGGACTGCGACGGTAAAAAAACCGGCTACGATTTAGAGCTTACCCGCGCGGTGTCCGAGTGTGTCGGCGTGCCGGTGATTGCGTCCGGCGGTGCAGGGGCGCTGGAGCATTTTTATGATGCGCTAACCGTTGGAAAAGCGGACGCGGTTTTGGCGGCATCGCTTTTCCATTTCAATGAAATTCCCATTGAAACTTTAAAAGCCTATCTTTCCGAAAAAGGCATTCCCGTGCGTCCTGCGGCGGAATAATCATTTAAAAAAAATCGGCCGAAGTCCAAAGCTGTGCTTTTGGGTTTCGGCTTCTGTTTTGTTTAAATTATCCACAAGCGGCAATACTAATTGCAATGAACTTTTTTGGGGGATTTGCAATGAAAGCTGTCATTTTAGCGGGAGGATTCGGAACGCGCCTGCGCCCGATGACCTGCACACACCCGAAACCGCTTGTAAAATTGCTTGGCAAGCCGGTGCTTTCTTATATTCTCGACTGGCTGCACCAAAATCATGCAGACGATGTTTCGCTGACGCTCGCGTATTTGCCGGAAAGCATTGAAGCTTATCTGGAAGCCCGGCCGGCAAACGGCATGCAAATTCACTGTTTCCGCGAAGAAACGCCGCTCGGCACAGCGGGCAGCGTGAAAGCAGCGGTGCAGACGACTGACGAACCTCTGCTTGTTGTCAGCGGCGACGGCGTTTGTGATTTCGACTTGCAGGCGGCTTTGCGTTTTCACCGTGAAACCGGTGCGCAGGTGACCATTGTTTGCAAGAAAGTCGATGACCCGCGCAGCTATGGGCTGGTTTATGCCGACCAGAAAGGCCGTGTCACAGGATTTTGTGAAAAACCGGATTGGAATGCTGTTTCCACCGACCTTGCGAATACCGGGATTTATATTTTAGAGCCGGGGGTGCTCTCTGAGATTCCCGCGAGCGAAGCCTATGATTTTTCCAAAGATTTGTTCCCGAAACTTCTGGAAAAACAATGTCATCTGTCCGCCTTTTGCGCCGAAGGATATTGGTGCGACATCGGCGACTTTTCGGCTTATGTTTCCTGTCAGCGCGACATTTTGGCAGGTAAACTGCACCCGCCGGTGCCGGCACTTGCCGACGGCGTTTTTGCAAAACAGGCGCTGCCCTCGGGGCAGTATGATTTGGTGCCGCCGGTCTATATCGGAAAAAATGTAAGCATAGGCGACGGCGCGGTGATTGGTCCCAATGCCGTGCTGTGTGACGGTTGCTTTGTCGGAAAACACACCAAAATTACCGACAGTGTTTTGCTGCCGTCCAGTGTCGCGCAGGACGGCTCTTCTGTCAACAGTGCCGTGCTTTGCGAAAATGCCATGCTTTCGTGCGGCGCGGCGCTTTATGAAGATAGTGTGGTTGGTGCAGGCAGTGTCATCGGGAAAAATACTGCTGTCGGACCGCATGTGAAAATCTGGCCGAAAAAAATAATTGAGGACGGCATGCGGGTCTCCGGCAACATCAAATACGGCAGCGGACAATCGGGACTGTTCTCTGATAATGGTATTTGCAGCGCACAGGGTATGCCGATGGACGCAGTGGCTTGCGCCCAATTCGGGCTGGCGCTTGCGCAAAGCAGCGTCGGCAGCCGCGTGGGACTTGCGACGGACGGAAAACCTGCCAGCCGCGCCGCCTATCATATTTTGGCGGGCACTTTGACCGCGCAGGGGAGCAGCGTCTGGAATTTCGGCGACGGCTTTTTGTCCGAACTTTATTTCTTTACTGCATTCTGCAATCTCCCGGCTGGTGTGTTCATTTGTGAGAAATACGGGAAAATACAAATCCGGCTTTGCTGTACGGGCGGCCTGCCGCTGCCGCGCGGTGTGCGGCGCGAAATTGAAAGCTGTTACCAAAATGGCGACTTTTCTCGCACCGCGCTTTCCGCCTGCAAGGAAATTTCCGATATGACCAGCCTTGAATCCATGTATCTGCGCGAACTGTCCCGTGAAGCAGGCGTACCGCTTCACAACCAGTCGGTACGCGTGCTCTGCCACAATGAAAAGATTCATATGCTGTTAGAGGATTGCCTGTTCCGGCTTGAGGCGGCAGACGGCGACGAAATTACACTGAAGCTCAACAACACCGGCACAGCGGTTTCCGCCTTTCACCGGGAATGCGGCTGGATTCCATTTGATAAATTGCTGACGCTTTGCTGCAAGGCGGATTTTGCCGACGGACATGATGTCGCCCTGCGTACCGACGCGCCTTATGTTTTGAACCGGCTTGCGGGCGCTTACGGCAGACGGGTGCTTCGTTATTTGGAGATTCCTGTGGACGATGCCGACAAAGATGCCCGGCAGTTGGCGCTCAGCCAGCTTTATGCGCGCGACGCTTTGTTTTTGAGCATGCGGCTGTTAGGAATTTTGCAAAAGACCGGCAAATCTCTGCCGGCACTGCTTCACGACCTGCCGGTCTTTTCCGTGCGCCGCAAGGTGGTGCCCATTGACTTTCCGCCCACGCAGCTTTTAGGAGTGTTGCACGCCGAAAACGCCAAACCCTTGCATGAGGGTGTTGCGCTGCACAGCACTCGCGGACATGTGTTTTTAATGCCGATGTCTTCAGGGAAAAGCCTGCGGATTTTGGCAGAGGCGGATGACTACGAAACCTCCCGCGAGCTTTGCGGCGATATTGAGGAAAGGCTCAGAAATCATTGACACAAACACATTTTAATAGTATCATATTATAATCGGAATATAGGCTCAAAGAATATGAAAGAGATTCTATAATTCTGTTGTGAATTGAACTTTGACCTGCTTTTGGGACTTTGGAAGCAGGTTACATAATAAACTTTTTTTAAAATCTAATAAGGAGAAATTGAATGGCGAAACAAAATAGCGACCAGCCAAAAAGCTCCGCGCCGAAAACTGCCCAAAAGGGTAGAAAACAGGGCGCAGCGGGCAAACCCAAGGCTGCTCAAAAACCGAAAACACAAACCAAAAAGAAAACCGAAAGCAAAGAATTGATGCAAGGCATCAGCAATTCCCCGGCAGGTCAAAAACAAAAGCGTTACTATAAAAGTGCTGCGGCTGCCGCGCGTAAACCGGCAGGCAAAAAACGGCAAAAGGCTACGCCGCCCTTAAAAATTGCTTTCTTAGGCGGCTTAAACGAAGTCGGCAAAAACATGACGCTTTATGAGTGCAACGGCGACATGCTGCTTGTGGACTGCGGACTTTCGTTCCCCGACCCGGAAATGTTCGGCATCGATTTGGTGATTCCCGATTTTACCTATGTTTTGGAAAATGCCGACAAGGTCAAGGGCATTTTGATTACCCACGGCCATGAGGACCACATCGGCGGCCTTGCCTATCTTTTGAAAAACCTGCGTATTCCCGTGTATTCGACAAGACTGACAATCGGGCTTATCGAAGGGAAACTGCGTGAGCATAAAATTTTAGACCAGTGTGATTTGCATGTTATCAAACCCGGCGACAAAGTAAAGCTCGGCTGTTTTGAAACCGAGTTTATTCATGTGAATCACTCCATTCCCGACGCAGTGGCGCTTGCTATCCGTTCCCCTGCGGGGCTGGTGGTGCAAACCGGCGACTTTAAAATCGACACAACGCCCATTGACGGCGGCGTGATAGACCTCGCGCGTCTGTCTGCGTTAGGCGAAGAGGGCGTGCTCTGTTTGCTTTCCGATTCGACCAATGCCGTAAAACCCGGCTTTACCGAAAGCGAACGCAAGGTGGGCGAAACCTTTGATGTGCAGTTTAGAAAAGCCGGAAACCGCCGCTTAATAGTGGCAACCTTCGCTTCCAATATCCACCGTGTCCAGCAAATCATTGATGTGGCGCAAAAGCTTGGGCGAAAGGTCGCGCTTTCCGGGCGAAGCCTTGAAAATGTCGTATCAGTCGCGGCGGAGCTTGGCTATATCCGTGTGCCGGAAGGCATTTTGGTGCCGCTCGACAGCATTAACCGCTATCCGCCTGAAAAGTTAGTGCTCATTACCACCGGCAGTCAGGGCGAACCGATGTCTGCGCTTTACCGTATGGCGTTTTCCGAGCACCGTCGCGTGGAAATCTGCCCGAATGATTATGTCATTATTTCTGCCACCCCTATTCCCGGCAATGAAAAAATGGTCGGTCGTGTGGTCGATGAGCTTTTAAAGCTTGGGGCAGAAGTGGTGTATGAAAAGATGTATGATGTCCATGTGTCCGGGCACGCCTGTCAGGAAGAACTTAAACTGATGATGAGCCTTGTCAAGCCGAAATATTTCCTGCCGGTGCACGGCGAGCAAAAGCACCTGCAAAAGCACGCGGGATTGGCGCTTACCATGGGTATCCCGAAGGAAAACATTTTGATTGCCGACAACGGCAAGGAAGTTGAAATCACCCAGGATAAAATCCGCATTTCCGGCGAAGTGCCGTCCGGCAAAGTCTTTGTGGACGGTATCGGTGTCGGCGATGTCGGCGCGGTGGTGCTGCGCGACCGCAAACGCCTTGCGGAAGACGGCATCATTATCATTGCCGTGACGATTGAAAAAGAAACCTGTTCGGTCGTTTCCGGGCCGGATGTCGTCACAAGAGGCTTTGTTTATGTGCGTGAATCCGAACAGCTTATGGAAGAATCGCGCCGCCTTTGCGAAAGCGTGCTTGCTGATTGCATGTATGAGCATGTCCGTGATTACAGTGAAATCCGCAACCGCCTGCGCGACGAAATCTCGCATTTGACTTACAACCGCACCAAACGCACACCTATGATTCTTCCGATTATTATGGAGGTGTAAACCTTGAAACCGGGGCTGATGATCCGGACATATCCGCTGTCCTTTGCTTTGATTATACTGTCGCTTGTGTTTTGCGTTGTCACCGTGTTCTTTATGCCGCTGGCAGCGCTCATAGAGTTTTGCGCCTTGTTGGTGCTTTGCATTGTTGCGGCAATTAAAGCCCGGCACGATTTTAAGGTCATCCGCCAAACGGTTTTAGCGCTCAACGACGGCATGTCGGCAGACGAGAATTCCAATCTGAATAACTACCCACTGCCGGTTGCCGTGTTTGACGCCTCTGACAGAATCGTGTGGTATAACCGAAGCTTCCAAAAGCAGGTGCTTGCAAGCACACAGGCAAAAACCGGCGATATTAAGCATTTTACCGGCGGGCTCGGCATAGCCGAAATCCGCGAAAAGCCGCAGTTTGACGCGAAAGTCGGAAAACGCGAATATACCGTGTATTTCAGCCATGTCCAATGCGCCGGGAAGCAGTCTTATGCGCTGACTTATACCGAAAACACCCAGCTTAAAAAGACTGCCCGTGCGTATGAAATGTCCCGCCCGGCGGTGGCGATGATTGTGACTGACAGTGCGGATGAAATCTACCGCTCCTATAAAGAAAATGAATTTGCGCAAATTACAAGCGCCGTCGAGCAGATTACAGAAAGCTGGTTTTCTGCCTATGCCTGTATTTTTAGAAAACTCAGCAACGGCCGTTTCCTTGCGGTCATGCCGGAAAGCGAGCTGCAAAAGATGATTGCAGCAAAATTCCGCGTCATGGAGCAGGTGCGCAATTATACATATAATGGCGCGCAGGTCGGCATTACGCTTTCCATCGGCGTCGGCAGGGGAGAAGACCTGCCGGATGCAGAAAACAATGCGCGGCAGGCTTTAGACATGGCGCTCGGGCGCGGCGGTGACCAGACTGCGCTCAAAGGCTCGCAAGAGGCTTACCGCTTTTTCGGCGGCGTTTCAAAAGGCGTTGAAAAACGAACCAAGGTGCGTACCCGCGTTGTGGCGTCCGCGATGGAAGAGCTTATCCGCAATGCAGACAATGTGCTGATTATGGGTCATAAATTTTCCGACCTCGACTGCATCGGCGCCGCGATTGGTATGCATAAAGCGGCAATCGATTTTGGCAAGGAAGCGAAAATAGTCACTTCTGAGAAAACAAGCTTAGCAACACCTTTAATCGAGTATGCCGAGTCGCAGACCGGCGAAAATTATTTTGTCCGACCCGAATTTGCCGAGCGTCTGATTTCAGAACATACGCTTCTGATTGTGGTCGACACGCACAAAGCCAGCTTTGTAGAAGCACCTGAAATTTACGAAAAAGCGCCTTCAGTCATTGTCATTGACCACCACCGCAAAACCGTGGATTATATTCAAAACGCCGTGATTTTCTATCATGAGCCGCATGCGTCGTCCACCTGTGAAATGGTGACCGAACTGCTGCAATATATGGGCAAAAAACCGATTGTCTCAACGCTTGAAGCCAATGCTTTAATGGCGGGCATCATGCTTGACACCAAAGAATTTGTTTTGCGCACCGGCGTGCGCACCTTTGAGGCGGCGGCATATCTTCGCTCCCGCGGGGCTGATACCGTCACCGTCAAGCGGTTCTTTAACAGCAGCATGGAAAACAAAAAGCTGCGCGGGCAGGTCGTTTTGAATGCGCAAAGCTACCGTAAGTGCGCCATTGCCGTGGCAGATATGCACGCAAAAGATATTCGCATTATTTCCGCGCAGGCGGCCGACGAGCTTTTGACCGTCAGTGATGTAGACGCGTCTTTCGTCCTCTTCGCAACAGATACTACCGCCAATATTTCCGCACGCTCCATGGGCAAAATCAATGTTCAGCTGATTATGGAAGCCCTCGGCGGCGGCGGGCATCAGACCATGGCGGCGGCGCAGCTTGCCGAAACCTCTTTAGGGCAGGCGCGCGAAATGCTGATGCAGGCGATTGACGAATATTTTGAAAATCAATAAACAAACCCTACAAAACGGGAGGTAAATACAATGGAAGTTATTTTGAAAAAAGATGTGAAGGGTCTTGGCAAAGCCGGGGAAAAGGTGAAAGCGTCCGACGGGTATGCCCGCAACTTTTTGTTCCCGAAAGGCTATGCCGTTGAAGCCAACGCGCAGACGCTGACCGAGTTTAAAAACAGCGAAGCGTCCAAACAACATAAAATCGATATGGAAATTGCCGCCGCAAAAGATGCGCAGGCGAAATTGCAGGGCAAAACCGTAACCTTGACCGCGAAAGCCGGCCAAAACGGCAGACTTTTCGGCTCGATTACCGCGAAAGATATTGCCCAGGCAATTGGGCAGCAGCTGTCCGTTTCCGTGGACAAGCGCAAGCTGTCCGTTTCGGACATTAAGAATTTCGGCACCTATTCCGTTGAAGTGAAGCTGTATCAGAACATTACAGCTACTTTAAGCGTTGAGGTGGGCGAATAAGCCAATTATTTGTCCGGAGGATGCAGTTATGGACGACCTGCTTTTTGAGCAACTGAATGAGCCTTACAGCATGGAAGCCGAGCAGGCGCTGCTCGGCGCCGTGCTTATCAATCCGGCGTGCTATACCCGTGTTTCGGGTATTGTTCGTCCGGACAGTTTTTATATTCCGCAGCACAAGGCAATCTTTGGGGCGATTGCCAATTTGGATTATTTAAACCAAAAAATCGACCCGCTGCTGGTGCTTGAAGAACTCAAGCAAAACGGGACCTACGACGAGGCCGCCGGTAAAAATTATCTCGCGCAGTTGGCGCAAAGTGTGCCGAGTGTAGAAAATGTTGAATCCTACGCCCGGATCATCAAAGAAAAATATTATCTGCGGACCCTTATGGAAGCGGCGGAAGAAATGCTCAAAAACGCCGCCAATGAAGAACTGTCGGCAGACACCATTATGGATGCCGCCGAGCAGAAAATCTATAATATCCGGCAGGGGAACAAAGAAAACGAGCCGGTTCGCCTTTCCGATATCCTGCGCGATGAAGTGTATGAAAACCTGCAAAAAATCACTTCTCCCGAGACCGCAGAGGAGAGCAAAGGCATTCCCACCGGGTTTTCTCTTTTAGATAAGTACATGACCGGTCTTAACAAATCCGACTTGATTTTGGTAGGTGCGCGCCCGGCTATGGGTAAAACCAGCTTCGCTTTGAATATTGCGCGCAACATCGCCGTGCAGGCAAAGAAAAAAGTTGTTTTCTTTTCTTTGGAAATGGGTCGCGAGCAGTTGGCGCAGCGTATCCTTTCCACCGAAGCGCGCGTGGAAAGCCAGAAAATGCGTACAGGCGAACTTACGGACGATGACTGGTCCCGAATCGGTGCGGCCACGCTTGCGTTAAACGATGCCGAGCTGTATTTTGACGATACTTCCACCATTACCGTTCCGGAAATGAAAGCCCGCGTGCGTAAAATGCGTGATGTGGATTGTGTAATTATCGACTACCTCCAGCTGATGACCGGCACCAAGCGCACCGAAAGCCGTGTGCAGGAGGTTTCGGAAATTACCAGAAGCTTAAAGCTGATGGCGAAAGATTTGAAAATTCCCGTGATTACCTGTTCGCAGCTTTCGCGTTCCACCGAAGGCCGCGGCAAATCCCATAAACCCCAGCTTTCCGACTTGCGTGAATCCGGCTCTATCGAGCAGGATGCCGATATCGTTCTGATGCTTTACAGAGAATCTTATTACGATGAAGAAAAGAACGAGACCGTCGTGACCGACGAAAGCAAGGCACAGGTCATTATCGCCAAGAACCGTCACGGCGGCACAGGCGAAGTCGACCTGCACTGGAACGGCAGCTATACGCTGTTCTCTACACCGGAGTTGTATCACGATGCGTGACGCAGTGCTCGCTTACATCCGGCAACACAATATGCTTTCTCCCGGTGACCGTGTAATCGTCGGGCTCTCCGGCGGTGCGGATTCCGTGTGCCTTTGCCATGTGCTTTGGTCGCTTCGGGAAAGCTTGTCCGTTTCGCTTTGCGCGGTGCATGTGCATCATGGCATTCGCGGGGCGGAAGCGGACCGCGACGAGCAGTTTTGTAAGGGCTTTTGCGAGGAATTTCAAATTCCGTTTGAATGTGTGTATGTGGATGTTCCGACAGAAAGCCTCAAAACCGGCGAGGGATTGGAAGCCTGCGGGCGAAGACTTCGCTATGCAGTTTTACAAAAAGCGGCAGGGGAGCGCGGCAAAATCGCCACCGCCCACACCGCAAACGACAACGCCGAAACGGTGCTTTTGCATTTGACGCGCGGAACCGGGCTTCAGGGCCTTTGCGGGATTTTGCCGGTGCGTGAAAATATTATCCGTCCGCTTTTAGGCGTCACACGCAAGGATGTGGAAGCTTATTGCGAGGCAGAAGGGCTTTCTTTTGTCACAGACAGCACCAACCTTTCAACCGAATATGCACGCAACCGTGTGCGTTTGGAAGTGCTCCCGGTGCTTGAAACGCTCAACCCGTCCGTGATAGATGGCTTTTCGCGCATGACCGAAAGCGTGCGTCCCGATGCCGGGTTTTTGTCGGCATATGCCTTGGAAAAATATCACGAGCTCAAAACCGGCGATGCCCTGTGTGTTTCCCGCTTGCTCTCTCTTCCCGAAAGCATACAGGCGCGCGTTTTGAAACAGTTTTTTGATGAACACGGCGGAAAAGACCTTTCCGCTTTGCATATAGAGCAGCTGCTTTATATCTGCCGAAACGGCGGGCAGACTATATTGCCGGGCGGCATCGTTGCCCGCTGCCGGGCAGACAGGCTGGAATTTCCTGACAGCACGCAAAAAGCTGCGCCTTGGGAAATGCCGATAAATTTGCCGCAAAAGGAAAAATTTGTTAAGACGCCGGCAGGCGTTTTGGAAATTCAGAAATTACAACAAAAAGATTTACAAAATCTTCACAAAGAGCTATTGGCGAATGCAGTGGATTGTGCTAAAATAAAAGCCAATTTGGTGCTTCGCAGCAGACGCCCGGGCGACCGTTTAGAAAGCCGGTCCCGCGGTGTCGGCAAGACTTTAAAAAAATGGTATAATGAGCTGCACATCCCGCCGGAAGCGCGTGAGCGCCTTGTGGTGCTTGCCTGCCAAGACGAAGTTGTCTGGTCACAGGTGCTCGGGACTGCGGCGCCGTTTTTACCGGATGCAAAAACCGAGTCGGCCCTTTTGCTGACCGTGCGAAGTGAAGGAGAAGAACATGAGTAAAGAGAACAGAATGCATGAAGATGTTGAACGCGTCCTGCTTTCCGAAGAACAGCTGCAGGAAATTGTTTCCCGCATCGGCGCGCAAATCAGCGCGGATTACAAAGACCGCGACAACAAACTGATTTTGGTCAGCGTCCTCAAAGGCTCGGTGGTGTTCATGGCGGATTTAATGCGCGCCGTCACCATTCCCTGCTGCATTGATTTTATGTCGGTTTCAAGCTACGGCTCCGGCACAACCTCTTCCGGTGTTGTGAAAATCATCAAGGATTTGGACACCAATGTGGTCGAGGGTGCGGATTTGTTGCTTGTTGAAGATATTTTTGACAGCGGCAAGACGCTGTCCTATTTAAAAGATATGCTTTCCGCGCGCAAACCGGCAAGCATTCGCCTGTGCACCCTTTTAGATAAACCCGACCGCCGTGTTGTGGATTTGCAGGCGGACTATGTCGGCGCCGTAATCCCGGATGCTTTTGTCGTGGGGTACGGGCTTGATTATGATGAAAAATACAGAAATTTGCCTTATGTCGGGGTGTTAAAGCCTGCCGTTTACGGCGGCGAGGGCTAATACAGTCCTGAGGGCAATAAGGAGTGAAAAACCCGTTGAAAAAAATTGATTGGAGAGCCGTCATTCCATACATTGTGATTCCGCTGGCATTTGTGCTGGTGATTTCGCTGTATGCGCTGCGCGGCAATACGACCAAAACCAAAACCGCCTATTATGACATGGTTGCAAAATTCGAAAACAACCAGGTTACCGAATATCAGCTGAACCTCACAAGCGGCGTTTTGGAATATAAGGTCAGCGGCGATGATACGCTGTATGAGTACACGGTGCCGAATGTCAGCTTGTTTGTGGACGATGTGCACGACCTCGTTATGGAATATAACCGTGCGCACCCCGACGCGCCTATTAAGGCGGATTATAAGTCCGGATCGCCGAATTCCTGGTGGGTAAGCCTTTTGCCGACCGCGGCAATTACCATCGTCATTCTCATTTTGATGTTCGTTATGTTCCGCAAAATGAACCAGTCGGTTCAAAACGAAAACAACCGCGCGCTTTCTTTCGGCAAGGCGCGTGTGAAAAAAGGCGGAGACGATAAGCGGAAAACCACCTTTGCCGATGTCGCCGGTGCAGACGAAGAAAAAGAAGAACTCGAAGAAATTGTTGAATTCTTAAAGAATCCGCAGGCGTTCAACGCTTTGGGTGCCAGAATCCCGAAAGGCGTGCTGCTTGTCGGCCCTCCCGGTACCGGTAAGACCTTGCTTGCGCGTGCGGTCGCCGGGGAAGCGGATGTTCCGTTTTTCTCAATTTCCGGTTCTGATTTCGTGGAAATGTATGTCGGCGTCGGTGCTTCGCGTGTCCGCGACTTGTTCGACCAGGCAAAGAAAAATGCCCCCGCTATTATCTTCATTGATGAAATCGACGCCGTCGGCCGTCACAGAGGCGCCGGCATGGGCGGCGGTCACGATGAACGCGAGCAGACACTTAACCAGTTGCTTGTGGAAATGGATGGCTTCGGCGCCAACGAAGGCGTTATCATCATCGCGGCAACCAACCGCCCTGACATTCTTGACCCCGCGCTTCTTCGTCCCGGCCGTTTTGACCGGCAGGTGACCGTCAGTTACCCCGATATCCGCGGGCGTGAAGATATTTTAAAGGTACACGCCAAAGGCAAGCCCTTAGGCCCCGATGTGGACCTTGGCTCCATTGCCGGCGCAACTGTCGGCTTTACAGGTGCGGACCTCGAAAACCTGTTAAATGAGGCGGCGCTGCTTGCGGCACGCCGGAAGAAGAAAGCCATCACCATGGCGGAAATCGAAGAAGCCACGATGAAAGTGCTTGTCGGCACAGAAAAGAAATCTCACCGAATCACCGAACGCGACAAGAAAATTACCGCGTATCACGAGGCAGGTCACGCCGTTTCCTCTTATTACCTGGAGCACAAAGACCCCGTCACGCACATTTCCATTGTGCCGCGCGGCATGGCTGGCGGCTTTACAATGTACCAGCCTGAAAAAGACGAACTGCACCTGATGCGTTCTCGAATGCTCGACGACATTGTCGGCCTTTTGGGCGGGCGCGTTGCAGAAAAGCTTATTTTCAATGATATTTCGACCGGCGCTTCCAACGACATTGAGCGCGCTTCCGAAATTGCCCGGAAAATGGTTACCAAATACGGCATGAGTGAAAAACTCGGACCCATTGCATTCGGCAAGGATAACGATGAGGTGTTCATCGGGCGCGATTATAACCACATCCGCAACTATTCCGAAGCAGTTGCCTCGGAAATTGATGAAGAGGTCGAAAAAATCGTTCTCGACGCCTACAAGCGCACCGAGTCCATTCTCACGGAACACATGGATAAACTTCATGTCGTTGCCAAAGCCCTTGTGGAGCGCGAAAAGATTGATGCTGATGAGTTCTATGCACTGATGGACGGCAAAGAACTGCCGCCGCTGAAAGCGAAGAAAGAAGACGCGCCGAAAGCGGAGGACGAAGCGCAAAACGGCGAACAGCCGAAAGACGCGGCAGGGGAGGAAGCTTCTGCCGATGCACCGGCAGATGAACCCGCGCAAAGCGAGAGCGAACCGGCAAAAGACACCGAACAGACAGAGCAATCTTCTGAACAGTCTGCGGAAGAATAAGAAAAGGCACGGCGCTAAACATAGCGCCGTGCTGATTTTATACCGAAAATGCGCAGTTTTTTCATTCGCTTATTGTTGAGAAAATGGACTTTGTTTTGATTTAGCGCTTGACTGTATTAAAGTGTTGACATTTGTCGGGAATAGGATTAAAATATACCCAATCTTTTATTTTTTTGGTAAGTTAGCAGGAGATAGTTATGAAGTTAAATGGTTCAGATATTATTGCCGAGGTGCTTATCGAGCACGGCGTGGACACGGTGTTCGGTTATCCGGGCGGCGCAGTGTTAAATATTTATGATGCGCTGTATAAATACCGTGATAAAATCCATCATGTTCTGACGGCGCACGAGCAGGGCGCTTCCCACGCTGCGGACGGTTACGCGCGCGCCACAGGCAAAACCGGCGTGGTCATTGCCACAAGCGGCCCCGGTGCAACCAACTTGGTTACGGGCATTGCCACCGCCTATATGGATTCTGTCCCGATGGTCGCCATTACCGGCAATGTCGGTACATCGCTCATCGGCCGTGACGCGTTCCAGGAAGTCTACATAACCGGCATCACCATGCCGATTACCAAGCACAATTTCATGGTGCAGGATATTTCCGAGCTTGCTTCTATTTTGCGCGAGGCGTTTTACATTGCAAATTCCGGCAGAAAAGGTCCGGTGCTGGTTGATATCCCGAAAGATGTCACCGCCGCAATTACAGAGTTTGAGCCGGAAACGCCGAAACCGATTGAAGACAATACCGTTTTGATTCCTGAAAAATTACAGGAAGCGGCAAAATATATCAACGCTGCAAAGCGCCCGGTCATTGAAATCGGCGGCGGCGTGATTTCGTCTGAAGCTTCCGACCTTGTGCGTGAACTGGTGCAGAAAACCGGGATTCCCGCCTGCCACACCCTTATGGCGGCAGGGGTGCTCGGTTACAGCGAACCGCTCAACTACGGCTTGGTCGGTATGCACGGCAGCCTCGTGACCAACAAAGCGATTGATGAGGCGGATTGCCTGCTTGCAATCGGCACACGCTTTTCCGACCGTGTTGCGTTGGATACAGACCGTTTTGCCCAGAAAGCAAAGGTTATTCAAATCGATATTGACCAAAGCGAAATCAATAAAAATGTCATGGTCGATACCTATCTTACCGGCGACATCAAGACCATTTTGAATGCTTTGCTGCCGCTTTTAAAAACAGCAGAGCACAAAGACTGGCTTGCCACACTGGATGCGTATAAAAAGGATGACTACACCCCTGTGGACCGTACAGATTGCCTGACGCCTCACGAGCTGGTGCGCGCCATTTGCGAAGAAACCGACAAAGAAACGATTTATGTGACCGATGTCGGCCAGCATCAAATGTGGGCGGCGCAATATTTGGAGCACACGGCTGCGCGTCATTTCTTGACAAGCGGGGGCTTGGGCACAATGGGCTACGGTTACGGCGCCGCAATCGGCGCGCAGATTGCCTGCCCCGATAAGCGCGTGGTGCATATCACCGGCGACGGTTCGTTCCACATGAATATGAACGAGGCCTGTACCGCTGTCAGCAACAATTTGCCGATTATAACTGTGATTTTCGATAACCGCGTGCTCGGCATGGTGCGCCAGTGGCAGACCTGCTTCTACGGCAAGCGCTATTCCCAGACCGACCCCGAGCGCAAAACAGACTTTGTCAAAGTGATTGAGGGTTTTGGCGGCAAGGGCTTCCATGTGAAAACCTTAGACGAGTTCAAAAAGGCTTATAAGCTCGCCCAAAAAGAAAACGGTCCGGTTTGGATTGCCTGCGACATTGGCAAAGATGAGCGCGTTCTGCCGCTGATTCCGGCGGGCAAAACGATTGATGACATCATCATCGCCCCGACCTGCGAAACCTGCCCGAAGCAGTGCTTTAAGAAACATAAATAATATTAAAACCGGCTGTTCAAAAGCAGCCGGTTTTTTTGCGTCTATTTTTTATTGATTTGATAGGCGGAAATCTTCTTATAAGCCCTCGCAAGTGTTTATAAAACCTTGCCAAAATGGCTTAAAATCAAGGCTTTCCGCGTATTTTCATTTATCTTGCCGTATCTCCGTATAAGATGATTTTGTAAGACCGGGCACCATTTTGGCACCACAAGGGTATTATACTCCCGTCCGGCGAAATCAGCAAGGATAAGGTAAACCTTGTAGCCGGAGCAATCACGCAGCCATTCGCAGAAATGGTATGGGTAACAACAGGCGGCGACATGGAAACCATTAACCGCCTTACGGACATTCTTGTTTCAATGAACACCCCCGCCGACAGGGGAAAACTCTTTAAGATTATCAAAATGCTGTATGGGCTTATGGGCTTGCCTTTTTCCGAGGAAGCCGAGCCTATGGACGCAGACCCCGCCGTTTTGGAATACTTCATTTTTTCCTTTACAGCAGACTTTGGCGAAGTCATGCAAGACCTCATTGCCGAAGAAACAGAATAACGTACCGC
>CASFBL010000006.1 GCA_949292775.1 uncultured Eubacteriales bacterium
CGCGCTTGTCGTTGTGGTTTTGACGCCTCTGTCGTTTTTTGTCGCTTCGTTTATTGCCAAGCACTCCCACGACAAATACCGGGAGCAGGCAAAACTGCGCGGTAAAATGACCGGCTACGCTTCGGAAATGATTGAATGCGAAACGCTTGTAAAAGCCTACAGCATGGAAGAAAGCGTGGAAGAAAACTTCGACAAAATGAACCTCGACTTACAAAAAGTCGGCGTGATTGCGCATTTTTATTCTGCCCTTTCCAACCCCTGCACGCGTTTCGTCAACGCGATGGTCTATGCAGGCGTTGCGATTGCAGGCGCCTATCTTTGTGTGACCGGGAAACTCACGGTCGGTGCGCTGACCTCCTTCCTCGCCTACTGCTCACAATACACAAAACCTTTCAACGAGATTTCCGGTGTAGTTGCAGAATTTCAGAATGCCGTGGCGAGCGCGAACCGCGTATTTCAGTTGTTAGACACAGAAGATGAAAGCGACGACAGTGCGCTCGAAACCCTTTCGGTGCAGGACGGCACAGTGGGCTTTACACATGTGGATTTTGCCTATTCCAAGAAAAAGCCGTTGATTCGCGATTTTAATTTAGATGTAAAAAGCGGCCAAACCATTGCGATTGTCGGCCCGACCGGCTGCGGTAAAACGACGATGATTAACCTTTTGATGCGCTTTTATGATGTCAACGCCGGAAAAATCACCGTAGACGGCAAAGATATCCGCACGGTGACGCGCGACAGCCTGCGCGGAGCATTCGGCATGGTGCTTCAGGACACTTGGCTGTTCCGCGGAACAGTGCGGGAAAACATTGCTTACGGTGTGCCGGATGCGACCGACGAGGAAATCCGGGAAGCGGCAAAGGCGGCGCACGCACACAGCTTTATTAAGCGCTTGCCGAACGGCTACGACACGATATTAACTGAAAACGGCGACAATATTTCAGAGGGACAAAAACAGCTGCTGTGTATTGCGCGCGTCATGCTCAAACGCCCGCCGATGCTCATTTTGGACGAAGCGACCAGCAACATTGATACACGAACCGAAGTGCGGATTCAAAAGGCGTTTGCGGCGCTCATGGAAGGGCGGACGAGCTTCATTGTTGCCCACCGGCTTTCGACCATTCAAAACGCCGATGTCATTTTGGTCATGCGCGACGGGCAGATTATTGAAAAAGGCAATCACGAAGCCTTACTCGCGCAAAACGGGTTTTATGCACAGCTTTACAACAGCCAGTTTGCGGTGCAGGAATAATTACAGTTTTCTATAATAATGAAAAAAGAGAGGGTTTTCCCTCTCTTTTTTGATTTTCCCCTATAAAAAGCCACGGCAAAAATGAAGGACCGGCTTTACTTTTTTGTTTACTGGTTAAGGCTCTGTTTCGATAAAATGGTTCTGATACAAATCCCAATATTTTCTGTAAACACGATTTTGCTGCCCGTCAAGGTTTAATTGGTACATTCTAAAAATAACCTTATATCCTTTCGGCTGCCACTCCTCTTCATAGGAATATTGATATTTCATGCCAAGATTTATCATTACACCGCCACTGCGGGGGTTTTGAACATCGTGTGTTGCAGTTATATAGGGCACATGGTCTTTTTGCAGCTTGGCAATAACAGCCGCACCGGCTTCTGTCACTATGCCCTGATGCCAAAACTCTTTACGAAGGGCATATCCAAAATCGTGACTGTCATCTTGCTTCACTGTAATGTAGCCAATAGGTACATCTATATTTTTCAAGCAAATCGCGTAGAAATCACTTTGACTGTCTTCACAGACAATTTTTTCCTCAAAAAACTCTTTTGCATCTTCTATATTTTTTGCCGGGAACCACGGCAAAAAAGTATTCACATCTTTATCTTGCAACAGAAGATATAAGGCTTCTATGTCTTTTTCTGTAAAACTTCTCAATAAAAGCCTATTTGTTTCTATTACATGTAACTGTTTAATCATACTTTTCCTTTGCATTCCTATTCAACTTTTTGACTTAAAAAGCTCTATGTTTTTAAAATACCATTTTTGATTTTCATTTTAAATTATATCAAAACGCACCGAATATGCAAGATTTTTTGATTTTTTCTAATCTGCGCTAAAAAACACCCCCGGGCGTTCCGGTTGGAACGCTCGGGGGCTTTGCGTTTATAGGATTTGCTTATTCTGCGTCGGGCGCATACAGATCCTTCAATCTCAGAAGGTGCTGATATCTTGCCTTTGCAGTGTCCTCCGCCTTTTGGAACAGAACTTCTGCTCTTTCGGGGAAGGAACGGGTCAACGAGGAGTAACGCGCTTCGTTCATAATGAAGTCGCGATAGCTCTCGGAGCCTTCCTTGCTGTCGATGGTGAACGGGTTCTTGCCCTCTGCCTTGAGCGCCGGGTTGTAACGGAACATATTCCAATAACCGCAGTCCACAGCCTTCTTCATTTCAGCCTGGCAGTTGGTCATGCCGCCCTTAATGGAGTGCATTTCGCACGGTGCATAAGCGATGATGATGGACGGACCATGATAAGCTTCTGCTTCCACAAGAGCTTTAATGGTCTGGTTCTGGTCAGCGCCCATAGCGATCTGTGCAACATACACATAGCCATAGCTCATAGCGATTTCAGCAAGGCTCTTCTTGGCGACCGCTTTACCGGCAGCTGCAAACTGTGCAACCTGACCGATGTTGGAAGCCTTGGAAGCCTGACCGCCGGTGTTGGAGTAAACTTCGGTATCGAATACCATGATGTTGACATCTTCACCGGTTGCAAGAACATGGTCTACGCCGCCGAAGCCGATATCATATGCCCAGCCGTCGCCGCCGAAGATCCAAACAGATTTCTTGGAAAGGTATTCCTTATTGTCAAGGATATCCTTACGGGTTTCGCAATCGCAATCCAGCGCTTCCAGCGCAGCAACGAGTGCCTTGGTCGCTTCGCCGTTCTTGTCGCCGTCGTTGACGGTGTCAAGATATGCGTTGCAAGCCGCTTTGACATCTTCCGGTGCTTCTTCAGCTGCCGCAAGCTCTTTGACTTCAGCAATCAAGCGGTTGCGGATAGCGTTCTGGCCGAGATACATACCATAGCCGTGCTCTGCGTTGTCCTCAAACAAGGAGTTTGCCCAAGCCGGACCGTGGCCGTCTTTATTGACGGTATAGGGAGAGGTTGCTGCCGGGCCGCCCCAAATGGAGGAACAGCCGGTTGCGTTGGAGATATACATTCTGTCGCCGAACAGCTGCGTAATCAGTCTTGCATAAGAGGTCTCGGCGCAGCCTGCGCAGGAGCCGGAGAACTCAAGAAGCGGTGTCTTGAACTGGCTGCCGATTACGGTGTTGTTTGCAAGGTCTTCCTTAACGGAGACATTGGCAACCATGTAATCGAATGCCGGCTGTTTTTCGTCCTGAGATTCACGCGGAACCATTTTCAGGGAGTTCGTCGGGCAGACGCCGATGCAGACGCCGCAGCCCATACAATCCATCGGGGAGACAGCCATTGTGTATTTGTATTCGCCCTTGCCTTTGCCCTTCTTGTCAACAAGCGTTGCGCAAGCCGGCGCGTTGGCTGCTTCTTCTTCGTTCAAAGCATAGGGGCGGATGGTAGCGTGCGGGCAGACATAAGCGCACTTGTTGCACTGTGCGCAGGTCGCGCCGTTCCACTCGGGAACCATAACCGCAACGCCGCGTTTTTCATAAGCGGAAGCGCCCTGCTCGAAGGTACCGTCTGCGTGATCGACAAATGCGGAAACCGGAAGAGAATCGCCGTCCATCTTGCCGACCGGCTTCATAATGTCGTCAACCATCTTGACGAGCTTCGCCGGGCCGTTTTCAGTTGCCGGAGTTTCGGTATCCACTGCGTTTGCCCAGTCAGCCGGAACATCAATCTTCACATAAGCGGTAGCGCCTGCGTCGATTGCCTTTTCGTTCATTTCAACGATCTCTTTGCCCTTCTTCATGAACTTCTGGGCCTTTTCTTTCATGTAACCGATTGCTTCGTCAACCGGCAGAACCTTGGCAAGAGAGAAGAACGCGGACTGCAGAACGGTGTTGGTACGCTTGCCAAGACCGATTTGTGCGGCAAGGTCAATAGCGTTGACCGTGTAAAGCTGAACATTGTTCTTTGCAATGTAGCGCTTGGTTTCTGCGTTGAGCTTTTCAGCAAGCTCTTTTTCATCCCACTGGCAGTTGATGAGGAACACGCCGCCGGGTTTTACATCGTTGACCATGCGGAAGCCTTTTTCCACATAGGAGGGGTTATGGCAGGCAACGAAGTCCGCTTTGTTGATGTAGTAGGGGCTCTTGATCGGCTTGTCGCCAAAACGCAGGTGCGAAATGGTTACGCCGCCGGTCTTTTTGGAGTCATACTGGAAATATGCCTGAACATATTTGTCGGTATGGTCGCCGATAATCTTGATGGAGTCTTTGTTTGCGCCGACCGTACCGTCACCGCCGAGACCCCAGAACTTGCACTCGATGGTGCCCGGTGCCGCTGTGTTGGGCGCGGGCTTCTCTTCGAGAGAAAGGTGGGTAACATCATCGTTGATGCCGATGGTGAACTGACGCTCAGGCGTTTCTTTCTGGAGGTGTTCATAAACAGCAAAGACGCTCGCGGGCGGAGTATCCTTGGAACCAAGGCCGTAACGACCGCCGCAGACCTTCGCGGTTCTGCCCATTTCGTTGAGTGCCGCAACAACATCGAGGAACAGCGGTTCGCCGATGGAGCCGGGCTCTTTGGTTCTGTCGAGAACAGCAATTTTCTTTGCAGTCTCGGGGATAGCTGCGCAGAATGCTTTTGCGGAGAACGGTCTGTAAAGACGAACTTTGACAAGACCGACTTTTTCGCCCTTCGCGGTCAAATAGTCGATAACCTCTTCCGCGACATCGCAGATAGAGCCCATAGCAACAATAACTCTTTCTGCATCGGGTGCGCCGTAGTAGTTGAACAGCTTGTAGTCTGTGCCGAGCTTTTCGTTGACCTTGTCCATATATTTCTCAACGATTGCCGGAACAGCTTCATAATAGCTGTTGCAAGCTTCTCTGTGCTGGAAGAAAATATCGCCGTTTTCGTGAGAACCACGCATAACCGGGCGCTCGGGGTTGAGCGCGCGCTTACGGAACGCAGCGACTGCGTCCATATTGCACATTTCTTTCAGGTCTTTATAGTCCCAAATCTTGATTTTCTGAATTTCGTGAGAAGTACGGAAACCGTCAAAGAAGTTGATGAACGGAACACGGCCTTCAATTGCGGCAAGATGCGCAACAGCACCAAGGTCCATAACTTCCTGCGGGTTGGTTTCAGCAAGCATTGCAAAACCGGTCTGACGGCAGGCGTACACATCGGAATGGTCGCCGAAAATGTTCAGCGCATGAGAAGCCACGCAGCGCGCGGACACATGGAACACGCTCGGCAGCAATTCGCCTGCGATTTTGTACATGTTCGGGATCATCAGAAGAAGACCCTGAGAAGCGGTGTAGGTTGTAGTCAGCGCACCGGCTGCCAAAGAGCCGTGCACCGTACCTGCGGCGCCTGCTTCAGACTGCATTTCCGCCACGCGAACGGTGGTGCCGAAAATGTTTTTCTGCCCCTGTGCCGACCACTGGTCGACATAGTCCGCCATCGGGCTTGAGGGCGTAATGGGGTAAATGCCGGCAACCTCAGTAAAGGCATAAGACACATATGCCGCGGCATTGTTACCGTCCATGGTTTTGCTCTTGCGCTCCACCACGGCTTTTTTCGTTTCTGCCATTGATATTTCCTCCTTGAAAGGTTGTTTACCTGTGTATTTCGGCAGTAAAAACTGCCGCTCCACATACAAAGTCATTGTAACACTTTCTTTTTAAAGTGTAAATATAAAATCCTATGAAAATCCGCGCAAAATATGGTTTTTTTTGAAGATTTTGCAGAGAACGGCGCCGCGTTCTGTCCTACTTTCAACGAAACTGGCCACAATGTTGACTTATTGCGAAAAATCGTATATACTATTAACCAAATTTACTTTGAAAGGAGTCCTTTTCACATTATGGACGACGCAGACCCCGGGAATATTATTTTAAAACTTGTTTTACTGTTCATTCTGACCTTGCTCAACGCCTTTTTTGCCATGTCTGAAATTGCAATTATTTCGCTCAACGACGCAAAAATCGACAAAATGGCAGAGGAAGGCCACAAACGAGCCCGGCAGGTCAAAAAACTGACCGAAAATTCCAGCAACTTTCTTTCGACCATTCAAATCGGCGTAACCCTCGCCGGTTTCCTAACTTCCGCAACGGCGGCACAGAGCTTTGCGACGATGCTCACAAATGCGCTTGCCGGAACCGCCATTGCAAATGTCATTCCGCTCGGCGTTATCAGCGGCATTTCCACGGTGCTTATCACCCTTATCACCTCTTATTTCTCATTGGTGCTCGGGGAACTTGCGCCCAAGAAAATCGCCATGCAGAAGCCTGAAAAGGTTTCGTTTGCCGTTGTGCCGATTCTTTTGTTTGTAAGTTATGTGACATTGCCGTTTGTTAAGATTCTCTCGTTTTCCACAAACGCGGTGGTTCGTCTGTTTGGTCTTGACCCCAACGCTGACGAGGAAGAAGTCACTGAAGAAGAGATTCGCATGATGGTGGATGTCGGTCAGGAAAAAGGCGTTATTGAAGATGTGCAAAAGGAAATGATCAACAACATCTTTGAGTTTGACGACATTGATGTGGCTGACATTATGACCCACCGCACAGATATGGCTTGTGTGGATTTGGAGGACTCGCTTTCAGACACCATTAAGCTCGCCATTGAAGAGGGATATTCGAGAATCCCGGTTTATGAAGAGGACCCCGACAACATTGTCGGCATCATCTATATCAAAGATTTGCTCAAATATGTCGGCACATCGCTCCCGAAATCCAAAGGGCTTAAGGATATCATGCGAAAAGCCTATTTTGTGCCGGAAAGCAAACGCTGCGGTGCGCTGTTCTCGGAAATGACCGAAAAGCACATTCAAATGGCTATTGTCGTGGACGAATACGGCGGAACAGCGGGTCTTGTCACGCTGGAGGACATTGTGGAAGCCATTGTCGGCAACATTCAGGATGAATACGACAACGAAGACGAGGAAATCTCGAAAATCAACGAAACCACCTTTACAATAGACGGCATTACGGACTTGGAGGAAGTCGAGGAACAGCTCGGCATTAAATTCCCGAAAGACGATTATGACACGCTCGGCGGGTTCATTACAAGCCAGCTCGGCTTTTTGCCGCAGGACGGCGACATGAACACGGTGGAATATGAAAACATCCGTTTCACGGTTTTGAATGTGGAAGAACGCCGCATCGGCAAAGTCAAAGTAGAAATTTTGCCGGCGTCGGAAAACGCGGAGGACGCGCCGGCTGAGGAAAAGAAATCGATTTTCGAGCGCGGCCGCAAAGAAGATAGCGAGGACTAATTCCTCTGCATAAAAGCAAAACAAAAACGACCGGTAATAACCGGTCTTTTTTTCTGTCTGTTTTAGAAAAATCACTCAGATTTCTTACTCTGCCCGTAATAGGCATTTGCGCCGTGTTTGCGCAAATAGTGCTTATCAAGCAATTCCTGTTGCATGGAAGAAAGCGCGGGATTGAGCATTTTCGCATGCCACGCCATAAAGGCAAGTTCTTCTAACACAACGGCGTTGTGCACAGCGTTTTTCGGGCTTGTGCCCCAACAGAACGGGCCGTGGCTGTGAACCAAAACGGCGGGAATATCCTTGGCGCTTTTATCACAAAAGGTCTCCACAATTACATTGCCGGTCTCCAGCTCATATTTGCCGCCGATTTCTTCGGGCGTCATTTTGCGCGTGCAGGGAATCTCGCCGTAAAAATAGTCGCCGTGGGTGGTGCCGAGCGCTTCAATCCCCTGCCCTGCCTGAGCAAAAGTGGTCGCCCAGCGCGAATGGGTATGGACAACGCCGCCGATGTCGGGGAACGCGTTATAAAGCACAACATGGGTGTCGGTGTCGGACGAAGGGTTCAAATCCCCCTCGACCTTTTCGCCGGTGGCAAGCGATACAACGACCATATCCTCCGGGCGCATGGTGTCATATTCCACGCCGGAGGGCTTGATGACCATAAGACCTTTTTCGCGGTCCACGCCGGACACATTGCCCCAAGTGAAAGTGACAAGATTATGTTTCGGCAAAAGCAGATTGGCTTCAAATACCGCCTGTTTTAATTCTTCGAGCATCGTTTTTCCCTCACTTTAACTTCCACGCAAGGTCGTTTAAGAACAGCTCCTGTTCGAGCGACGCGGGCGTGGTGTCTTTTGTGATGTGGACAAACTCAATATCCATAATCCGTGCCCAGTCTTTGAGCATTTCGGGAGTCGCATCATAGGTCAGAACGGTGTGGTGCGCGCCGCCCGCCAAAATCCAACACTCCGCACCTGTGCGAAGGTCCGGCATGGCACGCCACATAACGCGCGCAACCGGAAGATTGGGCATCGGCAAAATCGGTTTGACCGCTTCGATATCTTGGCAAATCATGCGCAGTCTGCCGCCCATATCCACAAGGCTCACGACGCAGGCTTTACCGGGATGTCCCTCAAAGACAAGGCGTGCGGGGTCTGCTTTGCCGCCGATGCCGAGCGGATGCACTTCGATGCGCGGGCGGTCTGCCGCGACGCTGGGGCAAACTTCAAGCATATGCGCGCCGAGCGAATATTCAGCGTCTTTTTGGAGGTTGTAAGTGTAATCTTCCATAAACGCCGAACCGCCGGTCATGCCCTCGGTCATCGCTTTCACAACTGCGGTCATCGCGGCGACTTTCCAGTCGCCCTCGCCGCCGTAGCCGTAGCCCTGTTCCATTAAGCGCTGGGAAGCAAGGCCGGGGAGCTGTTCCATGCCGTATAAATCTTCAAAGGTATTGGAAAATGCCTTACAGCCCTCACGGTCAAGCATTTTCTTCATGGCGATTTCTTCTTTTGCCTGATAGCGCACCGCGTCGAGATTTTCCGTCGCGAAGGTGTAGCGCTCAGCGTATTCCTGCATCAGCGCGTCTGTTTCTTCTTCGGTGACTTTGCCGATTTCTTCGACCAGCTCGCCCACCGGCCAGGTATTGACCTGCCAACCAAGCTGCATCTGCACGCCGACCTTGTCGCCCTCGGTCACGGCAACATTGCGCATATTGTCGCCGAAGCGCATGACCTTGAGGCGGCGGGAGAACGCCGCCGCCACCGCGGAGCGCATCCAGTCGCCGAGCCGCTTGAGAACATCTTCATCCTGCCAATAGCCCATAATCACCTTGCGCGGCATCCGCAGTCTTGCGGCGATGAAGCCGTGCTCGCGGTCGCCGTGCGCCGCCTGGTTTAAGTTCATGAAGTCCATGTCGATTTCTTCATTCGGGATTTCACGGTTATACTGCGTGGCAAAATGGCAATAGGGCTTTTGAAGCTTTGAAAGCCCGTCAATCCACATTTTCGAGGGCGAAAATGTGTGCATCCAAGTAATCAGACCGGCGCACTTATCCTGATAATTCGCTTCTTTCACGACATTCGAGATTTCCTCAGGCGTTTTCGCCGTGACTTTATAAACGACCTTGCACGGCAAAATGCCGCTTTCGTTCATGGTGTCCGCCATTTCTTTGGCGCGAGATGCCACGATTTCCAACACCTCGGGACCGTACAGGAACTGACTGCCGACCACAAACCAAAATTCATATTCTTTCATTTGCATATTTGTCACCTCATCGGGATAGTTTTCTGTTACAACGATTTTACAGCCGTTTGTTCAACCGCAAGCGCGCGGCGGTAACGGGTCATATAAGCATTAAAGCCCTCGGCGTCCTCTGCATCCGGCTCAACGCACGAACCGGCATTTTCGCCGAACACTTCTGTAGAAAGATAGGTTTCAAGCGATTGATTTGCTTTTTTCTCGCGCAGGTAAGAAGCCAAAAGCGCAATGCCCCATGCGCCGCCCTCCCCTGCGGTTTCCATCACCACAACCGGGGTATGCATGGCGCCTGCCAACAGCTTTTGCCCGACCAGCGGGGTTTTGAAAAGCCCGCCGTGGCCGCAAAGGCGGTCAAGCGCGATATGTTCTTTCTCGAACAAGATGTCCATGCCTAACCGCAAGGTCGCCATTGTGCTATATAAAAGTGTTCTCGCGAAATTGGGAAGCGTAAGCGTACTTTCGGGCCGACGCAGGAACAGCGGGCGACCGTCGGAAAGCCCCGCGACCGGTTCGCCGGCATAGCAGTTGTAAGAAACCAAGCCGCCGCCATCCTTTTTGCCTTTCAGCGCAGCTTCATAAAAAGCGTCATACAAGGCAGGTTTGGAAAGGTTGGCATTTCCGAGTTCCAACACTTCGGAAAACAAGCGAATCCACGCGTCCAAATCAGAAGTGCATGTATTGCAATGCACCATTGCCACCGGCGCGCCCGTCGGCGTGGTGACCATATCGATTTCGGGATAAACGCCGGAAAGCGGTTTTTCAAGCACCACCATAGAGAAAATTGAAGTCCCGGCGGAAACATTGCCTGTGCGCGGCGCGACGCTGTTTGTAGCGATCATGCCCGTGCCTGCGTCGCCCTCCGGCGGGCAGAACGGCACACCCGGCAGAAGCGCCCCGGACGGGTCTAACAGCTTTGCACCTTTTTCGGTAAGGCAACCGGCATCCTCCCCTGCCGAAAGCACCTTCGGCAAAAGCGAGCGCAACGGCTTTTGAAAGCCGTGTGCAGCCGCGGCGGCGTCAAACTGCGCGAGCATCTTTTCATCATAATCACAAGCTGCGCTGTCTATCGGGAACATGCCCGAAGCCTCACCCACGCCGAGCACCTTTTCGCCGGTTAAAATCCAATGGATATAGCCGGCAAGCGTGGTGAGAAACGCCAGCTGCGGCAGGTGCGGTTCCTCTTTTAAAATCGCCTGATACAAATGCGCCGCGCTCCAGCGCTGGGGGATATTAAAATTCAAAAGCGCGGTCAGTTCCGCAGACGCTTCGGCAGTCATTGTGTTGCGCCAAGTGCGAAACGGTACAAGCAGATTATTTTGCTTGTCAAACGGCAGATAGCCGTGCATCATTGCGGAAATACCGATGGAACCGATTTTGCGCAAAGTCACGCCGTATTCTTCAAAAACAGACTGCGCAAGCTCGCGGTAGCAGCTTTGAAGCCCTGCGACAGCATCCTCCAAACGATAAGTCCAAACGCCGTCTTCCAGCCGGTTTTCCCAGGAAAACGCCCCGGATGCAAGCGGAGCACGGTCTTCACCGATTAAAACGGCTTTGATGCGCGTAGAACCGAATTCCACGCCCAAAGAAGTCCGCCCGTTTTCGAGACAGTCTATGATTTTTTGCTTTTCCAAGCTGTTCCCTCCCGAAAAAGTTCTTTTGTATAATGATAGCGCAACGAAAAAAGTTACGCAAGCTTTTTTCTGTGTTTTTCACAGTAAAAAAGCAAAAAAATTGCCGGACAAATTGTCCGGCAATTTCAATATATTTTTAGGATTTTTGAATCTTCTGCAAAGCTTCTTCAGCGGTTTTTTCCATATCTTCGGGCAGTTTTTTCGAAAATGCCGTTAGCAGCTGGCTTACGGTGAAGCCGTCAAACAACCCGAGCATACCCTCGCTTACAGGGAATCCAAGTTTTTCGGAAAACCCGGAAACGAACTGCATCAGCGCCGCTTTCCCCTGTTCATTTGCTCGAATGTCGTCGATGGTGTCGTAAATGCTGAAACACGAAGCATCATACGGCATTTTTTCCGCTTCGTCCGGGTGTTTGTTGCCGGGGGCGGGAATCTGCTGTAACAAGGCATTCACCAAAGACAGCGCGCCCTGCGGCAGACGGCTGCCCGCCATGGAAATAATCTTTTCCAGCGTGAAATTCTTGACCATTGCAAGCATGCCTTTGCCGATGTTCATGTTCATTTTTTTGCCAATGAAGTCGATTGCGCCCTCAACGAGTTTGCCGCCCGCCTCTGTTTTCATCACATCGCCGAGCTTATCCTGCACGGACAAATAGCCCTCGCGCAGTTCCAGTTTTTCCGCTTCGCCGCCCTCGAACCAGTTGGCAGCGCCCGTGCCCGCGTTGCTGTTCTTCAGCTCATATTCGGGGTTGGGTTCTTCGACGCGCAACAGCGTAATGGTGTCGCTCGTCTCACCTGCCGTTGCCGTCAGCGTGTTTTCGCCGTCTTTCAACGGTACATTTTCAAACAGGAACACTTTGTCGCCGCCAGCGCTTCCGAATTCTGTGCCGTTGACCGTGAGTGTCACGCGCGGGCAGTTGGAATACACCTTGACGGTAATCGTACCGGTTGCGCGCTCTTTGAAGCGGCGCGAACAGATATGGACGAACGGCGTATCGGTCCAATAGGCTTTGTAAATGAAGAAGCTGTCTTTTTTGGTCTTACGGTCATAAGTTACAAGGCCTTTGTTATTTCTGCCCTTGACGCCGCCCTCATCACGCATATCACTTGCAAAGTCAAACATATTCCAAACATGCGTGCTCCACAAAAACGGACGGGTGCTGAAAGTCTCCAGCATTTTTTCATGGTAATAGGCCTGGTATTCTTCGGAATAATCCTGCACTTGCGGGTGATCGTTGTGGTATTTTAAAATACCCTCGCAGCCGTATTCGGAAATGCCGAGACAAATTTCGGGATTTTCCTTGTGGAAATCATCAATCCACGGGCCGTTGTCGGCAACCTCGCCCAAATACCAACCGAAATAGTGGTTGTAGGAGACGATATCGGTAATATGGTTAAGCGCGCTGTCGGGCTCGACCATGGAAAGCTGCGCCATTGTGGTCAGACGGGTTTTATCAAGCCCGTGGCAAAGGTCGTTCAGGTCATGGAGGTTTGCCGCAAGATTCGGGTGCTCGCCGCCGATGGTAATTTCATTGGCGATGCCCCAGCAGACAATGGACGGGTGGTTATAGTTTTGCAGCACAAGCTCGCGCATTTGCGAAATGGTATTGTCGTGGGCTTCTTTTGTGTCCATAAAAGAGGAAATAAACGGAATTTCCGCCCAGACGACCATGCCGTATTCATCGCAAAGGTCATAGAAGGTCTGGCTGTGCTGATAATGCGCCAAGCGAATGGTATTGGCGCCAACCTCGGCAATGAGCTCCATATCTTCTCTGTGCTCTTTTTCGGTGATTGCCCAGCCCATATCGAGGCGGTCCTGGTGACGGGAAACACCATGCAGCGGATAGGGCTTGCCGTTTAAGAAGAAGCCTTTATCCGGGTCCACACGGAAAGTACGCACGCCGAAGCGCTGTTCAACGCAGTCCACAGCTTCTCCGTTTTCTATAAGTTCCGCTTTCACAGTGTAAAGATAGGGGTCAATTCGTCCGTTCCAAAGGTGCGGGTTTTGAAGCTTAATGGTAGCAGACGGAGCATCCGCCGGAACTTCCGCCGTTTGACCATCCACAGTAAAGCGGACAGTTTTGCCTGTTTTATTGCCGGAAACATAGGCGTTTAAGACGATATCCGCACTGCCGTCGTCGAGCACTTTCGGGGTGACGGCAACGCCGGGCGTGCCGTAATAATCCAAATCAAAATGCGTTTCGGGCACGGTGATGACGCGCACATCGCGGTAAAGTCCGCCGAAAAATGTAAAATCCGCGTTCTGCGGATAGATTTCCTGATTTTCTCCGTTATCCACAAGCACGGCGAGCTTGACTTTGCCAAAATGGATGTGATCTGTCACATCACAGCGGAAAGTGGAAAAGCCGCCGCGGTGTTCACAGATTTCTTTGCCGTTGGCGTAAACACGGCAGAGTGCATTCGCACCCAAAAACTCCAGATAGACACGCTCACCCTTTTTCGGTTTTATCTCTAAGGTGTTGACATACCAGCAGGTGTCGCGGTAATAGTCCATGCCGCCGTCCTGCCCGTCAAGATTGTTCCAAGTGTGCGGCAGTGTGACCGGCTCAAAGCCGCTGTCTGCGTGCTTCGGCACGCGGTCGTGTTTTTCGGGTCCTTTGTGAAACTGCCAGCCGGTATTAAAAACTGTAACTTTACGCATCTTTCTTGTCATCCTTTTCTTCTTTAATATTATACATTAAGAACATAGACAGGAAGCAAACAACATTCCCGATAAACGGCAGCAAGCTAACAACAAAATAGATATTGTCCGCAACGCCCGGAAGCTGGTTGGCACCGTTTGCCTGCACATATCCGGCCCAGCCGATAGCCAGCGAAACCGCGGCGCTTCCTATGCCCTGCGCCAATTTTCTGAACAAAGAATAAGTCGCGTAGATGGTGCCCTCTTCACGCTGGCCTGTGCGTTTTTCCTGATAATCGATGCAATCGGCAACCATTGCCCAAATCAGAACGGTATAAAACCCGGTTGCAAACATGCCAATTGCAAAAATCGCCAGCCAAACATAAGGATTTTGAATTTTGACAAAAGTCAAAATTCCCGTGGAAACGATAGACAGCAAAAACGGATAAGTCGTGATTGCTTTTTTGCTGAAGCGCTTCGCCAAAGGCTTGACAAGAAGAATCGCAAGCAAGACCGGACCGCCCGCGAGAACAGACGCAACCGACATGAGCTTTGCATTTTTAAAGTAGTACATGAACAAATACTGCATGGAGTTGGTCACGGTCATAACAAGCGCAGTATAAGCAACGGTGGAAATCGTCAGCGCCATCATCGGACGGTTGCGGAAAAAGGCGATGAGCGTTTTAAAATAATTAAACTTTTTCTTTTCACCGGGTTCAGATTGCACGCGCTCCGTGACAAGCCGGCAGAGAAGCTGGAACGAGATAAGTCCGATGACGCCCATTACAGCGACGATATAAATAAACAGGCGGCCTTTGGGCTGGTCGTTTTCATCATAAACCAACAGCGGCAAAATTACAAAAACCGGCGCTTGCGCAAGCATTGCGCCGATGCTGCGGAAGTTGGAAAGCTCAACGCGCTGCAGGCGATCTTTGGTGATAACAGATTGCAGGGAGCCGTAAGGCACATTGACACTGGTGTATGCCACACTCCAAACCATATAGGTGCCGAGGCACAAAGCTACGCGCACGCCATACGGTGCGTCAGGCACATACAGGAACATAATAATGCTCGACGCCAAAAGCGGCAGACTCGCCCATTTGATCCAAGGTTTAAATTTGCTGCCGCCGCGCGGGGGCGAAGCGTCACAGATACCGCCGATAATCGGGTCGTTGATTGCATCCCACACCTTGGCAACGACAATGATGATAGCATAATGCTCGGGAAGAATGCCGAGACAAGTCACGAAAAACAGCATCATGTAGCTGTTGATAAAGGCAAAACTCATGTTACAGCCAAAATCGCCGAGGGCATAGCCAATCTTGTCACGCCATCCAAAAGGTCTGATGGTTTTTTCCATAGTATTCTCCTTATTTTGAAATTTTTGCACATGCTGAAACTTGCATGGAAAAGGAAATATGCTATTTATAAGTATACCAAAAAACCACAAAAAGTCCATGGAGAAATTGAAATTTTTAAGCAAATTCCCGAAAGTTGTTCTGTTTGCTCCTGCTGTGCTGACGCTTCTTGTTAAATTGCAGAAAAGAAAAAAATATGCTATACTTTTTGCAGAAATTTCGCAAAGGAAAATTGCTTTATGAAAACGCTTTACATTTCCGATTTAGACGGCACGCTGTTAGACAACAGCGGGCATATTTCTGAAAAAAGTCTTTCCATTCTCAACCGGTTGTCTGCGCAAGGGCTTATATTTTCGATTGCGACCGCACGCAGCATTATGACAGCACGGGACCTTTTAGGCTCGCTTCGGCTCAACGCGCCGGTGGTCTTAATGAACGGCGTATTTTTGTTTGATTTGAAAGAAAACAAGGCGGTGCGCTGCCACGAAATTGACAGCGAAGCGCTAAAAAAAGTGCTCTCTGTCTTTTCGGCACATGACAAAGCGCCGCTTTTGTTCTTATTCGGTGACGACGGACTGCTTTCAATTTTCTTCACAGAGCAAAAGCTGCAAATTCACAAAGATTTTTACGCACAGCGTGAAAAAAGCTTTGCGGGGCGTTTTCGGCGCGTGGAGCATCTTTTTGTGCCGGAGCACCAGCACGCAGTTTATGTAAATCTTGTGGATTTATATGAAGAACTCGCGCCCATAGCCGACGCACTGAAAGCAATTCCCGTCGTCGCTTTTTCGTTTTACAGTGACACCTACTCCCCTTACTGGTTTTTAGAAGTCTATGCCGAAAGCGCCAGCAAGGCGAACGGCGCGCTGGAAGTAAAAGCGCTGACCGGCGCGGACCGCATTGCCGCGTTCGGCGACAATTTAAACGACCTGACGCTGTTCGCCTGCGCGGACGAAACCTATGCCGTTTCAAACGCCGTGGACGAGGTCAAAGCGCGCGCCACAGCCGTTATCAAAAGCAACGAAGAGGACGGCGTGGCGGAATTTCTGCTGCAAAATTTCTCAAAAAAATCCATTGACAACTAAGGGCAATCGTGGTATTATATTCAAGCGTTGAACGCCGAAAGGCGTTTAAAACTGAATATGCGGATATGGCGGAATCGGCAGACGCGCTAGATTCAGGTTCTAGTCGGGGCAACTCGGTGGAGGTTCAAGTCCTCTTATCCGCACCAAATCAGAAAGAGTCGCTTGGGGCACCCTCCGTAAGGAAGGTGCCCCAAGGACTTTTGTATCTTAAGTTAAATAATAGTTTTGTTGAAACGGTGTAGCCTTTGGCTATGCCGTTTTTGCTTTGCTGCGTTCCCGTTCTGCTAAATGCTCTTGGAACGCTTCTTCCATTTCTTCAGGACTGAGTTCCCGTAGAATACCAATACCGTTGTAGTAGATGTCCATCAACTGAACACGCTTACCGTCAAGGTATCTTGGCGCATACACGATAATTCTGTCAATAAACTCGTGTATCAGTTCGGGCGTGAGTTCCTTGAGTTCGGTAATCTGCTTTACTTTGTCAATGAATTTTTGCAGGCTTTCGGTCTTGTCTGTTTCTGTTTCGAGATAACTCTGCATTTCAGGGATATCCGCTTTCAGCTTTTGCTGCTCTTCCTCGTAAGACATTGAAAGCGTAGCGTAGCGTTCATCGGACAGCTTGCCGTTTGCATTGTCCTCATAGATTTTTTGTATCAAGCTGTCAATTTCGGCAATACGCTTTTTCACCTTATTCAGTTCACGACGTTTCTGTGCAAGTTCTTTCTTTTTGTCCTCGCTGCAACATTCCATCTGTTTGCGGGCAAACTCTTTTTCAAAGGCTTGCACATTCAGCAGGATTCTCCGCATACTTTCCAACACCGTTTCCATTACGACTTTTTCACGGATATAGTGGGCGGAACACACCTCAGAGTTTTTACGGTAAGCAGAACAGAAGAAGTAGGCTTGCTCCCGCTTGTAATTGTTGGTTACGCTGTAATACAGCTTTTCTCCGCAGTCGGCGCAATAGAGCAGTCCCGAAAACATACTGACAATCCCGCTTTTTGTAGGTCTGCGGCGGTGCTGGCGTAGTTCCTGCACCAACGCAAATACTTCTCGGTCGATTATTGCAGGATGGGTATCGAAAAAGACTTTCCATTCCTCCTGCGGACGCTCGATCTTCTTTTTGCTTTTGAAAGATTTGGTTGTACTACGGAAGTTGACCGTATCTCCGCAGTATTCCTGCTTTGAGAGAATATCTGCAACCGTTGCCGAACACCAGTTATACGGAATAGCAGGCAGCTTACTGCAATTTCTGCCGATACTGCTCCAATATTCCGTAGGCGTCAGTACCTTTTCGGCTTTCAGTTTCTTTGCGATCTGCGTCGGTCCGAAGCCGTCAACACATAAAGCGAAAATTCGTCTGACGATCTTTGCCGCTTCTTCGTCAATAATCCATTCCTTTTTGTTATCGGGATTTTTCTCATACCCGAAAGGCGGATTGGTTGTAAGCGGTATGCCCGACATTCCCTTGTTCTTAAAGACATTGCGTACCTTTTGGCTTGTGTTTTTGGCGTGCCATTCGTTAAAT
The DNA here is from genome assembly GCA_949292775.1 of uncultured Eubacteriales bacterium. GTDB lineage: Bacteria > Bacillota > Clostridia > Oscillospirales > Acutalibacteraceae > Fimenecus. The sequence goes on from CASFBL010000006.1 coordinate 17,903, forward strand.
AAGTCCTGCATCGGAACAAGATCGCTGATACCTTTGGCGGTGTCGATGTTGTCCATAATGGCAATATATCTTACACCGAGACGATCGAATTCTTCTTCCAAAAGCTGACCGACAACCAAGCGGTTACGACCAAGGCGGGAATGGTCTTTGACAATCAGCGTTCCGATCATTCCTTTCTCTGCAAGCTCCATTATTTCCGTAAAGGCAGGTCTTGCAAAAGTTGTACCCGACCAACCATCGTCAATGAATACACGGGGATTTGGAAAGCCATTGTCTTTTGCGTATTTTTCAAGAATAGACTGTTGATTTTTGATACTGCCCGAAACGCCTTCCTGCTCATCGTCACGGGATAGACGGCAATAAAGGGCAGTAATTTTTTCTGACTGTTTACTCATAGTTCTCCTTTCCACAGCCAGATATGATAGGATTTGTAGGTGTACCTATCATACCATATCGGCTGCAATTATTCAACGCTTTAATGTGGTAAATCAAATGTTTTCTACTCTTTTTTCAAAACAATGCGTTCCACCTTTTCAGTGATATTCTCACCTGCGTCCTCTTTGAAAAAGGCCCTTACTGCATAGAGTGTGCCGTCGATTTCCTTTACAAAGTTCAGTGGTTCAAGGTACATACCTTGCTTAAACCACGCTATACGCTCTTCTTTGGTAAGTTCAGTAAGGTGGTCGGTTATCCCGTCGAGGAGAGAATAAATCTCGCCCGTTTTTTCTATTGCATTGCCTTGATTATCTATATACATCATCGTTCCCGTTGCTCCTTCTGCTGTGATTTTCTGTTTTGTTCGGCTTCTTTTGCCCTGTATTCGTTGGCATAAAGTAAATCGGTTTTTTCCTGAATTTTAATTGACCGCTCCTCAATGCCCTTGTTCAGTTTCAGCTGCTTTCTGAGTTCCGTTATCCTCTCCGTAACGCCTGACTTTTCCTGCCGCAAGGTTTCTTTTTCGGCTGGTGATGCCCTGCGAATTTTGTTTTGCAGTTTGGTGCGGTAAGCGATCAGCTTATCCATTTCGCCCTGTAATCTATCCCTGTCCGCATACAGATTATCAAAGGTTGCAATGCCGTATTTGCTCATATACCGCACCTGCTCGGATAGTTCCTCCAGCTTCTTTAAATCTTCCTTGAGATAGGGGCTTGTGGGGCGGTAGGTGGTTTTCTTGGGTAAAACACCTAACAGATAGCAGTAGTGCAGATACAGCTTGTAAATATGGCTCGTCTTTTGAAAAGGCTTAAACCAGTCCCGCAAGCTTTGCGGCATTTGAGGTGGATAGGTGATTGTCGCCCTGCGGTTTCCGAAGGAAGCGTATGCACCCATTGTCCTTTGGATATTTTCAGGCGTCCATCTTTCATCCAGCGTGTCCAGCCTTGTGAAATACTCATACTGCGGCAATCGTATCTTCCAATGCTTGCCGGTGAAGTCGGTAATATATCCTTTCCGCCGCAGATATTCCTCCATATAGTAGGGGCTGCGGCTGAAATTGATGGCTTCTTTTACATCTTCACGGTAAACATTGTATCTTGTCGGCTTGCCGCTTTTCTCATCCAGCCATACCTGCCTTGACGGCGCTTTATGCGGTTTTTCGATAACCGACAAGCCGTGCTCCCGGCAGATCCGGTCGGATACCTCACGGAGTTTTCTCTGCTCTGTTTTGGAATAGTTGTATTTCTTGCCGTCTAAAAAGGAAACTGAATTGAAGCAAAAATGGTTGTGCAGATGGTCTTTATCCAGGTGGGTAGTGACGATGATCTGATACTTTTCTCCCCACATTTCCTTTGCCAACTGCAAGCCGATTTCATGCGCCTGTTCGGGTGTAACTTCGCCGGGCTTGAAGCTTTGATAACCGTGCCAGGCGATATATCCGTTTTCCTTGCCGTACTGCCTTTTCGTTAGAATCATCTGCTGCAGGGCAATCTCTTTCAGACAGTTGATAGCCGAAACATATTCGCCCTGTTCGGTCGCTTCAGGGCGGCTGACATAGGAAAACACATCCCACAGCGGCTGCAAGCCCGGAGTCTCTGCTCTTGTCTTTTCAGGATTTTCCACATAGGCAATCAGGTCTTTCAGCCTGCCCTCGATATGCCATAAACTGGTGGTTGCCATTATCCCGCCTCCTGTAGATTGAGGATCAGACCTTCAATTTCTTTGCAGACCCCCAAAGCAGACGGCTCGTATTTGCTACATTTTTGAAAGCCGTTATGAACATCATAGAGGGCGTTTAACAGTTCCCAAAACTCTTTTTTAGGCTGTGATTTGGGCGCTTTGCCTTTGCATAACTGACGGATAAATGCCGATTGAGACAGCCCGCATGCTGATGCACAGTGCTTCAGTTTTTCGTGTTCTTCTTCGGATAAGCGTACCTTGATACGTACTTTTCGATTGTTTTCTTTATTCAAAAATATCATCTCCATTCTTGTGTTTTATCTTAGTAAGGGGGTATTCAGGGGGTGTCCCCTGAGTCAGTCCGCATTCCTTTAGGGTGCGGATTGGGATTGTGGGTGCCACAATCCGATGCTCGTTATCCCTATGGACATCATCTTTCTCTTTGCCGTTTTACCCGAATGTCGTTCCTGCCCCTGCTTTTTCAGCGGCGTGGTTTTGCTCTGCTTTCCGAGAAAGCTGTCATCGCAAAATCATATCCCATTCAGACGGTCATTCAGTTGTAATCGACAAAACAAAAAAAGCCGATACACAGAGACATCAAAAATCGACGGGAGTTTTGCTCTCGCTTCAAAATGATGTTCTATGTAACGGCTTTGAATTTCAAAGACGGGACTGTTTGTTCATCTGTTCACTCGCTGACAGTACCAAAAAGCATAGAGTACAGACGGCGGTATTTTCTCTTAGCATACACGCAGGCATTGGTCGGTTTACACCGCATTCCTAATCCAAACATCTTGTATTCAGTTTTAACTCTCATTCAAGAGGGATTTCATTATATCAAAACCATCGCCGAAAATCAAGTTTTTGGTAAGATTCTGTATAGTTTTTGCAAAAGCAGGTCATACTATTTTGTTACACTATCTGTCAAACGCCCTATTATCGGCAAATATATGTTAAAATAATTTTGAAGCACATTGTAATTATTCCGATATTGTGATATACTAAATTTATATAAGTAGCCCTCAAATCAGGAGGTATGAAAGATGGAATATTTAACAGTTACACAGGCGGCGGAAAAATGGGGTATCTCTACCCGTCGTGTTCGTTTGCTTTGTGCCAATGGTGAAATTGACGGAGTTATCCGCAAAGGAAAATTATATATGATACCTGCAGAAACAGAAAAACCGTTGGATAAACGAAAATTGCCTAACAAAAAAAAACGCGGCAGATTTGCAGATATACTAACTGAAATTGATATTAAAAAAGTTAAACTTGACGATATGCGTCCGCTTACTGCAGGCGAAACACAGCGTTTGCGTGATGAATTTATGGTTGACTTCACCTATAATTCAAACGCTATTGAAGGCAACACGCTTACTTTGAAAGAGACCGCTATGGTGCTTGAAGGAATGACGATAGACCGTAAACCCTTGAAAGATCATCTTGAAGCTGTCGGGCACCGTGACGCATTCCTTTATATTGAAGATATTGCACAAAATAAGGCAAGATTGAGAGATACGGAAATCAAGGCGATTCATTCATTAGTACTAATGAATAGACCTGAAGATAAAGGAGTTTACCGCCGTATTCCTGTCACAATTGCAGGTGCATATACCGAACCGGTACAACCATTTCTCATTGAGCCGAAATTGACGGAGTTACTTGCCGAAAATGAAGAGCGTAAAAAGACAATGCATCCGATTGAACGCATTGCCCGTTTTCATCTCGAATTTGAAGGAATACATCCTTTTATAGACGGTAACGGCAGAACAGGTCGCTTGATTTTAAATCTTGAGCTTATCCGCAACGGTTATCCCGCAATCAACGTGAAGTTTACTGACCGTAAACGCTATTATGATGCTTTTGATGCATTTTATCGTGACGGCAAAGCAGACGATATGGTGTTACTTGTTGCAGAGTATGTAAACGAACGCCTTGACCGGTATTTAGAAATTGTGAAAGAGTAATAGTATTAGGAGAAACAAAATGAGTACAAATGTATCAAAGCAAAAGCGTGAGGACTTGCTGAATAAAATAAAAGAAATCCGAACCTTTATTTCTACCGCTCCGCAGGACGAGAACACGGGCAATCTGCTCTCCTATCTGTCTGACCTTGAAAAAGACGTGAACGGGAAGAAATATGGGCTTGTGTTCGAAGAGCACCGGGAAGAAATTGACGAGGTGCTGGACACCCACACGCCGGTGCTGACAGAGGACGCAGATCTGTTCATCGATAATGGTGGGCAAATGAATTTTCTTATTGAGGGAGACAACCTTGCTTCGTTGCAGTTGCTTGAAAAGACACACAAGGGTAAAATTGACCTTATCTATATTGATCCGCCGTACAATACGGGAGCAAAAGACTTTGTATATGATGATGCGTTTATTGATACCACTGATGGTTTTAACCATAGTAAATGGCTGTCATTTATGAAACAACGCCTCACGCTGTCGAAAAGGTTACTTGCACCCTATGGAACGATTTTTATGTCCATAGATGACAATGAATTTTCCCAGTTAAAACTATTGTGTGATGAGGTCTTTGGCGCAAATAATTGTGTAGGTACAATCCTATGGAAAAAGAAAACGAACGGTAATAATATGGGGTGGCTTCCTCCTGTACACGATTACATATTGTGCTACTCAAAAGAAATTGAAAAAATATATGACTTAGGTTTTGAAGTTTCAGAAGAAGATATTCTTAAAAATTATAGCAACCCCGACAATGATCCGCGTGGACCGTGGACAACTACAGACTTATCAGCAAATCATAAAGGACCGTATTTTCCTGTTACCAATCCAAAAACTGGAGATGTTTATTATCCTCCTGACGGAAGATATTGGGTGTTTAACGAGCAGGAAATACAGCGAAGGATAGCCGATGGAAGAATCATTTTTGGTAAAAGCGGAACCGCAAGACCGGTGCAACGAGTTTTTGTGAAAGATCGAAAATTTTCAAAACGCAAAGCGGAATCTTGGTGGGATAATCACGGAATGAATGCCGATGCAACACAAGAATTAAAAGATATTTTTGGTATTGCAAAAGTGTTTACACATCCCAAACCGACTCAACTCATCAAGGATATTGTGACGATGTCGTGTAGTAAAACTGCAACTATTCTCGACTTTTTTGCAGGCTCCGGCACTACTGGACACGCTGTTATGAAACTGAACGCCGAGGACGGTGGAAACCGTCGCTTTATCCTCTGCACCAACAACGAAAACAATATCTGCCGTGATGTTACATATGGGCGTATCAAGCGTGTGATTGACAAAGAGGGGTACGCCGCCTCTCTGAAATATTACAAGGTCGACTACATCCCCATTTCGGATCGTATGTACTATGAATACGCCGATGAACTGCTCACCCATATCCGTGAGTTGGTGGAATTGGAAAACGGTGTGAATTTTACGGGCAATGCGGAGATTGCTATCGTACTGACCGAAGAAGAACTTGCTGATTTTATGGCGAATATCGAAGCCTATGGCAAGTGCCGCAAACTGTATATGGGGCACGATCTGCTGCCTGATGAGGAGCAGGAACAATCTCTTGCTGACCACGGTATCGAAGTCAATATCATTCCCGACTACTATTATCGGGATTTACAGGAGGTGTAAGCGGTGCAACTGAAAAACTTTCAATTATCGGCTGTAAAATCGCTTTTTGAGGCGATGGATAAGCCTGTCCGTGACATTATTCTAAAAAGCCCTACGGGCAGCGGAAAGACGATTATTCTTACATATTTTATGCACCAGTATGTGCAATCTTACCGCAATACCGTGTTTGTATGGCTCACCCCCGGCAAGGGAAATTTGGAGGAGCAGAGCAAGAAAAAGATGGATCAGTATATCCACGCCGCTCAGACAAAGTTGCTCTCCGATGTAATGACGGGCGGCTTTGAAGAAAACGATAACTGTTTCATCAACTGGGAAAAGCTGACGAAAAAGGGCAACAACGCCCTGAAAGACAGCGAACGCACCAACTTCTTGGAGCATATCGAACACGCTCTGAACGCCGGTTTGCATTTTATTGTTATTGTGGACGAAAGCCATCAGAACAACACGGTGAAGGCGGATGAAATCATCCAGTATTTCCATACGGACAAAATCATCCGTTGCTCCGCTACGCCGAAAGGTATTAAAAATGCGGAAATCATAGAAATTCCTGAAGCGGATGTTATTGCCGAGGGACTTATCAAGAAAATGCTAATAATTAATGAGGATTTTCCTCAACAGGTGGAAATGGAGAATGCAACCAGCTATCTGTTGGAACAGGCTTATGCCAAGCAGCGTGAAATCCGTGCTGAATTTCTTTCCGCCGGAAAGGACATCAATCCTTTGATCGTGGTGCAGATTCCAAACAAATCGGAGAAATTGCAGGACGATGTGGAACGCTGGTTTGAAACGCAAGGCGTAACCTATGAAAACGGTCAGCTTGCGGTGTGGCTCTCTGATATGCACGAAAACTTGGAGGGCATTGAAGAAATCAATGCGCCCTCTGTTGCTGTTATTATCAAGCAAGCTGTTGCCACGGGCTGGGACTGTCCGAGAGCTGCCATTTTGGTAAAGCTTCGTGACAATATGGATGAAATCTTTGAAATTCAGACCATTGGGCGTATTCGCCGTATGCCGGAGGCACATCACTACGGTAAAGATTTGTTGGATAGCTGTTATCTCTACACTTTCGATGAAAAATTCACCGCCGGTGTCAAGCTGAGCCTCGGCAAAGGGGCTTTGGAAGCAGCTACCCTGTTCCTTAAAAATGAGTATAAAGGCATCACCCTGACCTCCGAACAGAGAACGATGGTGACAGATCACCGCAATCCGAAAAAGGCTCTGCTCTCTGTAGCAAAGTATTTTGAAGAAAAATTCAAAACTGGCTCGAATAAGGTAGAGAACAAGACACGCTTGCAGGCGGCGGGCTTTGAATTTAGTGCCGATATTCTGCGTCATACCCTTTCGGGTGAAACTGCAACCTTGGATTTTGCTTCGGCAGATATGAATACGGTCATCATTACCGAAAAGCTGAATACCCACGATCACGGTCATATGTACCATCAGAAGGTGGGTAAAATTGGTTTGGAAATCGGAATGGAATACAGCTATATGAATACGATCATTCGTAAGCTGTTTGATCGCAATTTTACATACAGTCGTAAAATCCTCGCAATGGAACCGAGAGAGGTCTATGCATTTGTTATCAACAACGCCGATCTGCTACGGCACACGGTGCGTGAAGCGATGGCAGCTGATCTTCAACAACTTACCTTTGATATTAGTCAAGTATCAAAGGTACCGTTCCGAATCCCACAGTCCTGCCTGTTTACCTATGATGGTACAGCAAAAACACAGTTAGAAATGAAGAAAAATGTATATCGGGGCTACCTTTCCTCTGCGGAAGTTCGCTCCTCTTCAGAACGCAAATTTGAGAAATTCTGCGAAAAGTGCGATGCCGTGGAATGGGTATATAAAAATGGTGATAAAGGCAATGAGTATTTGTCCATCGTATATGCGGATAATTCGGACAAGCAGAAGAATTTTTATCCCGACTATATAATCAGCGTAAACGGTGAAGTTTGGATCGTGGAGACCAAGGGCGGCTTTGACCGCAGTGGCAATAGCCAAGATATTGACATTTTCACACCGAAAAAATTCGCTGTGCTGAAAGATTATTTGGAACGCTACGGCTTAAAGGGTGGCATTGTCCGCTATGACGAAAAAAGTGAAGAACTGTGCATTTGTATGGACAGCTATTCCGAGGATATTAACAGCGATAGCTGGGTTGTGCTGAGTGATATTTTGAAGTGAGGTGAATGTCTTGAAGATAACTGACCACAGGATACTAACTGAGTTTTCTCCTGCAAAAGTTCAATTTTTCAGAATAGATCCTGAAGATATTTCAGCAACATTGTCAGATATTTTGCGTACTCTCATGGACTTGTCTTGGCTCAGTAAATTCGATCAAGACTTTGAACAGAAAGCATTTGCCTCCCGTGCAAAGAAAACCATTGATGATATTAAAGAAAAGTTTGATAAATGTGTTGATGACAATATCAGCAAAGATGCTGGTGAGTATGTAGTATCTGAATTAGCCAGAGAAACTATGGTATCAAAATTGGACTATTTAGATATTCCTCTTGATGAACTTGTTGGTAAAAAACGTTCCGGGAATCCTGGGTTTGATTTTCATTCGCAAAACAAAATTACGGATACGGTTATTTTCGGTGAAGCGAAATATGTTGCCACTACAACAGCGTATTCATCGGCATTGCCACAAATCGTCGATTTTATCAGAGATGGAAAAGATGTTGAGGATCTTCCTGAATTAAAACCGTTCTGTACAACATCGGCTTTGCAAAGGGCGGCCGATGGAAGAAAGGGATTTTCTGCTGCGTTTTCAGCAAAAACTACCAACACAGATAGAATAATCGCTAATATCACGAAGCGCCCGGACTTTCAATCATTACTTCAATATGAAGAACTCATTTTGGTGGCGGTGGACTTATGAATACTGTTTTAGAAAAGGGCAATATCATTGCCAAAATCCGCAAAGGGGAAGATTTGGAGCAGATTATCGACTATGTCAAATCTGAAATTTATCAAAATGGTCCCAATAGCTCGGTGGTTTTAGAAATAGTATCATATTTCAAACTGTTTCAACCAGAGTTTTTCAAGAAAGACGAGCAAGAAATCATTGCTACGATGGGGCTGTTTTTCAAACAGCCCAAAATCGAAAGCCTTACAGGATCAGTCTTTGAGATGTATCATCAGCAACTCAAGGACGAATTCGGCAATGACTATACGCCAATGCAAGCAGATATACTTAAGAAGATACGAGATTTGCAGTATTTCAGCTTTTCAGCTCCAACAAGTACGGGAAAATCATTTGTGTTTCGACATCTTATTTCTGAATGTTCTAATGATGTGGTTGTCATTGTTCCATCAAGGGCACTCATTAACGAGTACTACGACCGACTGAACAACCTTGTAGACACAAAAACTGTAAATATCCTGACTTTTGTTGATAGGATTAACACAAAACACATTCACAGAAATATTTTCATACTGACACCTGAACGCGCAAGAGAGTTGTTCAAGAATAAGGATTGGCTAAAAATTGACCTTATTCTATTTGATGAAGCACAGCTTAGTGATGAGCACTCCGTTCGAGGTCTGTATTTTGATAGTATTGTGAGGCGATCACTAAAATATTTTCCTGATGCAAAATTTGTTTTTGCACATCCTTTCATCAAAAATCCTGAAGCGCAATTGCAGAAGAATGGCATCGAAACCATTGATACAACGGCAACATACAGCAATTATGAATTAAAAAATGTAGGACAGATTTTTTATACCCATGACACCACGAACCAAAAATTTTATCATTTCGGGAGTGATCCTGCAACGCTGGGAAAACGCAAGTTGGAAGCAAACTTTGATCCCATTGAATCGGCACTAAAAAAGGGTGGTAGTGTACTGATCTATGTACCAAAGTCACATATTTACAGCAAGCAGATATACATTCAATTCCAGAGGTATATTTCTATGTGCCAACCAATTGATGATCCTATTGCAATAAAAATGATAGATGAGCTAAAGGAGTATATTGGTGCTTCAACAACTGATAAGTTGTTTTATAACTCTGATATGCTGGAAAAACTGAGATGTGGGATTGTTGTTCATCACGGTTCAATGCCATTGACAGCCCGTTTGATATTAGAGCATTTTACGCAGCAAGGCTTCTGTAAAATCTGTTTTGCTACTTCTACACTGGAGCAGGGAATCAATATGCCATTCGATGTGGTTTATCTTGACCGTTTCGAGGAAAGTAAAACACTTTCTGTTAAAAATCTGATTGGTAGAGCCGGTCGCTCTACCAACAAACCAGTATTTGATTTTGGCAGCGTCATTTTGCGACCAAATGCAATGAGTAGATTCCGAAAAGTGTATCGCAAGAAAAATACTCTTTCGTCAAAATCTCGATTAGATACCACAGACGATAAAATTGATGAAAAATATGAAGAGTACAAAGAAGCAATCAAAACAGGGGAATTCTCGGATGAGTATAATCTTACAAATAAGGATCTTGAGAAATTAAAGTCAGATAGTGTTACTACGGTAGTCCCCACATTATTGGATATGATGTTTACTGATGCAGGCTTTGTGTTGCCTAATGCAGTAGCAAAAGAGGTGTATGAGGACTTCCAGTGCTTGTACAAGCAGTACTTAGGCCGAGAACTAACTGCAGCAGAAAAATTTGTTTTTGATTCCGCCATCAAAATAATGATATGGAAAGTGCACGGCAAAACATTTAGTAAGATTTGTCAAGAGAGATATGCTTATGTTTCCAATGTTGCTCAACGGCGATTATTGTCACGAGCAGGTCAACAAGATCGTGCTGATAGTCTGACAGTTAGATACATAGCAGGCTATAGTGATATTCCAGATAAAGAATTGCGTACTTTCCCCTTATTCCCTGCTGAAACAAAGGGTAAAGATGTCGATTACGACCGTATTGTTTATGATACATATGATTTTCTCGATAAACTTATAGGGTTTAAGCTGAGCGATTTGTTCTATGCGGTTTTCCATCAGTATTATCTTGCGTATCAAGACGATCGTGCTGAGCGGTTGGCAAAGTACATCAAATATGGAACAGAAGACTCAACTGAGATATGGATGTTACGATATGGGTTTTCTTTTGAAGAAATTGAATGGTTGAAGCCTTGTGTTGAAAGTATTGATCAAACGGAAATTAAATTTAATGAAAAAATTGAAAACCTCAGCGATGCTCAGAAAAGTAGTATTGCGAAATTTATTTTTTAAAATTGAATGAATTTTGAGAACTTCTCACAATGTGTATTTGAACTTAACGCAACGACGGCAAGAATTTCTTCCTGCCGCCGTTCTAAGTTAGTTGTAAATTATATCGTGATTCACGATTTCTGCTGCCCTACTTTGGATGTTATTCATTCGTGCAACCCATTTCATTTGATTTTCCAATTTGAGTTGTTCAGTAACGCCCTCACGCTCTGCCATCTGATTTACCAGCCGAGAAAACATTTCCTGTGCCTGCTCGTCAACATCGGCAAGGTGGCTGCTTAGTTTACCGCTTGTAAACAAATTCATATACAAAACCTTATGATTTTGCTTTAAGTATTTTGCGTGCCGCTGTCCCCATACGCCAATATGCCTTTCTTCCTCTTCGGCGGGTAAAATAAGATCAGGCAAATAATAGTCGCCTTGAAGTGTATAACTGATACCTGTTTTTTCATCTGTGTAATGCTGTTTCATTTTGTAATCCTCCAGTATGATTGATTTTACCTACAATCCGATCAATCTGGCCGGCTACAAAGCCCAAGGGAGAAGCTACTTCCTTATGTAGCCTCTCCCTTTAGCGGCTCTTTTTGATTTTGCAAATAATTTTAAGAGGACTTGAACCTGGGAAGGTTTCGGCGTTTAGAAAATGTGCCGGCGGCACATTTTCAGCCGGAAGCGCGAGGGCGGTACCGCACGCACAGCGTGGGGTGTCCCAAGCGGGCAGTCTGCAAGGCGAAGCCGACGCAGACGGTCAAGTCCTCTTATCCGCACCAAAAAACAGCTCACACTTTTGTGTGGGCTGTTTTTTATCAAATTCGCCTCCAAAATTTTTGTTATTTTTTTCACAATTTTTCGCTTTTGCTATTGCAAAATGGATTTTAATAGGTTATAATCAAAATATAACAAGTGTTATTTTATAGGAGCGAGTATGTCAGCGAGAAAACGGATTTTTAAAGAGGATATTCTTTCTGCGGGCATTCGGGTCATTCAGAAGCACGGCGCCGAGGCGCTCACCGTGCGCAACATTGCCGGGGAACTTGGCTGCTCGACACAGCCAATCTATTCGGAATTTCGCAATTTAGACGCTTTAAAAGAAGCGCTGCTGCCCTATGCGAAAGAAAAATACCTGCGGTTTTCTTCTACAAATTACAAGGCGTTTGCGCTGGCGTTTTTGGAATTCGCCAAAACGCAAAAAGAACTGTTCAAATTTTTGTATTTGCGCAAGCGCGCGGACAGCCGGCAGATTTTGGAGGATGTCAACTACGCTTCGACGGTCGAGCTTTTGTCAAGAAATTTGAAAATGACCGAGGCGCAGGCGAAAGATATGCACCGCTGGATGCAATACTATTGTTATACGCAAGGCGTTATGCTTGCGACCGACTACCGGGAACCGTCTTTACAGGAACTGGGCGAAGAGCTGACCGAGCTTTTCTGCATCATGCTTCGGCATTATAAAGCCGTCAAAAGTGAAGAAGAGCTTGCCTTTTGGCTGGACAAAGCCCGCAACCTAATCATATAAGGAGGAACATTATGAACAGAGAAGCAGCAAAATCCTATGATGTTGTCGTCATAGGCGCCGGCAACGGCGGACTGGCTGCGGCGATTCGCGTTTTGCAGGGCGGTTTTTCCTGCCTGCTTTTGGAAAAGCACAACCTGCCGGGCGGTTTTGCCACCAGCTTTAAAAGAGGCAGATTTGAATTTGAAGCAAGCCTCCACGAACTCAACGACTTTGGTTCACCGCAGGAGCCGGGCGACATCCGCACGCTGTTCCGCGAGCTGGGTGTTGAGGACAAAATCGACTGGATTCGCATTCCCGAAGCCTATCACCTGATTACGACCGACAAAAAATATGACTGCGAAATGCCGTTCGGCATTGAAGCCTTTACAAACAAAATGGAGGAATACTGCCCGGGTTCGAGAAAATCCGTCACGGAATTTTTTGAGCTTTGCAACGAGGTGCGCGACGCACAGACCTATTCCAACTCCGTCAACGGAAACACGGATTCTGCTTATATGAAAGAGCATTTCCCGAACTTCATCAAAGCGGGCAGCTATTCTGTAAACGAAGTGCTTGACGCGCTGCACATGCCGAAAAAAGCACAGGACATTCTCAACGCCTACTGGTGCTATCTCGGCGTGGACTGCGACCGTATGAGCTTTTTGCATTATGGCTCCATGGTCATCCGCTATATTACGCGCGACGCTTGGATGCCGAAAATGCGTTCACACGAAATCAGCCTTGCGTTTGACGCACGCATCCGCGAGCTCGGCGGCGACATTTGGTATCAATCGGAAGCTGATGAAATCAAGACCGATGACCAGAACCGCATTACCGGCGTGGTGCTTTCTGACGGCACGCTCATCAAAACAAACCATGTCATTGCCAACTGCTCGCCCCACACGGTATATGGCAAGATGATGGACAAAAAATCCGTTTCGGAAAAAATTGTCCGTGCCACCAACGCGCGCACCTTTGCCGGACGCGGTTATACGCTTTTCCTGGGGCTTAATAAATCCGCAGAAGAGCTTGGCATAAAAAGCCACAACTATTTCATCTATGACACTGCGGACTCGGTCAAACAGTATGATATGATGAAAAAGGTTGAGACCAACCATGTTCAGGCAACTGTCTGCCTCAACAACGCCTACCCCGGCTGCTCGCCGGAGGGCACTTGCATGATGTATTTCACCACCATGTTCATGTCGGACGACTGGGGCAATGTCTCGGAGACTGACTATTTCAAGGCAAAAGACCGCGTTGCTGACGACATGATTCGCGTTTTCGAGCGGGAGACCGGCTGCAAGATCCGCGACGCCATTGAAGAAATCAGCGTTGCCTCCCCCACCACCTATGCCCGTTACTGCGGCCACCCGCAGGGTGTAATTTACGGCTATGAGACCGCCGAGTGGGACAGCCTGATGCCCAGAATGATGATGATGAAAGAGGACGCCGCGTTGTTCCCGGGGCTTCGCTTTGCCGGCGGCTACGCCATGCGTTCCAGCGGATATTCCAGCGCCTATGTTTCGGGCGACCTGTCCGGCAGACAGACTGTCGGTGATTTGAAAAAGGAGGCTGCGGTAAAATGAACTTCAAAAAACAGATTTTCGGCTTCATGGATATGCTCCGCTTTAAGAAATTAGTGCCGAACCGCCGCGAGGCTCTTGCAAACGGCGACGCCACCCCCCTGCCCACCTCTTACCGCACCAACGAGCTTGCAGAGCGCCTGCACCCCGGTTATATGCAGGTTGAGCTTACTGAAGTGCGTGCGCTGACGCCGAACATGCACGCCCTCACTTTCCGCCGCACAGACAGCGACGCTTTTCCGTTTTTCCGTGCGGGGCAATATGTTTCTCTGCAAACCAAGGTTGGCGACAGCCTTGTGAGCCGCCCCTACTCGATTGCTTCAAGCCCCAGAGAAGCGCTCCAAAACACGCTGACGCTCGGCATTGAAAACGCCGGCTTCTTCTCCGGGTTTTTAAGCGGGGATGTAAAACCCGGCGACACCTTTGTGATGACCGAGCCGAGCGGTGAATTCCACTATGAGACCCTGCGCGATAAAAAGCAAATCGTCTGCATTGCGGGCGGCAGCGGCATTACACCGTTCCTCTCGATGGCGAAAAGCAAGTTCGAGGGCGATGAAGACTATGACATGACCCTGTTTTACGGGGTTCGTGACCGCGCGCACATCGCTTTTTCGGAAGAATTGAATGCTCTCGCAGAAAAAGGGCTTAAAATTTTCTATGTGCTCAGTGAGGAAGAAGCGGAAGGCTATGAACACGGTTTTGTCTCCGCCGCGCTTTTGGAAAAATATGTGGATGTGCATAATGTCACATTCTTCCTCTGCGGTCCGCAGGCGATGTATAAATTCGTACTCGGCGAGCTGGCAAAATACAATCTGCCGGTCAAGGCTGTTCGCAAGGACGCAACCTGCTGCGGCGACCTTGCCATTGACGACCCCAAGACCTATACGCTGACCGTGCATATCCGCGACGAAGTGTTCACTGTTCCTGCAAAGGAAAACGAGACGCTGCTCGTCGCCATGGAACGCGCGGGCATCAACGCTCCCAACAAGTGCCGAGCAGGCGGCTGCGGCTATTGCCACAGCAAGTGGTTAAACGGCGAATTCAAGATTGCCGACGGGCGCGACGGGCGCCGCGAAGCTGACCGCAAATTCGGCTTCATCCACCCGTGTGTGACCTATCCGTTAAGCGATTTGGAAATAGATGTTCCCCCTGCTTATTAAGCTTATGCTTCCACAATAGGATACGGCTGTTTTTCCGATTTGGGAAAACAGCCGTCTTTTTTTGGGAGAACATTCTCATCTTTCGTGTTTACATTGACAACGCGCAGCGGATAGTATACGATACGCTTAGAACTTGGTCGTGTGCTGTTTGAAAAATCAGCAGTTTGGAAGTGATGCTTTTGAAACACACTTTAAAATATTTGGGACTTTCTGTTGCCGGAAAACTCACTGTGTTTGCAGACGAAGTGGCTGCCTTTTCAGGGATTGCGCGGCGGAAACTTCGTCATGCAGATAAAAGCGGCACACCGTTTGAAGGAAAATACCATTTAGACGAAAACGGCTGGTTTATTGCCGACATTCCGAAAGAGAAATATCTGTATGTCCCCGCGCAAAAAGAAAACGAACAGATTTTTGACATTCGCAGCTATGGCGCAGACGCGAAATCGGATTTTAAAACCAACCGCACGGCAATCAACCGTGCCATTGCAGACGCTTCAAAGGTCGGCGGCGTAGTGTTGGTGACCGGCGGCGAATATACTTGCGCCAACATTTGCCTTTTAAGCAATGTTACCTTGCGCATTACAAAAGGCAGTGCGCTTTGCAACATCTCTTATGCTTGTGACAAGCAGGAAAACAGGGAATTTCACAGCCTTCCCGAAAACAACACGATTTCGCGCAACGCGCTTATATATGCAGAAAACGCAGAAAACATTACAATTGAAGGGCCTGGACAGCTCAAAGGAAACGGGGCGACCTATTGCCTGCCGCAGGCAGACAGCTCTCGGTTTCATCCGCTCAGCACCTTTCACCTCAAGACCTTTATCGCCGAACACCGCAAGCGCATTATGATGGGGCGCGAGCATGAAATGACGCGCGACTTTATTTTGGCAGTCAACTACTGCAAAAATGTGACGGTGCGCAATTTGGAAATTTACGAGGCCGGCTCGTGGACCTGCCGCATGGAGGGCAACGAAAACCTGCTGTTTGAGCGCGTGGTCATTAACAACAATATCCGCGTTGCAAATTCAGACGGCATTGACATTATGGGCGGCAGGAACACCGTTATCCGCAACTGCTTCATTGCGACCGGCGACGATGCCGTTTGTCTGAAAACCGACCCCGGGAATCTGCCGATACAGCAAGTATTGGTGGAAAACTGTGAACTGATGTCGCTTGCCAACTGCTTTAAAATCGGCACGGCTACCTGCAACGATATTTCCGATGTCACGGTGCAGGATTGCAGCTTTTTTATGCCCGGCATAGCGGGCGGTTACGCAGGCATTGCACTGGAAGCAACCGACGGCGGGAAAGTCAGCAATATTACCGTGCGCTGCATTCAAATGGAGCACATCACCGCCCCGTTTTTGCTGTGGCTCGGCTACCGGAAAAGCGGCTCACAGCTTGAAAACATCACGCTTTCCGACATTACCGCCACGGATTGCGACCTGCCGGCATCGATTACCGGGTTTCACACCCGCAAAGAAACGGGACTTGTAAAAAATGTTACCTTAAAGAACATAAATGCGACTTACCGCAAAGCGAGCGAAAAGCTGCATATTTTCTTAAAGCGGTATGCTTACGAAGGCAAAGAAAATTTGGGCGGATACCCGGAAAGCACGCGGGTTTCTCACCTATACATACGCAGCCATGAGGGCAGCGCCTATTACGATTTGCCTGTATATGGGCTGTTTGTCCGCAATGCGCAGGATGTGTCCGTTCAAAACTTTCAGGTGCAGCCGCGGCCGTGCAACCGGCGGCCTTTGACCAACCTGCGCGAAAGCGAGCTATATAACATTCAAAACAGCAAATGGGAATAAGAGGCGCGTGTACAAACACAGCGTTTCATAAATCAATCAGGAGGTCTCTTTATGCGCATTCTTGGCAGTTTTGTCTGTACCCCCAAAGAAAAGCACCGGCTTCGTGAGCTTGCAAAAAGACACGCAGAGCTTGCAAACTCACCGAAAAATTTGGAGCGCGTAGCACTTTGGAAACGCCACAACAGCTTTTGCGGTGAGCGCCCGGTCATTCACATTGAGGTCGGCACCTTTCGAAAAGAGATTATTGACCCAATGATGACCTGCAGTTCCCCTTTCGCGCGCATGGTAGAATACAATTTATTGCAGGATTTTGTAAATCTGGACTTGTTTGATGACGACAAAGTCATACCGCCTTATTATCAGTTACCGTATGTGACGGAATTCAGGCTGTTTGACATTCCTGTCAAGGAATCGGTGATTACCGACGAAAACGGTACAGAGCAGGGACACCAGTTTAATCAGCCGATTCAAGATCTGCACGAGGATTTTGACAAAATCATGCAGCCGAGCAAGATTGTCATACATAAAAATATAACCATGCTTTACAAAAAGGCGCTGGAAGATATTTTCGGCGATATTCTGCCGGTTCAGCTGGTTTGCAACAGTCTGTATGCTGTTCCCACACAGCATGTGGTGCACTTTATGGGCATGGAAAACATGCTGTTTGCGATGTATGACTATCCGGATGAATTCCAGAAAATGATGGACCGCATTGCGGAAGAATATATCCGTTATTTTAAATATTTAGAAGACAACAACTGTTTGCTGCAAAACCATGGATTTGAAAATCTGGCGCAGGGGTCTTTGTGCTTTTGGAATGAGCCGGAAAAGACTGGAAAGATTTGCACCACAGACATTTGGGGATTCATGGACTCTCAGGAAACGGTCGGCATCTCACCGGAGATGTTTGAAACCTTTATTTTTCCCTGCTATGCAAAAATTGCCGCGCTGTTCGGCAGGCTCTCTTACGGCTGTTGCGAGCCGGTCAGCGCGGTTTGGGATTGTGTGCGCCGCTTGGACAATCTGAAAAAAGTTTCTATTTCGCCTTGGTGCGATGAGGATTTCATGGCAGAGCAGCTGCGTGGCAAAGACATTATCTATCACCGCAAACCCAGCCCCAATTTTCTCGGTGTTGGGGAAGCTCTGGACGAGGACGGGTTCCGCGCACACATTGAAAAGACACTGAAAACAGCGCAGGGCTGTCATTTAGAAATTACCCAGCGCGATGTCTACACGGTGAACCATGATTTGAAAAAAGTACAGCGCTATGTGGAAATCATCCGGGAAAGCATACAAAACTGCTGGTAACCAGCTTTCTGAATTTAAAACTTAAAGGCTGCTTCTCAGAAAATCTGAAAAGCAGCCTTTTGCTATATGTAAAACAGCTGATATGCTTTTATATTTTTATGTTTTTCCAGACCGCTCTTGCTTTTTTTGGCGGAAGGTCTTGCCGTAATATTTCATCAAAAGCCGTTCGGTCTGGCGGGTGCAAAGTCCGATTTTTTCGGAAAGGCTTTTAAGCGTCAAATCCGGTTCATATAAAAACGAATTTTCAATGAGTAAAAACCGTTTATCATTCAAGGTTTCTGCTTCGGCGCGTTCAGAAAAATCCGGCGGCAAAAAACAGCGCGTGATTTGCGTGAGCAGCTGCATAAGGCCTCCTGCAACCGCACTTTTGTAATCCGGCTTTTTCTCCCGGTATTCGCGCAGAATCGTTTGGGCTATTGCCGCGTCAAACGCCTCCGAAAACCAAAAACCGGTATCCAGAAAAAGTGAGGCAAAGGTATTTTCAGGCGTTTCATCGCCCTTTTGCAAATAGATAAAAACATCTGTGACCGGGTCATTCAAATCAGTTGTTTGGGCATGGCACACCTGCGGGCCGGTTATGAAGAAATCACCGGATTTTAAGTTATAAACGCCCGTGTCGGTCTCCAAAGTCCCCTTGCCGCCCGTGATAAAATGCAGCTCATAACTGTTTTTAGAGTGGGAATGCCGCGAAATATTATAAAGCAGCGCACCGCCGCCAACATCTGCAACCGTAAATCGTATTTGATTCCATACAAATTCAATCATAGCACCACCGCAAAGAGCATAGCACAAAACGCGACATCTCGTCAAGAAGAATGTCGCTTTTTTAAAAGACGAAATATGCTACAATAAAATCATCTTATGAAAGGGTGGTTTCATGAAAAAGTTCAAAAAACTGCTTTGCGCAGCGCTTGCCGGCTGCCTGCTTGTGCCACTGGCTTCCTGCGGCACGCAAAAAGCCGACATCAGCGACATTTTTGACAGCAACGAAAAAATTTCTTACTGCACGACCTATGACGAACTGTCTGAGACCAAGACAAACAAAACCAAAACTTGGCGACAGGGCATGATTTCCGGCAACGGTCTTCAAGGTGTTATTACAAGTGGTTCGCCTTACAGCGACACGCTGATTTTCCAAAATATGCACTTCATTTTGCCGAATCAGAACGCCCGCACTTGCCCCGACACTTCCGATGAACTGGAAACCGTCAAGCAGAGCATTGTGGAAGGCAAGGACATTGTAGACGACGCGAGCTATGACGATGTTTACAGCTTCCACCCGGGCGGCGCGCTTCGCATCAAGCAGGAAAACCGGCGCGAAACAGATTATGTCCGCTACACGGATTATGAGACCGCCGAAGTCGGCGTGCGCTACACCGATAAAAACGGCACATGGACACGCGCAACCTTTACTTCCCAGGCGGACGGCGTGAGCATTACCAAAATCGGTGCCTCCTCGACCGGCAGCAAGGTCAATCTGACGCTGTCCTTTGATGATATTTCCACTTTTGCAAACTACGGTGACGGCAAAGAAGTCGATTTGCAGTATAAAAAGCTTGCAAACGCAGATGAAAACACCATTGCATTCATCGCGCACTATCCGAATTATGAAAACAGCGAGCTGAAAAACGGCGGATATGCAACGCTGACCTACATTGTCTGTGAAAACGGCAGCAAACAAATCACAGAGGGTAAAGAAGTCAAAGACGAGCAATATGTCGGCGACAGCAACCCGCAGATTGAAATTACCGATGCAGATAATGTATATCTGATTGCGGTTTCCGACCGCACCCACGACATGGGCGCTTACAGCGATTTTGCCGCGCAGACGGACTACTCGCTTCTCGCCGAACTGAAAGACACGGCAATTGCGGTAGCGTACAAATACACCGCCGACGGTAAATTCAGCTATGACGCGGCATTGTCGGCGCATCTTAAAATTTATGAGCCGCTGTTTAATGCGGTAACGCTCACCCTCGGTAACGGCACAACGGATGAAAGCAATGAATCTGTTATCAGCGGTCAGCGCCGCAAAAAAGAATTTCAAAGCGATCTTGCGCAGCGTGCCTATTATTCGGGTCGTTACGCGGCGCTTTGCAGCTCCGGCTATTCCACAAGCCGCCTTTACGGCATGTGGATTGGCGAATGGAACGCGGGCTGGGGCAGCAAATACACCATGGATGCCAATGTGAATCTGCAAACTTCTGCGCTCAACACAGAAAACATCCGCACAGCACCGGTCGGCTACGCCTGCTTTATTTTACGGCAGGTGCCGGACTGGGAAGAAAATGCCCAGGCAACACACGGCTATACAGACGCCATTCAGGCGCCGGTCAACACCGACGGCGACAAGGCAGTCATCACTGAAACCTGCTACCCGTATCCGTTCCGCTACTGGAACGCCGGAACAAGCTGGATGCTTCTGCCGCTTTACGAAACCTTACAGACTTACGGCGATATTCAGATTCCGATTAACGGGGAATATGACCTTGACAAGCTGAAATCGGTTTTGTCGCTCACCGAAGAAGATTTGACCGACGCGGACATTGCCGCTTTGAAAGCGCGCGGATATTTGAATCTCAAGGAGGACATTCTTCTCCCTCTGCTTACCAAATCGGCGAACTACTGGCGGCAGATGCTCACACCGGAATATTACACAGATGCAAACGGCGGCATTCACTACACCCCCGGCAAAGAAGCGCTTGCAGACGGCGAATCCTATTGTATTTTGCCGAGCTATTCGCCGGAAAACAATCCGGCAAACTACCCGAGCCCGTCGGTTGCGAACACCGCGATTGACATTGCAGCTTGCAGAAGCAATCTGGAAATGCTCATTGAAGTACAGAAGTCCGTCATGCCGGACTCTGACACCTCCCAGTGGGAAGAAATGCTCGAAAACCTGCCGCCGTATCAGTACGATGAGACCGGCGCGCTTAAGGAATTTGCCTGCACCGCATTTGAAGAAAACAACGAGCACCGGCATTTAAGCCACCTGTATTGCGCCTGGCCGCTCAACGAAACACAAGATAATCCGGAGCTTGTGAAAGCCTGCGAGCAGGCAATCGCCAACCGCGAAAGCGAAAACGAAGCCAGCCACGCGCTCGTGCACCGTTCGCTGATTGCCGCGCGCCTCAAGGACAGAGACAGCCTGACTGACGCGCTGCTCAACTTAATGAACCACAAAATCTATTATGATTCGCTGATGACCAACCACGACTATGACCGCGGCAGCTGTTACTGCACGGACTTTGCGATTGGCTACACCGGCATTATTAACGAAAGCCTTGTGTATTCAGCGCCGGGCGAAATTGAAATCCTGCCGGCGCTTCCGACCAGCGGCTTCGAGAGCGGTTCTATAAAGGGGCTTCGTGCACGCTCTCAGGCGCTCATTCAAGACCTCACTTGGGATACGCAGGCGAAAACCGCTTCAGTAACCATTCAGTCCGACATCGCACAGACCATTGAAGTCTCCTGCGGCTTGGGCGCGGAAACAAAAACTGTTACACTTGCCGCCGGTGAAACCGCTACGGTGGAATTTGCGTTGAGCTGACAAAACCAAATAAACAAAAACAGGACTGTGTAAGCAGTCCTGTTTTTTTATGCGTCTTTTGCTTCGGCAAATTCTTTTGCAACTTTCTCGTCACGCGGCAGCAGCTTTTTATAGGTGAGGTCAATAAGGAATGCCCCGAGCGGCGCGGTAATCAAAATGGCAAGCACGGCAACGGTAAGGACGATGTTGCCGCAGGAAAGCCCCATAGCGAGCGGCACGGAACCAATTGCCGCCTGCACGGTGGCTTTCGGCATATAGGCAAGCATGCAAAACAGCCGTTCTTTAAAGATGAGCTTTGTGCGAAGCAGGCAGCACCAGACGCCCGCCATGCGAAATTCCAAAACGCCGAAAATGAGGACAACAGCGGAAAGTCCCGCGGCGTAAGCATAGTGCAAATCGACTGTTGCGCCGACGAGCACGAACAGCAAAAGCTCCGCCGCGACCCAAAGCTTTGAAAATTTCAAAGACAGGCGTTTCGCGACCACATCGCGCTTTCTTTGCAGCGCAATGCCAAGGCTCATAACTGCCAAAAGCCCGGATATGGGAACAATGCCCTCTAACGCATCTTCCAGCGCGACAAGCAGGAAAGAAAGACTTAAAATCAACAGGACTTTGATGGAGTCGCGCATGTGTACTCTTTGAAAGAAAAATGCAAGCAAAAGTCCCAAAGCCGCGCCGACCAAAACGCCCAGCAAAATAGAAACCGGGATTTCTGCAAAACGCAGCGGAGAAAGGCTTTCCCCTTGGGCAAGGCCGGTAAACGCAGAAAACAGCACGATGACAAACACATCGTCCACAGAAGCACCGGCTAAAATCATTTGCGGAATACTTTTTTGTGTGCCGTAGCCCTCTTCCATCAGCCGCAGCATCTTCGGCACGATAACCGCCGGGGAAACCGCGCCGACCACGGCGCCCATAATCGCGGCGTCTAAATACGAGATATGCAAAAGCGGTGGGGCAAGCACAAGCATACCGAGGATTTCAAAGCACGCGGGCAAAAAGCACATGAGAATTGCGGGTCGCCCGACCTTTTTTAAATCGTGGATATTGAGATTTAAGCCCGCGCGCGTCAAAATAATAATCAGCGCAATCTGCCGCAAATCCGCAGAGATAGACAATAATGATTCATCCAACCAATCGAGTGCATAAGGGCCGAGCACGATGCCGACAATCAGCATTCCTAAAAGCGGCGGCATGCGCAGTTTTTGAAACAGCGCGCCGAAAATCAGTCCGAACAGAAAAATCAAGGCAAGACTTGTAAGCATAAAACGCCTCCAAATTAGGTTTTTGGCACAAAAAAAGCTGATGCTCCTGCAAAAATGCAGAAGTCATCAGCAAAAATGCGGTTTCGGCAAAAGCCGTGGGAGAACTTCATTCCCGTTTGACGGTATTGTAACACAGAACGCTCTGTGCGTCAAGCACCATTTATTGCAGCGTAAACACGGCTTCAGAGCCGCTTGCCTTGTATGTTTTTCCGTCGCACACGATTTCGATGGCATAAGTATGCGCACCGCTGCGGCGCACAAACACATCTGCACATTTTCCGCAAAGCCAAATTTTTCGAATGGTGAACTGCGGCCAAGCTACTGGCAGGTGCGGACGGAGCTCAAAGCTGTTAAAGCCTGTGGGGCGGTAACCGAGCACGCCTTCGGAGAAAATACGCAGATACAGCCCGCTTTCTGCGGAAAGCTGCGCCTGATTGCCCTCGGGGAACGCTTCCACCGCATAGGGAATGTGCTCGCCCAACAGCCGCGCTTTGGAATAGGTTTCTAACAGCTCCAGCGCGCTTTCCTGCTGCCCGGCATAAAACATACCGCGCAGCGCATAAAGCGTGGAACGGTCCCAAAAGGTCTTTTCACCGCGTCGGGTGACCAAACCTTCATTCTGCCGCAGCGCCGGGGATAAAAGCGCTTTGGTCGTCGCTTCGGCGCGGTCCGTTATCCCCATAGTCAGCGGAATGGCAATCCAGGAACGCAGACGGGATTCCTCGGCGCAGTAGCGATAGGTTGCAAAGCCGTCTACTTCCCTGCCGAAATAGCTTTCAATGGCTTTGCGCAGTTCTTCCGCTTCGCTTCGGTACTTTTGCGCGGCATCGGCATTGCCAAATTCCTCTTCCAAATACGCCGCACTTAAAAGCGCATCATAAGCAAGCGAAGAAGTGCAAAGATTGGCTTTTCCGCTTTCAAAGCGATTCTCCAATTCATCAGAATCGCTTTCAATAACACCGTCGGCATTGCGTTTAGACAGCGTATAGGCAAGGCAGTCGCGAACCGGCTGCAAATAGGCCTTTGCCGTTTCTTTGTCACCCAAAGAAAGCAAGAAGCGCGCACAGCCGTATGCATACATGGTGCTGTCGCCGCGGTCTTTTGCACCGTGCCAAATGCCGTCGCCCTCCGAGATTATGCTTGTAATCAATGCTTTTTTAGGGGAAATGTATTTCTGATACAGTTTATAGCAATTTTTCGCTTGTTCTACCCCTGTTGGGTAGCCGAGATAGGCAAACAGTGGGTTGATATATTCGCACTGGTCGTTTGTCCAAAGCGCGGCATAGTATCCGCCGCCGCCCGGCGAATGCATCAGCCCGGCTTTGGTTTTATAAATGCTCTCACAGGCGCGAATCTTAGCAAACCGCGCCATTGCGTTGATTGTCTCATCAGGCGACTCTACAATGAAAAAATCCGCCGTTTCTTTTAAAAATGCTGCCCGGTCGCAAAGCGCCTGCGCGCCGTCTGCGTTTGACAGCTCGGCGTTTTCCGGTACTGCGCCATAGGCGATGCAAAACTGCCCTTTTTCCCCTTTTTGCAGCGTCAGTTCTTCAGGGGTCAGCACCGCACCGTACCGATAACGCTTTCGGTCCACACCGTATATGGCGGCGGTCAGCTTCGGCCGGTCATTGTTTTGCAGAGACACACAAACCGGGGCGTCTCCTGTGTTTTCCACGGTCAGCAATTCCATGCACGCGCTCTGCATACGGGCGGCAAACATCTTGCGTTCCACATGAAGCGCACCGCAATGACTGAATACATGCAATATCCCGTCAAAGACAAACTGTTCTGCCGTTTCCGCTTGCTTTTCGCCGTTTATAAGCAGGGCTGCGCCATGAAAATTGCAGTCTAAGCTGCTGTGGGTCAAATTGGGATACAAACGCAGCTGCGGAAACACCACATGGCGCATCAGACGCATGCAGCCGTTTTCGTCGGCACCGTAACTAATGATAGAAGAACAGAAAAAGCCGGACATTTCCAAATGGTTGGCATAAGACGCGCCGGGACGCACGGTAAAGCAAACCTTGTTTTCCATAAGGGTGTGCTTTGGCGCTGTGTAAGGGGTGCGCATAGCTGCCCACGGTGCAAAAACGCGCTGCCTTTTTCGCCGGAACTGAAACATACTTTCCCCTCCTTATGCCTGCTGCTTGACATCACTTTGCAAAAGCGCCTCCAGACAATCATAGCCGGCAAGCTCTTTTAACAAAAATTCGTTGTTTTCTGCTTTTGCATAGTCGCAAATGCTTTGGACATTATCGATATCCTCTGCCGTCAGAACCGCATTTTGATAATTCTGCACAGCGGCACGCACTTTGAGCGCGCGGATATAGTCGGCATGCTTCTTTTCGGAAAGGTCATAGAAAACCAGCGGAATCACGCAAATCACCGACGCGATAATACCAAGCCACGTTACACTTTCAAAGGTATCATGCATGATGGTGGGGTCTTTGAGCGCGACATCAATGTTATCGCCGAAGCCAACGCCGCCGAATGACATGAAAATGGGCATCAGTGCGCTTGTAAAGAAGCCGAACAGCGTCGTGATAAACGCACTGCAGTTCTGCCAGAAACCTTCCAGCCGCTTGCCGGTTTTCCACTGCTGATAGTCGAGCACATCCGGCACCATAACACTGGAAATGTAGCTCAAGCCGTTAAACAGATTTTGGAAGAAAATTGCCACCAGCATCAAATAGGGGCTGGAAAGCGTAAACAGCTGTAAAAACGCCATGGCGACAAAGCCGATGCTGGAAAACACCATGACATTGCGTTTCCCGAACTTTTTAATAAGCCACGGTCCCAACAGCATGCCCGGAATCAGCGCGTTATTCAGCACCATGTTGCACACGGTAAGGACAACCGCACCTGCCTGACCGCCGATGGCGTAGTTGCAGATCCACAAATACATATTGATGTTGCCGCGCACGCCGACTGCAACGGAAAAAATGGTGATGATCCAGAAATATTTATTGGTCAGCAGCTGTTTCGCACCGTCGCGGAATTTGACTTTAGCGACATACTGCCTATGTACGACGGTACGCTCTTCTGTACCGAAATAGGCAAAAAAGACAAACAAAATTCCGCCGAGGCCGCAGATGGGGAACGCCCAGCGGTACAGTTCAATGTTATTCATCGGGTTATCGCTGTCGGCAAAAGCAACTGCCGCCACCAGCGGGATTACGATATTTACAATGGAACTGGGCAGATTTGAAATCAAACCTTTAAACGCGCCGATGTTGGCTCGCTCCTGAGAAACGGGAGAAATGGTTTGCTCAATGCCGACAAGGCACTGCGTCAGCAAAGTGTAGAAAAATGTGCCGATTTGAATCAGCAGGAACATGACGGCGGAGCCGAGCGTCACTTCAATGACGGACGCGGGAACCGCGAACACGCGCAGTTCCGGAATGCTGAATTGAAACAGCACATTCGTGGTCCAACTTTCCGGAATAAAAGGTATGAAAGTAAAACAAACGACCGTTAAAATGGAAGTCCACGGCAAAAACGGCTTAAATTTACCTTTTGGGGAATTGGAATTGTCGATCATCATGGACAAAATCGGCGCACGAACAAGTCCGAAAATCGACGCCAAAATACCGGCAACAAATATAAAGCCGGTTGAAACTTTGAAATAGCTTATCATCATTGGAATATTAATGGCTATTGTTGTCCAGCTGATGATAACGCTCAAAAAGGACACAGAGCCGCTGCCCATTGCAAGGTTGACAAATTCCTTGTAACAGACAAAATAGCCGTCCGGCGGTGTTTTCCAGTGCGCTTTCAGCCTTTTCAGCCCGTCGGTCGCTTTCTGAATCAGAGATCCCGTTTCTTTCTTCATTCCTCTTTCTCCTTTGCAGTCGGTTATGCTTTACACAGAAAACTGTGTATAGTCCAAAAGTATTTGTGCACACAGTGCCACCGGGTCTTGCGGTGCAGCAGCTGTGTCGTGCTTGCGGCGGCGGCACCACGCCACCGTCCAATCGGCAAGCTTTGCATAAAACGGCGTTGCCCGCATATAGATTTTACCGGCCTTTCGCGGGAGCAGGCGCTCCAGATAGAGTGTGCGCCTGCCGTTTTTCTTTTCGATTCTTTCAAAAAACATTTCCCAGCGCGGCAAATAAAAATCCCGCAGCAAGCCTGCCCATTCGCGCCAAGCATAGTCATAAATTTCAGAGTTTTTATAAGGCCCCCAAATGGTCAGAAGCGCGCTTGCGTTTTCTTCCAGCCACTGGCTTTCCGCTTCATTTTCGGCAAGCTTTTTCGCATCGTCTAACCATTTGTAAAAATTCATTTCCGGAAAACTGCACAAAACCTCGTCCCAACGGACAAACAAATTTTAAAACGCTTTTTTCAACTGCAAATACGCTTTTCGGTCACGCGCACGGTATGCACGCACAAAACGGTCGTGCAGAACAATAGCCGTGTTCGACACAAATTGTCTGGTCAAGTCTGCCACATCGTACTGATATGTATAAACATTGTAAAATCGGTCACGGTCGGCCAGCAGTTTTTCCAAAGCAATGCGAATATATGCAGGTTCATATGGTTTCTGTATAAAATCACACTGCCCGCTGCTTTGCACACAAAACATGGGAAGCGCGCAGAGCACGGAGGAATAGCCGGAATCATACAGCGGTTCCACATAGACATGCTGAAACAAAATACGGTTTCAGCAACCGCGTTTTCCGTTTCCGCACCGTATCGCCGCCGGCAATAGCTTTTCAGCCACGGTTCCACATCCATCGGCTCGCTGCTGGTTTCACATCAAACAGGGCTTCGTAATACAGCGGATTTGAAAGCGAGCCTTCCATAAACAGGCCGGTTCCGACAAGGTTCGGCAGTTCCTTGCAAAGCTTTCCGAATTCGTTTTCCGCCGTTCGGCCGATATTGCCGTGGAAACAGGTCTTTTGTCCGAAATTGTCCAGTCTGCCCAAAAGAAAAGGATAGCCTGAAAAATTGTCGTGCCGCAGACGAATTCTGCCATCTAAATCCCAAATCAAAAGGTGCTCTTTGGGGACAGCTTTCATAATTGGGTCACGAAGCGACCACGACTGCATGACCCAAACGCTTTGCGGGTTGAAATCATGCAGCAATGTAAAGATTGCTTGCCCAACCGCATTTAGATAAGCTTCGCCGCGCACCGTCGGTTTGCTTTCATGGAAAGGGTCGGCGGCATAAAAGCCATAGTCGCCGAGCAGCGCTTTCTGTGTTTGCAGAAAGAGACTTCCAAAGGTCTGAAACAAAGGGTCGGTCGGGTCAAGCTGCGCCGTTTTCGGGAACTTTGCCCAGCGGCGCGTCAAGGTGATATGCGCTTTCGGAAATTTTCGCACAAAGGCGCGGGGCGCAAAGCCGGAAAATCCCTGCTGCACAGGGAACATGCCCAGCTGCACCTCGCGTTCTATAATTTTTTTTGCCAAGTTCTAAACGGCGATAGACATAAGACGCATCTTTCGGCGGCAAAACGCCCTCAAAATTCGTCATACACTGCCAAGGGTAATACGCAGGACCGGATAAAAACTGCAGCGCTTCTTCGCCGGTAAAGCCGACTTTCTGCAGCACCTCATACCACACAGCCTCAGTTCCGATAGGCGCAAGCGGCATATTGATACCGTTGAGCGCAAGAAAATCGATTTCCTGCTCCCAGCGTTCCCAGTCCCAAAACGGCATAGAATATCCAAAGGTGCAATAATTGTATATTGCCCGGTATTTCTGCGGAATGACCTGTCTGATTTTTTGTGTAGGAATCGGCAGTTCGTCCGGCAGTTCGATGCGGCTGCCGCACCAGGAAATGTGCACGCCACAGTATGTTTTCAAATACTGATACAGCGCATGTGCAAGGCTAACGCCGGTATCTCCGCGCAGAATGATTTTCCCCTGACCGGCATCGATTTCATAGCAATTCAAACCGTCTGCAGAAGGAATATGTTCTAAAACAAACGCTGTTGCTTTTTCGCCGACCGCGCGGCGCAGCAATGCTGCCGCTGCTTCCATAACCCTGCCCTCGCAAAATTATTTTGTTACGGTCGTTTTCCGATTTGAAACGACCCCGTTTGAGAAAGACGCGGAAAAACTGCGAATTGTCTTAATTTTTATAAAAAAAGAATTGTATCAGCGAAGGCTCTCCCCTGCCAATGCTTTAAGACCCTCGTCATTTAAGATTTCAATTTTGCCGCGTGTTAAGCGCACAAGCTGCTCCGACTGCAAATAACGAAGCATACGGGTTACAACCTCGCGCGCACTGCCCAGGTGATTGCCAAGCTGTTCATGGGTACAGACAAGCGTATTGCTCCCCGCAAGGTCTTTTTCTTCCAGCAGCAAAGCGGCAAGTCGGCTGTCGAGCCTATGGTTGAGCACTTGGTCAACAAGCCACAGAACCTCTGAAAAACGCGACGCCATCAATTCGTTGGTATAATTGGCGACGGCTGCATTTGTTTCCATCAGACTTTTGTAAATGTCGGTCGGAATTTGATAGGCAACCGTTTCTTCGAGTGCCTCAATTTGAATATCAAATTGCAGACTGTGAAGCATGCACGAAGCCGACATCAGGCAAATATCCCGCGAAAGAAGACGATAAAGCGTTACTTCCTTGCCGGTTTCGGAAAAGATAAAAGCGCGCAGCTGCCCGCTGCACACGACAAAAAGCCCTGTGCATTCATTGCCGCCGGAAACGGTCTGCCCTTTATGAAAAGTGCGTTTTTGGGCGGATGCGGTAAGCTTTGCCTGCTCTGCCGCATCAATTTTCTGCCAAAACGGAAGATATGAAGAGAGGGGCGACACACCCTCCGCTTTTACACCGCTCAATGGTTCCCGCCGCAGCCATGCTTATCTTCGCCGCAGCTGTGTCCGTTTTCATGGTGATGACTGCACAAAACATCCGGCACAAAATGCAAGGTGCCTGAAAGCAGTGCCTGTACACTTTGGTCCGCGTTTCCGGTAACACCGGGAAAAATCGTAATGCCGCATTTTGCGAGTGCATCTTTTGCGCCTGCACCAATGCCGCCGCAAATCAGCGTATTTACGCCTGCGGACTCTAAAAGCCCCGCAAGCGCGCCGTGGCCGCTCGCGCCGGTCGGCAAAAGGTGGCTTTCTTTTACGGTGTTATTTTCCACCGTGTAAAGCTTAAACTGCGCCGTGTGCCCAAAATGCTGGAACACCATACCGTTTTCATAAGTAACAGCTATAATCATAGGTAATTTCTCCTTTTATAAACGCACCGAAAATGGTGTTAAAAACTTACAGAATTCATCATACAACAAAACCAGCGACAAGTCAATCGGAATGAAAAACAGCCTGCACAAGGTGCAGGCTGCCTTCCAAGGAAAGAAAAATTTAGCAGGAAACGATTATTGCTTGTGGCACATACCGGCGCACGGACACGACGCACAGCCGCTGCACCCGCAGGCAGATTTTCCCTTTTTACGGTCTTTGCGAAGTTTAAGAATAATGAACACAACAAGCACTGCCAATGCGGCAGAAATCAAAATGGTTGCAAGATTTTCAGAGAGAAATGTCAGCATTTTTCAGCTCCTTTGCGCTTTTTCAGGGCAACGCTGCTCTTAAGTGTTTGCGATTCCCGATAGGGTTTCACCAGCATATAGACGATAACACCAGCGACGAGGAAGGCCGCGATACTGCCGACAACATTGCCGCTGCCGGTAAACAGCATGCCAAACTGATAGACCATTAAAGAAATTGCATAGGCAAACAGGGTTTGATAGCCGATTGCAAACCATGTCCATTTGGCACTGTTCATTTCACGGCGGATTGCACCGATTGCTGCAAAGCAGGGTGCGCAAAGCAGGTTGAAAATCAGGAACGAATACCCGGCAAGACGCGTCATGCCTTCGAAATCCAAAACGCCGAACACACCGACGACTTCTTCTTTGGCTACAAGTCCCATGACCGTTGCAATCGTTGCCTTGGCCGTGCCGAAACCAAGCGGACGGAACACGACGCTCACCGCGCCGCCGATGATGCCGAGGATACTGTTTTCAAGTTCCATTTCGGGGTCAAAGACGAATTTGCCGTCCGCAAAGCCGCAGACAGAGCCCACCCAAATGAGAATGGAGGACAGCAGAATGATGGTTCCTGCTTTCCGCATGAAGGACGAGGCTCGCTCCCACATAGAGCGCAGTACATTGCCCGCGGTCGGCCAGTGATATGCCGGAAGTTCCATAACAAACGGCGCAGGGTCACCCGCAAACATTTTGGTCTTTTTAAGCATAATACCCGAAACAACAATGGCAGCAATCCCGATAAAATAGGCGCTTGGCGCGACCCACCACGCGCCGCCGAACAGCGCGGAGGCAATCAGCGCAATAATCGGAAGCTTTGCGCTGCAGGGTATGAAAGTTGTGGTCATAATCGTCATTTTGCGGTCACGGTCGTTTTCAATGGTACGCGACGCCATAACGCCGGGAACGCCGCAGCCGGTACCGATGAGCATGGGGATAAACGATTTGCCCGAAAGACCGAATTTGCGGAAAATGCGGTCGAGCACAAACGCGATACGCGCCATATAACCGCAGCTTTCTAAAAATGCCAGCAGGAAGAACAAAACAAGCATTTGCGGCACAAAGCCGAGCACCGCGCCGACGCCGGCGACAATACCGTCTAAAATAAGGCCCTGCAGCCAGTCCGCACAGTTTACAGCTGTGAGGCCGCGCTCCACGAGCACCGGGATACTCGGCACCCACACGCCATATGCAGAAGTATCCGGCGCGCCCTCGAGCGACGCATCTACGGTTTCGGAAATAGCATACCCCTCGTTTTCGAGGGAAGCTGCATAACTGCCGTAAGCTTCTTCAAATGCACCGAAATCCTTTTCCTGCATGGCGGTGAGAATATCGCCTGCGCCAACGACCTCGGCATCCGCCGCCAGCTTTACGGTCGAGAGCACCGCAGGCGTCCAGACATTTTCCGCGGCATATTCGGTCACGGCTTCTTCGTAAGCAGAAGAGCCGATGCCGAACAAATGCCAGCCGTCGCCGAACACGCCGTCGTTCACCCAGTCAGTCGCAAAGGTGCCGACTGTGGAAACGGACAGGTAGTACACCAAAAACATAACTACGGCGAAAATCGGAAGCGCGGCAAACCGATTGGTAACCACACGGTCAATTTTATCCGAAACGGACAGCTTTTTTGTATTTCTCTTTTTGTAACAGCCCTTGATGATGGAAGCGATATAGACATAACGCTCGTTGGTGATGATGCTTTCTTCGTCATCGTCCAACTCTTTTTCAACCGCCTGAATATCTTTTTCAATGTGGGCTTTGGCGCTTTCGCTTAAATGCAGCTGTTCAAAGACTTTTTCATCGCGTTCAAATAATTTGACCGCATACCAGCGCTGCTGCTCTTCCGGAAGGTCGTGCACAGTAACTTCTTCAATGTGTGCCAGCGCGTGTTCCACAGGGCCGGAAAAGCTGTGCTGCGGAATGGTCTTTGTCCCCTGCGCCGCTTCTATGGCAGCTTCGGCCGCTGCGGTGACCCCTGTGCCTTTCAGCGCGGAAATTTCAACGACCTTACAGCCGATGGCTTCAGACAGCGCTTCAATATTCAGCCGGTCACCGTTTTTATGTACAATATCCATCATATTTACGGCCACGACCACAGGAATACCAAGCTCGGTCAGTTGTGTGGTCAAATAAAGATTGCGCTCTAAATTGGTGCCGTCTACAATATTCAGAATTGCGTCGGGGCGCTCAGCAATCAGATAGTTTCTTGCGACGACCTCCTCGAGCGTATACGGAGAAAGGGAATAAATGCCCGGCAAGTCTGTAATGACGACATCACTGTGTTTTTTTAGCTTCCCCTCTTTTTTCTCCACGGTGACGCCCGGCCAGTTGCCGACAAACTGATTTGAACCGGTCAAGGCGTTGAACAGCGTAGTTTTGCCGCTGTTTGGGTTGCCCGCAAGGGCGATTTTGATTTGCATGGTCAAGATTCCTTTCTGTATTTCAGTTAGCTTCCGCTAACCGCATATTAAAAAAATAAAAGATTTACTCTATCTCGATTTTGTCTGCGTCCGCCTTGCGGATGGAAAGCTCATAGCCCCGAACCGTCACTTCCACAGGGTCACCGAGCGGCGCAACCTTGCGGACTTGCAGCTCAACCCCGCGGGTAATGCCCATATCCATAATTCGGCGCTTTACCGCGCCCTCGCCGTGCAGCGCAATGACTTTGCACTTTTGCCCTACCTTTGCCTCTTTCAGCGTTTTCATTGGTTTGCCTCCTATTTTTTATTTATATCATAATTTTACTTGCCATTTCCCGGCTGATTGCCACGCGCGTGTCTTTCACACGGACAATCAGATTGCCGCCGATTTCAGAAACGATACGCACACACGCACCTGCAACAAACCCAAGATTTTCCAAGTGCTGCCGTGTTTCCGGTTTACCGCCGACCTTGCGAACAATGTTTTCCTCGTCGGGCGCGGCAAAAGTCAAAGGCATCATACTGCATCCTGCTTTCCTCTTACCAGTTTTTGTAGATTTGTCATTCGTTAGTCTTGCCTAACTGCATATATGTTAGCACTGACTAACTGCTTTGTCAATAGAAAAATTGAAATTTTTTCTTTTTGGGATTGGTTTGCAAACAAAAGATTTTGTGATACAATAAAAAGAACAGAATGACAGGAGGCAAAGCTTTGAAGATTCAGGAATCTGCCGAAAATTATTTGGAGACGATTTTGGTTCTGCAAAACCGTAAAGGTCATGTACGCGCGGTGGACATTGCCACCGAGCTGTCGTTTTCTAAGCCAAGTGTCAGTGTGGCGATGAAAAATCTGCGCGAAAACGGATATATCGAAGTGGATGCAGACGGCAGCATTCACCTGTTGTCCCCCGGCCGCGAAATTGCCGAGCGCATTTATGAACGGCATACCCTGCTTTCAAACTGGCTGTGTACACTCGGCGTTGACCCTAAAATTGCAGCGGAGGACGCCTGCCGCATAGAGCATGTTTTAAGCGAAGAAAGCTTTGAAGCGCT
Organism: uncultured Eubacteriales bacterium; assembly: GCA_949292775.1. Taxonomy (GTDB): domain Bacteria; phylum Bacillota; class Clostridia; order Oscillospirales; family Acutalibacteraceae; genus Fimenecus. The sequence goes on from CASFBL010000006.1 coordinate 52,003, forward strand.
GAAAAAACACACCAAACAGTAAAGAATTTACCGCGGCAATTTCTGCCGCGGTTTTGCTTTGCATGCACAATGAAAAACTGTTTAAAGCTCTTGATTTTTAAGACTGCTTTTGCTACTATTAACCTGCAAACACGGGCGGTCCGCGTAATTTATTTTTAAGAGGTGGCTTATGCCGATTTTTGTTCGTGACAACTGTTTTATTTTGGAAACACCAAACACGCACTATGCTTTTGGGGTTTCAAACGGCGAATTACAGCATATACATTGGGGCGAAAAGTGCCCGCAAATGGATTACACTGTGCCGCACTACCGGGAAGAGGTTTCCCAGCACCCCGCGTCTGAATTTGACAAGCGGGAATATGCGCCTTTCGGCGGCACCTATTACCGGGAATGTGCATTAAAATGTACCTTTGCCGACGGCTGCCGGGAAACGGTGCTTGCCTTTGAGCGTTACACCTTGGCAGACGACACCCTGACCATTTTTTGCAAAGACCGGCATTACCCGTTATCGGTCAAACTGATTTATAAAGTACAGCCGGATTCTGACATTCTGACACGCTATGTTGAAATCACCAACACAGGCGACAAAGATATCGTGCTGCACAAAGCCGCTTCGGCACAGCTGCACCTCCCCTCCCGCGAGCCGTACTCCGTTTTGAATTTTAACGGAAGCTGGTCGGCGGAATTCAGAAAGGCTGAAGAAGTGCTGAAAGGCGGCAGCATGGTGTTTGAAAGCCGCCGCGGCCTTACCGGGCATTGCCAAAACCCGTCGGTTATCTTTTCGCAAAATGCAACAGAGGAGGCCGGCGATGTCTTTTTCGCCGCTCTTGGCTTCACCGGCAATTTCAAAATTTCAGCAGAACGCAATTTTGCAGGGCTGACGCATGCTGTAATCGGTTTGCAGGATTTTGATTTTTCATATATCCTGCACCCGGACGAAAGCTTCTGCGCGCCGCCGGTTTATTGCGGATATACCAAAGGATTTGCCGCGATGAGCCATGAAATGCACCGTTTTGCCGTTGCACATATTTTGCCCGAAAGATTTAAGAACGAACCGTTGCCGGTGCTTTACAACAGCTGGGAGGCAACGGAATTTGATGTCAGCGAGGAAGGGCAGCTTCGGCTGGCGAAAATCGCCGCTTCGCTCGGCTGCGAACTTTTTGTTATGGACGACGGTTGGTTCGGCGAGCGCAAGGATGACCACGCGGGGCTTGGTGACTGGGTCGTAAACCCGGTAAAATTTCCGAACGGCTTAAAGCCCCTGATTGATGGCGTTCACGCGCTGGGCATGAAATTCGGCATTTGGTTTGAGCCGGAAATGGTCAATCCGGATTCTGATTTATGTAGAAAGCACCCGGACTGGGCATATCACTACCCTGCAAGAGAGCCAAGCGAGCTGCGCTGGCAGCTGGTGCTCAACATGACAAGACCTGATGTGCAGGACTATGTTTTCACTTGCATGGACAACTTGCTGAACGCCTATGACATCAGCTATATCAAATGGGATATGAACCGTCCGTTTTCGGAAACCGGTGCAGAGAATTTGGAAAATCCGCAGGAGCTTTGGTACCGGCACACACTCGCTGTATATTCGATTGTAGACCGGCTGCGCGAAAAGCACCCCGATGTGCAGTTTGAGGCCTGCGCTTCCGGCGGCGGGCGCGTGGATTTCGGCGCAATGCAGCACTTTGACATGGTTTGGACTTCCGACAACACGGACCCTGTGGACCGGTTGGTCATTCAGCACGGATACAGCTACCTGTATCCCATCAAATGCATGCGCGCGTGGGTAACAGACATGAACCGCACCTCGCGCCCGACTTCGCTCGACTATCGGTTCAATGTATCCATGCAGGGCTCTTTGTCGCTCGGCGGCAATCTGCTGGAATACACTGACGAAGAACTGAAAACCTGCGCAAAATATATTGCGCTTTATAAAGAGCTTCGCCCGCTTGTGCAGTTCGGAAAACTCTATCGTCTGACAAACGGGCGCGCAGACCGCATTTCTATGACGCAATATGTAGACAAAAACCGGGAAAACAGCGTTTTGTTTGTCTGCACACAACCGACTACATTTTTTGCTGACCGCTTTGTAACCATTCGCTTAAAAGGTCTTTGCCCGGACGCCATGTACCGCGTTCATTCTTCCGGCGAAGAATTCACCGCTTCGGGCGGGGTGCTGATGCATTGCGGGTTCCACGCAAAATTCACACATGCGTTCGCGTCAGAGATATACAGAATCGAAAAGCTCCCGGAGGCACAGGGATGATTTTATTCATCGGCGGCGAAAGTCACACAGGAAAAACCTTGCTGATGCAGGCGCTTATCGAACGCTATCACATGCCGGCATGCAGCCTGGACCATATTAAAATGGGGCTTTTCCGGGGAAAAGCAGACTGCGGTTTTTCCCCGACAGACAGCGATGAAAAGATTGCCGAGATTTTGTGGCCAATCGTAAAAGGCATGGCAGACACCTGTTTAGAAAACGAACAGCATCTGATTTTGGAAGGCTGTTATCTGCCGCAAAGCGATGTGGCGGACTATGTGCAGCAGAACAAGGACGCCTATGCACTTTATCTTGCCTTTTCTGACAGTTACATCCAAGCCCATTTTAACGAGTATATCTTGCCGTTTGAGAGCGCTATTGAACAGCGCGTGACCGGCGATTACGAGCAATCCACTTGTCTTGCCGGCAACCGAGAAACCCAAAAGCGCTGTTTTGAAACGGGCCTCCCCTGCTATGTTACAGACGATTCCTTTTCTGCACAGCAGGAACGCATTTTGAAGGATTTAGACCGGCAGCTTTTACGGCTTCGAGCGTTCCGACAAGAAGACACAGACGAGATTCTCCGCCTGTTTGGCGACACCGTTCGCACAGTATGCCGCAGAGATTACACCCTTGCGCAAACAGACGCATGGGCGAACAGCGCCAACGACCGGGCGCGCTGGGAACGCACCCTTTCAGAGCATAAAACACTTGTTGCCGCGCTTGGCGCACGAATTGTCGGCTTTGCAGATTTAGACGGCGATTATTTAGACCGGCTTTATGTACACCGTGATTTTCAAGGGCGCGGCATTGGCTCAGCGCTTTTGCACGAACTGGAAGCGTTTGCGAGACAGCGGAAAATTTCGGAGCTTGAAACGCACGCGAGCCGCACAGCAAAGCCATTTTTTGCAAAGCAAGGCTTTCGCCTTGTTCAGGCGCAAACCGTTGTGCGAGACGGAGAAACTTTAGAAAACTTTGTCATGCGGAAAGTATTATAATAACAAAAGAAACAGACAGTGAATTTTTCACTGTCTGTTTTAATATTTAATCAAAAAAATCAAAAAACAAGATTTTATGCCAAAGCGATTGCGTTTTTCGCTCAGCTAAAATTATCGGCTTAAACTTTGCACACCCTTCACATAATTCAAGTTCTTCTGACCGTATGAAATCTCGCTCTGTGTAACTTGTATGATTCAGCCGATTCCAACAGTCCAAACAAAATTCTGCCATTTTATCACCTCCGACCACATTATAGGTCAATTTCACCCTATTTTCAATAGGGCAAATTGACATAATAGTGTTGGGTGATGCTATGAATCGAATTAAGGCGCTTCGAAAAGAAAGAGGCTATACACAAATCAAAATTCAGCTGATGACCGGAATAGATCAAAGCGATTATTCTAAAATCGAAAATGGCAAACGATATTTTACTTTTGAACAATGTAAAAAGCTGGCCGTCGCGCTAAACACCAGCATGGACTACCTTGCCGGACTAACCGATGAAAAAGAGCCTTACCCGCGTAAAAAATAATATTTTCAAGTAAAAAACAGACAGTGAAATTTTCACTGTCTGTTTCTTTTATGCTACGGCTGCCTGCAGGACAATCATCAGAATAAAACCGACAATCAGCGAATAGGTAGCCAGTCGTTCATAACCGTGCGCATGGGTGTCGGGTATCATTTCGTCGCAAATCACATAAAGCATTGTTCCGCCCGCGAACGAAAGTGCAAACGGCAAAAGCACTTCAGAGGCCGTGCCCGCCGCATAGCCGATAAAGGTACCGGCAACTTCAATTAGACTCGTAGCGAGCGCAATGAAAAAGGTGCGCGGGCGGCTGATACCGGCAAGCAGCATCGGGGAAATGAGCACCATACCCTCCGGTATGTTTTGCAGCATGATACCGGCGGCAACCGAAAGCGCCTGTCCGGTATCTTCTCCGCCGAAGGAGACCCCTGCCGCCATGCCTTCGGGCAGATTGTGAATTGCGATTGCCAGCACAAATAAAAGCACGCGGTTAACGGTCGGGTTATTGTGGTGTTCCGACTCCTGAAGTCCTGAAAGCTTGTGCAGATGCGGCACAAGCAAATCCATTAAATTGAGAAACACCGCGCCGACCAAAATGCCGAGCACGACCTGCCAAATGCCGCGAAGCCCTGTTCGTTCGGCCGCGGGTAAAATCAGCCCCACCGTTGCTGCGGCAAACATGACGCCTGCCGCAAAGCTTAAAATTGCATCATTCCATTTATGCGGAATCTTGTTAAAAAGAAAACCGAGCAAGGCGCCAATGACGGTAGAACCGCCGACGCCAAGCGCGGTCAGCAAAACCGGCTGCATAAATTTCGTCCTTTCTTTGGTTCTCTTATTATTCTATACAAAAGAATCAAAAATGACAAAGCCATTTTAAAAGCAAAAGCCGCCGATGCTTTTAAAGCACCGGCGGTTTTTTAAAGGACTTATTTCAGGTTTGCTTTCAGGGTATCCAGCTCGTCGGCAAGCTCCTTCGGCAGTTTGTCGCCGAATTTCTGATAGAACTCTGCAATGCCGTCTGTTTCGTTTGCCCACAGGCTCTTATCCACATCCAAAATGCTTTCAAGAGATTCCAGAGAAACCTCGCCCTCAAGGCCTTCAATGTTGATGTCTTTCGCATACGGAATGTAGCCGATTGCGGTTTCCTTCGCGTCGACTTCGCCGTCGCAGCGTTTCAGGATCCATTCAAGAACGCGAAGGTTGTCGCCGAAGCCCGGCCACATGAAGTTGCCTTCGTCATCCTTACGGAACCAGTTAACATTGAAGATCTTCGGTGCTTTATCCGGGTCAAGGGTCTTGCCGATTTCGATCCAGTGTTTCCAATAGTCACCCATGTTGTAGCCGCAGAACGGAAGCATAGCCATCGGGTCACGACGGACAACGCCTACCGCACCGGCCGCAGCAGCGGTGGTTTCAGACGCCATGATGGAGCCAACGAACACACCATGGTTCCAGTCTCTTGACTGATAAACCAGCGGAGCAAGCTTTGCACGGCGGCCGCCGAACACGAATGCGGAAATCGGAACACCTTCCGGATTTTCAAATTCAGAGCTGATGCACGGGCAGTTGACTGCAGGTGCGGTGAAGCGACTGTTCGGGTGTGCAAGGTTTTTACCCTCAGCCTTATATTCCGGACCGTTGACCTTGTTGCCGGTCCACTCTTCTGCGTTTACAGGCGGGTTCTTGTCAAGACCTTCCCACCAAACGGTGTTGTCATCCAGATTACGCGCAACATTGGTGAAAATGGTGCCCTTCTTGGTGGAAGCAAGTGCGTTCGGGTTGGATTTTTCGTTGGTACCCGGTGCTACGCCGAAGAAGCCGTTTTCGGGGTTGATGGCATACAGTCTGCCGTCTTTGCCCTTGCGGATCCAGGAAATATCGTCGCCGACACACCAAACTTTGTAACCTTTCTTGCGATAGCCTTCCGGCGGGATAAGCATTGCAAGGTTGGTCTTGCCGCAGGCAGACGGGAATGCCGCGCAGATGTATTTGACTTCGCCTTTCGGATTTTCGATGCCGAGGATGAGCATATGCTCAGCCTGCCAGCCTTCGTTTTTGCCCTGATAGGAAGCAATACGAAGTGCGAAGCACTTTTTGCCGAGCAAAACATTTCCGCCGTAACCGGAGTTTACGGAAATGATGGTGTTGTCTTCGGGGAACTGGCAAATCCATCTCTTTTCAGCGTCGATATCACATTTGCAGTGAAGACCGCGCACCCAGTCATTGGAGTCGCCGAGCACTTCCAGAACTTTTTTGCCGACGCGGGTCATGATGCACATATTGAGCACAACATAGATGGAGTCGGTAAGCTCAATACCGGCTTTTGCAAGCGGTGAACCGATCGGGCCCATGGAATAGGGAATGACATACATGGTTCTGCCCTTGTAGCTGTCGCGAGCAATATCGTAAACCATTTTATAGGCTTTTTCGGGGTCCATCCAGTGGTTGGTGGGGCCTGCATCCTCTTCCTTTTTGGAGCAGATGAGGGTTCTGTCCTCCACGCGCGCAACATCGTTGACCGCGGTTCTGTGATAATAGCAATCGGGGAGAAGCTCCTCGTTGAGTTTGATCAGTTCGCCGGTGGAGCAGGCTTCTTTGCGAAGCGCTTCGATCTGCTCTTCGGAGCCGTCGATCCAAACGATTTTGTCGGGCTTGACAAGCTCGACTTTTTCGTCGATCCATGACAAAATGCTTTTGTTCTGTGTAAGTGCTGCCATAGTACTTTCTCCTTCTTTCAAAATCCGGCAAAACACCGGACAAAAAATTTGCATAATTGATAACAGAAAAATTCAAAAATCCGAAATTTTCCATTGTAGCCTTATTATAGTCTATTTCCTCAAAAAAAGCAACACCGAAAATGTTAATAATTTGTCAATTCTCTGTGCCTTTTTGATTAACAATATACAAAAATGCGGTTGGTTGTCGAGAAAAAACCATTGTTTTCGTTAATCTTCCGTAATCGGCATGGTGGCAAAGGCGTTTAAGTCCATTCCGCCGCGCTTGCCCGCGAGGTACTCGTAATACCCCTGCGCCCCGACCATGGCCGCATTGTCGCCGCAAAGGGAAAGTTCCGGCAAATACAAATCAACACCTGTGCGTTTTGCAAGTTTTTGCATATCTTCTCGCAAAACAGAATTTGCAGAGACGCCGCCGGCAAGCACAAGTTTTTTGGTTTCCGGCAGGCTTTGCAATGCTTTTTCTGTATTGCTGACCAGCGAATTCACCACCGCGCGCAAGAAAGACGCCCCCAAATCGGGAACGGGAACTGCCTCCCCTTTTTGCCCGGCATTATGTATTATATTCACAACAGAGGTTTTTAATCCGGAGAAGCTAAAATCAAGCGGGCTGCCTTCCACATGCGGATGCGGAAAAGAAAACGCCTTGTCATTGCCGTCTTTTGCGGCTTTATCCAAATGCACGCCGCCGGGATACGGCAAACCCATTGCACGGGCGGCTTTGTCGAGGGCTTCACCCGCGGCATCGTCACGCGTTCTGCCGAGCACTTGAAAATCTGTATAATCCCGCACATGCACAAGCAGCGTATTGCCGCCGGAAACCACCAAGCAAAGAAACGGCGGCTCTAAATCGGGGTGTGTGATATAATTTGCGGCAATGTGCGAACGCAGATGATGCACCGGTACAAGCGGCAGACCGGAAGAGAGAGACAAGCCTTTGGCGTAATTGACACCAACCAAAAGCGCACCGATAAGCCCCGGCGCATAGGTCACGGCAATCGCATCTATATCCGTAAGTTTGCAGGATGCTTGTTCGAGTGCCTGCCGGGTCACCTCGGAAATCGCTTCTGCATGCATACGGGAAGCAATTTCGGGCACAACGCCCCCAAAGATTTTATGCCGCTCGATTTGGGTAGCCACAACAGAAGAAAGTACCGTTCTGCCGTTTTCCACTATGGCTGCGGCGGTCTCATCGCACGAGCTTTCCAGCGCCAAAATCTTCATAAAACTGCCTCCTTATAAATTCAGCTTCGCCAAATCGGCGACCGGATACTATATTACCATAAGCGCACGGTGAATTCAACTGAAAAACCGCTGAAAATCCCGCGGTTTCGCGCGGCTTTCTGTTGACTTTTCGCGTATTTTTCGATACGATACAATTAGATTTTCGTGCGGAGGGTTCAATTATGAAAAAAACATATATTTTAATCGGGATCGCCGTTTTGGTTTGTCTGGTTCTTGCCGCAGTTGTTGTAACGGTGTGTCTCAAGCACAGCAAGAGCAACACACAGGCAAACTGGCAAGAGATGGGCTTTGATCTGTCGCTTCCAACGCTCGGCGAAGACGGCTGGTATATGGTTTTCGAGGATGATTTTGAGGGGGATGCGCTCAACCAAAACATTCGATTCGGCGAAAATTACACCGGGCAAAAAGAGATTTGGACAACTTCCCCGCACGCGATTCGCTGGGAAAGCAACGATGAAAGCAAGCCGCAGCAAGCCTGCTGGTGGTGTCCCGAAATGGTGGAGGTCAAGGACTCCAATGTAATCATTCATGCGCGTTATGAAGACAGCCACACCTGTTCGGGGGACTGCCCTGCCGCCGGGCGGTTCACTGGCGGAATTGAAACACGCCGCATTGCAGGCGACAACAATCAAAACAAAGGTTCACAAGATGAACTGCTGTTTGCACAGGCATTCGGCTATTTTGAAGTTCGTGCAAAATTCCCTGACGCTGACGGACTTTGGTCGGCATTTTGGCTGCAATCCTCTAACCAGAGAAAGGTTTCGAGCGCGGGCGTGGACGGCACGGAAATTGACGTATTTGAAAGTGCATTCCGCAAAAGCCGCCAAAGCAAAATGGGGCACGCGCTGTTGTGGAACGGCTATGGGAAATTCGCCGATTCCGAAGCGTATATCGGTGATTTGCAGCAGAACTTATATGACGGCTATCACACCTATGCGCTCAAGTGGACGCCGGAATATTATGTATTTTACATTGACGGCGAGCCGACCTGGGCTTCTATGGGCGGCGGCGTTTCTAAGGTAAAAGAGTTTTTGCGCCTGACGGTAGAAATTGACGCCGGTGACGCCTGGGGCCCGCACGGGCAGGATATCGGGCAGTTTGATGAAAACAGCGACAGCGCGTTTATGGTGGACTATGTAAAAGTTTGGCAAAACGAAAGCTACGAAGCCTTTGAAATTGACGACAGCAAATTCCCTGGCAGTTTAGATATGGACAACTAAAAACTTTTGACAAGCAAAAAAGGAGCAAGTTTTACGCTTGCTCCTTTTATTTTGCAAAATTTACTGACAAAAACCAAATGCTCCGCAGATATTTCTGCGGAGCATGGATTTTATGTTTTGTTATTCAATTTTATCCTGCGCTGTCCGCTACGATACCAGACTATACGAAAATCGTTTTTGTTTTTGTATCTCTTTAGCGTACATTCACGAACACAATCAAATTTGTTCTTACGATAATATTCTTACAAATTACTTACCTGTCAAATTCGATCGCAGCGGACAGCGAACCGCCATGTCTGCGGTTCTTCTACACCGTACATCGGATTCGCCTCCCTTTCGTAATGTAACAAGGGCTTTTCAGAAACCAAACCCAACTCAAAAACTTTTCCTTACAAATTTTGTTGGATCAAATTTTCTCTCACTCTTTAGCCGTTAGCTTTTAGCTTTTGGCTTTTGGCTTTTGGCTTTTAGCTTTTGTTCCCTTTTGGGAGCCTGCCTTATGTGGGTTTCTTTTGGTTTCTTCCCTTTGTTCACCTTTATTATAGCACGCGTTTGTAAAATGTCAATAGTTTTTTTATAAATTTTTAAAAATTTTTATTTATAACGCCTTGCCCGTATACAGTGCCTTAGAAAATCAAGGCATTTGCACATTTTTGAAGAGGACATTTTTTACAGTTGACTGTTGCCGATTTTCGGGGTACAATGTTTACAGAAAACAACGGAGGAACTTAGGATGGACGAAAACTATAACCCCGATATTGTCAGCGTGGTCGATGAGGACGGTGTGGAGCACACCTTTGAGGAGCTCGACCGCATTGAAACGGATGACGCGCGCTATGTTGCGCTTTTGCCCGTTTACGACGAGGCGGAAGAAATTTTAGACGACGACGGCGAGCTCATCATTTTAAAAGTGTCTGAAGAAGACGGTGAGACCTATCTCGAACCGATTGAGGACGAGGACGAATTCAACGAAATCGGCAGCATTTTTGAAGAACGCCTTTCCGATTTGTTTGACATTCAAGAGGAAGAATAAGCTTTACTTTGCGGCATACAATAGAAACAACCTGCCCGATGCGATAAACGCACGGTACAATATTAACCCAACACTTTCTTTTAGGGAGTCGGAAATCCGAAGTGGTGTGCAGACCTCCCGCCTTTCGGCGGACGCTGGGAGTACTAAAGCCGAGGAAAAGACACCCACCTGCTTATGAGCAGGTTATTATTTGCCGTGTGCGGTCGGGTGGGGATTTTCAAACAAAAGAAACCAGCTGTTTTTGCAGCTGGTTTTTTGTTTTAATATGTGCTTTTTTTACAAAGGCAAAACGGGTGACCGGCCGGGTCAAACAGCGTGACCCAATCGTCACCGCCAAACTGCGCCTTTGCACGGACCGCACCCAATTTCTCAGCGCGGTCAGCGGCTAAATGCACATCTTCCACCTGAAAATCAAAGTGCATTTGCTTTTGCTGTGTCTGCGGAAGTTCCGGCCAAATCGGCGGTATATAATCCGGTTCTTCCAAAAAAGCAAACACAATACCCTCGCCGCTTCGCACCGCCGGGAAAGAAAAAAGCTCTGTTTTTTCCCAGCCGAGAAGATTTGCATAAAACGCCTGCAATTCAGCGGCGCTTTTGCAGTCGACCATAACGCTGCCGAGTGTTAGGCTTCTCAAAGCGTCTCTCCCCTTTCACTCGAATCAGACGGACAAACGCGCACACTCGCTTCAATCGTTTGCTTCTGCGTGCCGCCGCCGATAAACAGCCCGCGGTTGATGCCGCAGTCGGCAAAATCACGCCCGTGGCTCAAGGTCAAATAGCGGTTATTGACCCATTTGTCATTGGTCGGGTCAATCCCACTCCAAAGCCCGTTGTCGTAAAACTCGACCCAGGCGTGGGTTTCGCCGACGCCCTCCTGAATGCCGACCACATAGCGCGCCGGAATCGACAGCTTGCGGCAAAGGGCGATTAAAATATGGGCGTAATCCTGGCAGACGCCTTTCCCCTTTTCGAGCGCCTCCTCAGCCGTGGTTTGCACGGTGGTTGCGCCGCTTTGATAGGTAAACTGTTTGCGCATTTCCCGCATCAACAGTTCTACCGCTTCGCCGGTCGGCAAGGTTTCTACGGCGGCACGGTTCTTTTCCGCCAAAGCGGTCAGCCGTTCGCCACAGTGGGTATACTGCGACGGGTATTTATAAATCCCGTTGAGTGGTTCTGTCGCCTTATCTTCAATATGGATTTGCGCCAAGCCGTTGACATAAACCGAAAAGACAGAATGCGGCTCTGTAATGCGGTCGGTCAAAATTCGGTTGCCGAAGCCGTCGGCGGTCTCGGTGAGCACATTGTGCGGCGAAACCTCAATAAACAGCTCCCGAATCGTTTGGTATTCGTTGTCAAACGGCAGGCAGCGCAAAGAAAAGCAATGGCGCACGACGGGAGAGGAAAATTCAATTTTCATTGCGTAGGAAAACTCAACTTGTTCCATTCTTTCCCCTCCTTTATCCATAGAACTCCGGCGCGGTCACAAACAGCCGGGCAAGCTCGTTTTGAATCGTGAATTTATCCGCTTCAAAATCGTCTTTTTCCAAAATGATTTTCATTAGCACATTGATAGCTTCAATGTTGCAGTCCACGCCGACTTTATAAAGCCGGTTTAATAAAATGCTGAATTCCTTGCGAATCATTTCCGGCTTGCAGGAAAAGCGGGTATACAAATCAATTCGTTCGACGCTTCTACCGAACTTTAAAATATTGCGGGTGGTTTCCGACTCGACATAATCGTCCGCCGAGCCCCAAAAGGCAAAAATACAGTCGAACACCTCCTGCAATTTCAGCATTGGCGCGCTGCTCTCTTTGCCGCGCTGCATAGCGTTGACCGCAAGCTGAATATAGGACATGGTCTCGCTGCTGATTTCATTGCGCATCACAACGGCGTTGTCATAAGCGCAAAGCATGGTGCTCATCACGGAATTCGGATTTTTTTCATCGAACAGAAAATTGGAGATAAAATCCTGTTTGTAGGAATAGGTATTGGGAATACCCAGCTTTTTCAAGAAATCTTCATAGGCGTTTTCATCCACATCAATGAGAATGTCGTAGCATTCTGAAAACATTTTAAGTGTGGTAAACACGCGCTCCACATAGCGCCCAAGCCAAAACAGGTTGTCGGTGGATTTTATCGAGATAATACCCATGTGTCTTTAAAGCCTCCTCCCTGCGAAGAATTGACAACGAACGAGCCCTCTTCATATGCAAAGCGTGTTAAGCCGCTCGGCCATACTTCGATTTCGTCGCCGTAAAGCACAAACGCGCGAAGATCCGCTTTGCGCTCGCGCATCTGCCCGTTTTCAAACACAGGCAGGTTTTTAAAGTCAACAACCTCCTGCGCAATAAACCGGCGCGGATTTTCCCGAATCGCATCGGCAAGGGCGTTTCGCTGGGCTTCGCTTAAGCGGTCGCCGAACACCACGCCGTAGCCGCCCGATTCGGAGACATCTTTAATCACGAGTTTTGAAAGATTTTCGAGCGTATACTGCCTATCTTTTTCAAAATAGGGCAGATAGGTCTGGGCGTTGGTGAGGATAGGCTCTTCGCCCAAATAATAGCGAATCATCTGCGGCACGAAATAGTAAATTCCCTTGTCGTCGGCGACGCCGTTGCCCGGGGCATTGACAAGCGCCACATTGCCGGCGCGGTAGGCGTCTAAAATATGCGGCACACCCAAAAGGGAATCCGGCAAAAAGGTCATCGGGTCTAAATATTCATCGGAAATACGGCGGTAAACTGTGCCGACCCGGCGGCGTTTGCCGGAATATTCGCTGTAATAGAGCACATTGCCTTCGACAAATAAATCCTGCGGCATGGCGAACACGGCGCCGGTCTTTTCCGCTAAGTAGCTGTGCTCAAAAAACGCGGAATTGTAGCGGCCGGGCGTTAAAATGACATTGATTCCGCCAAGGTTGACAGCATCGAGCGCTTTTTTGAGCATTTCGCCGTAACAGCGGTTGTCGGTGACGGCGTTGGTCTGAAAAGTATCGGGGCTCGCCCGCCGGCAAAGGTCGCGCGCAATCATCGGGTAAGACGCGCCGGAGGGAATGCGCAGGTTATCTTCAAGAACATACCAGGTCATATCCTTCCCCTGCACCAAGTCAATGCCGGAAATATGGTTATAAACTTTTTTAGACGGCACGATATTTTCGCACGGCGGCAGAAACCCCGGTGAATAATAAACAAAATCCTCCGGAATCACTTTGTCGCGCAAAATATGTTTTTCGCCGTAAATATCGTTTAAAAAAAGATTTAATGCGAACACACGCTGCCGTAGGCCTTTTTCCAAAAAAGAAAACTCATTTTTCGTAAGCGTCCGCGGAATGGGGTCAAACGGAAACAGGCGTTCGTGAAAGGTATTGTCTTTATAAATGCCGAATTTTACACCGTAGCGGGAAAGCAGACGGTTGATTTCATCTTTGTGGTCAATCAGCCCGTACATTCTCTCACCCTTTCCAAAAATATATAGAAATTATAACAAATTATAGTACTGTGCACAAGAGGAATTATGAAAAACAAACAAAATTTGACAGCGCGCAAAAAATGGAAATATTTGTATTGACAAAGGAAAGGCTTGGTGCTACTATTCCACAATAAAGAAACCGGAAACGAGGCCGCAAATGAATATCAACATGCTAAAAGGCAGTCCAGTGAAAGCCGTTCTGCGGTTTTCCGTGCCGTTGATGATTGGCAACTTTTTTCAGCTGTTTTACAACATTGCCGACTCTGTGATTGTCGGGCGGTATGTCAGCGCAGACGCGCTTGCCGCCGTCGGTGTAACGGGGCCTATTAACTCCTTGCTTATCGGTTTTGCCATGGGGCTTACCACCGGTTTTGCCATTCCCGTTGCAGAAGCGTTCGGCGCCGGAGACAAAGCAAGAGTTCGCAAATGCTTTGGCAACGCGGTGTTTTTGACCATGCTGATGTCCATTGTCATCACGGCGCTTGCCGTGTCGCTTTCGCGCCCGCTTTTGCGGCTGATTGACACACCGGCAGAAATTATGGACGACGCCAACACCTACGCGGTCATTATTTACTGCGGCACGGTGTTTGCCATGTTTTACAACATGATGTCGGCGATGATTCGCGCGTTGGGCGACAGCCGTTCACCGTTGATTTTCTTGATTATCTCTTCGGTTGTCAACATTGTTTTGGATTTGGTGTTTGTGCTGCTTTTACACCTTGCAATTATCGGCGTTGCGGTGGCAACGGTCATCGGCAATCTGGTTTCCATGCTTTTGTGCATTTGGTTTGTGCGCAGGCGGCACCCCGAGCTTCGTGCCAAAAAGCCCGACTACAAACCAGACAAAGCCGTTTGCCGCGCGCTTCTCGGTATGGGACTTCCCATGGCGTTGCAACTTTCGATTACCGCGGTCGGGTCACTGATTTTGCAGGGCGCAGTCAACAGCTTCGGTGCGCACGCCGTGGCGGCGATTTCTGTCGGCTCCAAGGTGGAAAACATCGTCAACATTGTTTTGTCGGCGCTCGGCGTTGCGCTTTCAACATTTGTGGCGCAAAACCGCGGGGCAAAGCAATATCAGCGCATTTTCCGCTCTGTGCGGCAAATTTTCCTTTTAGACCTTTCGCTTTCGGTTGTCGCATCAATGATTCTGTGGTTCTTGGGGAAACGCATTGGCACGATTTTCTTGAAGGATTCGGTTGAGGAAATCCTGTCGCTGACGGACACTTACCTAAAAACACTCGCCTGCTTTTACATGGCGCTGGCGGTTCTGTTTATTTTCCGCAATCTCTTACAGGGTCTCGGCTACGGCTACACCTCCATTATTGCAGGCGCCGCGGAGCTTTGCGGGCGCGTGCTTGTCGCTTATGTGCTGGCGTCGAGGTTCGGCTTCCCCGCCATTTGCCTTGCCGGACCGGCGGCGTGGATTTTAGCGGACATTCCGCTGGTGATTATCTATTTTGTAAAGAAACAAAAGCTAAAGCGGCAATTTTGTCCGGCAGAATCCGCGCCATAAAGCGAATATACAAAAAAAGGAACAGACTGTTGTCTGTTCCTTTTTTATTGCCTTGGCTTATTCCTCGTCTTCGTCGGGGCGCTCGATTTCGTATGAGGTTTCGCTTTTGTCTTTGAGAAAATCGGTTTTTAAAACACGGCTGTAAATGATGCTGCCGCAATCCCGGCAGATTGTGTGTTCGATATGCGTACCGAACATGCCGCCTCGGATATCTGAAAATACATCGGCTTCCCCCATTTGGTAGCCATAGACGATATTTTCGGATTTACAGTAAGGGCATTGCGAAAAAACGATGCGTTTCATAATGTTCTCCTTATTTTGCTGTTTTGGATTTCGTTTTCAGAATACAGTCGCAATTTTCAATTTCCACACCGTCAATGTCGGAAAGAAACAGCTTGATTTGCTTATAGCCGAGGGATTTCACCGAAAAATCTTTTATATGCTCTGTTAAGCGGGTATTGATTTCGCCGATATTCATGCGCTTGCCCTTTGCGTTTTCCAAAAGCTGGCGCACATATTTTTCGATTTCCGAACGCTGGGCGGAGGGCTTTTGAGTGACAAATAACACGCCGTTTTTACCGACGGCAAGCACCTGCACTGAGCCGAAGGATTTTAAAAAGCCGGAGAACTTGGAAAAGCCGTAATTTCGTTCGTCAAAGTCCGGGTATTTTCTTTGCAAATTCTCTTTTACGACGCTGATTTGCAAGCGCGCGCCAAGCTCTTTTTGGGAAAGCATTGCGAGAATTTCCTGCTCAATCTCCTTTTTCGGGGTAATGCTGCTTTGCGCCGCATCCCCGTTTTCACGCTCTGTCTCACCACTTAAAACATCCAAAAACCGGAACGAATTGCAGGCGTTGATAAAGGCTTTTGGTGTTTTCTGCTCGCCCATGCCGATGACCTGCTTGCCGGACTCACGAAGCCGCGCGGCAAGACGGGTAAAATCGCTGTCGCTCGTCGCAAGGCAAAACACATCAAGCGGCTCGCGGTACAATAGGTCCATGGCGTCGATAATCATTGCGGAATCCGTAGAGTTTTTCCCGGTCGTATAGGCATATTGCTGCATGGGGGTCAAAGCATAATCCGGCAAAACCGACTTCCAGCACTTGGCGTTGTCGCGCGTCCAGTCGCCGTAAATGCGTTTAATTGTGACCACGCCGACAGATTTCAGCTCGTCAAACAGGGTGTCCATATATTTCGGCGAAATATTATCGGAATCAATCAGCAAAGCGATTTTTAAATCCGTAGTATCCATAAATCATTTCCTTTCAAGGACATTTACAGAATATAGTATAGCATTTTTCAATGGGAATTACAAGAAACCCCACTCCAAAAACGGAATGGGGTTTCTTGTTTAAGATAGATTAAAACAAATAGCCGTCATAGCCCCAGGTGTCGGCAAACTGGAATTTGACATAACAGCGGCTTGGCGACACCCCGGCGTTTTTCTGCAAACTGTCGCAAATCGCCCCGGTCAGCGCTTCGCATGCGTCACGCGGCGCTTTCCCGAACACGCTGACCTCGCACATCGCGGTCGGCGCGTCACAGTCGCCTCTAAAATACAAGTGGCATTTATCCTCGACTTCGGCCATTAAATAAGCTTCGCTTTTCCCGGGAAGCAAAGAAATGGCTTTGCCGAGGTCGGATTTAATCATTTCAAATTGGATTTCGGTCAGCGGTTCTGATATTTTGGCGCAAATAAATGGCATAGAGTATTCTCCTTTTTATAGAAATTTCTGCAAAGCAGAAGCTTGCTTTGTAATCCTTTTTTCTACAACGGTGTGGCCGGAACAATAATAGTGCTCGATTTCGGTAAACAATTCATAAAACGCTGTTTTAGCGCAAAAATTATCGCTTAACGGACAACACTCACGGTACCGTTCAAGCAGGTGAAAATGCTTTCCATTCGCATTTTCCAACTGATATAAATCCATTTCTCTATCCCCCCACATACAGTTGCAGGGGTCAATAACAGCCGTGACGCGTGCCGCTTTTTTGTCGACCAATATATTCCACATATTATAATCGCCATGAATCAGAGCACTTTTGGGAATCACTATGCAAAAGATTTGGTCAAACCGAGTCAACGCGGTTTCCATAATGGAATAAACCTTTTTATCCAGCTGCTTTTTGGCGCACAGCGTCTCAGCCATTTTCAGAATTTGCTCCGCACGGGGTGCATAGTAAGCCTGCCAAGTTGCATAGAGCCGGCTGTTGTCACCGATTTCGCCAAAGCCTGCCGGATTTTCGGTGTTGTGCCACGCTAAAAGATTGTCAATAACCTGATTCCCTATCTGATCGCGCTTTTTGCGGCTAAAATAAAACAAGCCGCCTCCGTTTTTGCCGGGAAGGTACTCCATTGCAAGAATATCTGACGCAAACGGTTCATTGCCGTTATGTGTCCAAAGAATTTCGGGCATTTGGAACAGCGCATGCGCCTGTAAAACAGCAATCTGTTCTGCTTCGCGCTGCATAAGGCCTTGCGTCTTATAAACTTTTGCCACAACAGGTGCGGCCGCCTCCATGGTTACCAAGTACACATCCGCATAATATCCGCCGCCAAGACGGCACATAGAAACAGGCATCCCTTTGCTTTTAGATTGCACCACTTCAAAAACTTGTCTTTGCTGTTCTGCATCCATAACCGCATGCTCCTTTCGACCGCGTGGGGTCCTGTGCTTTCCTCAAAATACCATGAAAAGCCGAAAAACGCAAGCGCGATTTCATAAGAATGACCACTTAACGCACAAGGGTGCCTCAAAGTTTCTTGCGGTAATACAAAACAAGTTCGCCTTCTTCCTCTTCGGACATTACAAATTCAGCGTAGCCCCAATGCAAATAAATGCCCAAATTGCGGGTTTCTTTCGCTTCTACACCAATCGTAAGATAATCATATCCGCATTCCGCGGCGTAGACTTCCATCTGATGCACAAGCTTTGAAATATGCCCTTGATTTTCAAAAGCTTTTTCAATGCGCAATGCATTTATATTGGCTGTTTTTCTGCCGTCGCACAAGGTTTTCCGGCCGCGAATTGCCTGACACGCCGGTGAAAACAGCAAGGTGCCCTCCCCGACCGGGTCATTGCCACGAAGCACAACAAATGTTGCCGCACGATTTGCGAGGTTGTCAGCAAGCATTTCTTTTTTCCATATCTTCCAGCGTTTATCGCCACGATTTGCCGCAATATTCTTTTCCCATATTCTTTCTAATTCCTCTGAAGAGGCTTTTTTATAGAAATATTCCATTGACCATACGCTCCGGTTTTATCTTTGCTGTCAGTATAGCATATATCCTTAAAACAATCTATTGCATATTTACCCAAACGAACAGAAAACCGACCGAAAAATGCACTTTCGGCCGGAACAGTGTTTTTGAAATTCAACAAATTTAATGTAAAACGCATTTTTCGCACGGCTCGTAACCGCGGTCTTTTGCTTCTGCTAAAGAAATCGGATAGTAAGTACCGTTGCCGCACGGGTTTTCGTAATGATATTTTTCGCCGGTTCTGGTGATGTATACGGTGACTTTTGCTTCCGGGTCTTGCGTTGTGGTTTGCTTTTGCGTCACCGCCTGCGTTTTTTTATCGTTAGAAGTATTTTGCGTGGATTTTTGGGTCGTCTCTGTCATCGGCCTGACAGTCGTTTCCGGCTGGGTCGTCGGCTCGGTTGTAGCTTCCGTAGTCGCTTCGGTTGTTGGGTTTGTCGTGGTTTGTGAGAGCGTAACGGAAACGGACGGTTCGACCGAAGTCGGTTGTGTATCTCCCAGCAGTGCGAAAAAGGCAATGCAATACAACAGAAAATAAAAACCACATGCCCCTGATAAAATCCACTTTACTGCTTTACTCCAATTGGATTTGTATTTCCACATTAAGAAAATGCCAAGTGGTGCAAAACAGACAAGCATTAAAATAACGAACCAAGTTGTTTGATAGAATTTCATGTCGTATCCCCTCCAATAATGTTATATTTTATAACATTTTAGACAGGAATACAAGTATTGTTTTAAGAATGCAAAATGACAAAGCCCACCAGCTATGAGAGAATCACAGCGGGTGGGTAAAATGAAAACAGAATTCCTATAGATTTTCCGGTTAAAATGCGATATCTACAAAATCGTACATATCCTGCACGGACGATGCCGCAGTATGAATCGTAATCAGCGCGCAGCCGGGCGCATCGGTCACGGCGTAGCCTGAAGAACGGACAACCTGATAATAGGTATTTTGATAAAAGCTGCAATAATTCGTTTCGGGGTGAATATGTCCGATGGAAACAAGACCCACACAGCCAGCTTCTTGAAATGCTGCATCCAACGGCGCATTGCCGTCTATCCCCTCATAAAAATCGGCGGGAATCGGCGCATAGTCGGCGCTGTATGCCGTGCCGGATTTGCCTGCGTTGGCAAAGTTTGGCGTATTCATATGGAAAAATGCGCTGACGGTGACATTCGGGTTTTCCGCTTTTTTTGCCGCGAGAGTATCTTTCGCCCATTGCACCTGATCAGCTTTCATATAATCATAATTGTTATCCGCGTCACGCGCCAGAGAATCCATAAACAATAGGCTGTGGACAAGGTTCTGATTTGCATCATACAAATCCACCGCATAATGCGTCACACCCGTAAGATTTTCGGCATTTGATTCAACACAATAGCTATATTGCGCCAAAAATGCGGTAACATCGGCAGTCGAGCCGGACACTTCGCCGTCGTTATTGCCGGGAACATACGCCCAATACTGCTGCATTTCTTCAAACATTGCGCCGACGGTTTCCAAAACCGCTTGCTTGTTGTAGAAAAGACTACTGTTTTTACCCTCGACCATATCACCGGAAATCACGACCAAATCCGGTTTTTGGGCTTCAATCTGCGCACGCATCGCAGCAAGCGTTTTCTCGTCTTTCTTGGTTGAGCCGCTAATCAAATGGGTATCGGTAAACTGAAGCACAGTAAAGTCGCCGTTATCCGCCACCGTAAAGGTAGGCACGGCACGGCCAACAATAGAGACATTGTCGCCGTAGCCGGTAATATTCCCCTCCTTCCCGCAGGACGACAGAGAGACAACCGTCAACAGTAGGCAAAGAACAAGCAGTATAGAAGTTGTCTTTTTCATAAAATACACGCTCCCCGAAATAGAATAAGCTTATCCTATCATACATTTTCAGGTTTGGCAATCGTGTTTCACAGAAAAAGGCAAAGAAAAAAGACCTTCTATTTAGAAGGTCTTTGAAATTACACCCTAAAAACTGAACAAAGAGAGAAGGGATAATAGGAAGGAAAAACTGAGGAAAAAAGTGTTCAAACTGTTTGGTTTCACTTTGGAAACCA
>CASFBL010000007.1 GCA_949292775.1 uncultured Eubacteriales bacterium
AATCGCGACTTTTACTTAGGCGTTAAAAACAGCCGTGTCCTCCCGGCATCGGCTTGGAAAAAATCTTGTAGGGGCGAGGGTTATCCCCGCCCGTAATTTTTGCATATTTTTGGTTTCTGTATATCGTAGGGACAGCCCTTGCGGCTGTCCGCGTGTTGTGTGTTCTCTCCCCCAGTCGCACGGCGTGCGCCAGCCCCCTCGTCAGAGGGGGCTCGGGTTTTGAGGGTGATAAAAACCGGCATTGTTTATCGCGTCACCGACTCTTTCCTGCCGCCGCCCGTTTTTTATTTGCGAAAAACAGACAGCCGTTTGCAAACTTCGGTTTTCTTTTCCTCCCTCTGACGAGGGAGGTGGCTTTTGCCGCAGGCAAAAGACGGAGGGAGAGAAATGCGTGCCGACGCACACCGAATCGAGACTTTTACTTAGGCGTTAAAAACAGCCGTGTCCTCCCGACATCGGCTTGGAAAAATCTTGTAGGGGCGAGGGTTATCCCCGCCCTTTTTTTGTGCGTAAGATTACAAGGCTGTTTTTAATCAGTCATATTCCATATTCTTTTCCTCCCTCTGACGAGGGAGGTGGCTTTTGCCTTAAAAACAGCCGTGCCCTCCCGGCATCGGCTTGGAAAAAATCTTGTAGGGGCGGGGTTCCATCCCCGCCCTTTTCTTGTGCGTAAGATTACAAGGCTGTTTTTAATCAGTCATTTTCTTTTCCTCCCTCTGACGAGGGAGGTGGCTTTTGCCCCAGGCAAAAGACGGAGGGAGAGAAGTGCGTGCCGAAGCACGCCGAATGCCAGCAGGTAGTGAGATTCTATCTTGGTTTTCCTGCCCGGCATCGGCTTTGTGCTGATTGTTAAAAAGTGACAAATCGTGTAGGGGCGGGGATAGAACCCCGCCCGCATTTTTTGCACGCTTGGCAGGAGCGCCAAACGCTTCAAGGCTTGACACCTTTTCGGCAGGATTATATAATAGTGCCGAGGAGGTTGATTTTTATGTGGAAAAAGACAATTTCAATTTTTCTTCTGTGCGTGTTGATTGGTATTTTGCTTGTCGGCTGCGGGCAATCTAAAAATGCGGAGACGCTTCCTTCGGACGATGTTTTTTCATCGGAAGTAGGAGAAGTTTCGGTGCAAGAGGTGGGAGACGGCGGCTACCAGCTGACGGTTGAGACCGTTTTACACAACAATTCCGACAAAGCCTATGAGATTCTTGGCAACCCGACCTGTTGGAATGTTCTGTATGTCAACGAACAAGCAGAAGCGCAGGATCTCCCTGCGGGGTCCTATACGCTCCAGCCCGGCGGAGAGCTGAAAGAAACGAAAAAAGTAAACCTGACGGCAGAACAGGCAAAAAATTGCGAACTGTATGTCGTTTCTCAGTTTTCTATTGAACTGGAGGACGGAACAAGCCAAACCTATGCGATTCAAAGCGAAACGCGCGAGGTCAGTGCGTAGGAACAGAATGCGGATCGCCTTGACAGAGAAGGACAATTCAAAAAGTCGTTAAAAACAGGGACGGAGGTCACCTCCGTCCCCTATTTTGTGCGTGCCGCCGCACACCGAATCGCGACTTTTACTTAGGCGTTAAAAACAGCCGTGTCCTCCCGACATTGGCTTGGAAAAATCTTGTAGGGGCGGGGTTCCATCCCCGCCCGTTTTTGTGCTGCCGGCCTCGCCGCAAAGCAACTTCCGGGTCGCGGAAGTAAACAATAAATCATACTACCTACGCGCATTCGCCGCGTGTCGGTACACGCAAAAAGGCAGTCCCAAACGGAACTGCCTTTCTTTTTATAATCCCAAAACCGGGGTCGTTTTATTTCTGTGCTTCCTGAACCGCAACTGCGCAAGCAACGGTCATACCGACCATCGGGTTGTTGCCCGCGCCGATAAGGCCCATCATTTCAACATGCGCCGGAACAGAGGAAGAACCGGCGAACTGTGCGTCGCCGTGCATTCTGCCCATGGAGTCGGTCAGACCGTAAGAAGCCGGGCCTGCTGCGACATTGTCCGGGTGCAGGGTACGGCCTGTGCCGCCGCCGGAAGCCACGGAGAAGTACTTAACGCCGTTTTCCATTGCCCATTTTTTATAGGTGCCTGCAACCAGGTGCTGGAAGCGGGTCGGGTTGGTGGAGTTACCGGTAATGGAAACATCGACGCCCTCTTTCTTCATGATGGCAACGCCTTCCAGAACATCGTTCGCACCATAGCATTTTACTGCCGCGCGCTCGCCGTCGGAATAAGCGGTTTCGCTGACAACCTTCAGCTCGCCGGTGTAGAAATCATAATCGGTTTTCACATAAGTGAAGCCGTTGATTCTGGAAATGATCATCGCAGCGTCTTTGCCGAGACCGTTCAAAATAACGCGCAGGGGCTCTTTGCGGACCTTGTTTGCGGTCTTTGCAATACCGATTGCGCCCTCTGCCGCAGCAAAGGATTCGTGACCGGCAAGGAACGCGAAGCACTTGGTGTTTTCATCCAAAAGCATTGCGCCGAGATTGCCGTGGCCAAGGCCGACATTTCTCTGCTCAGCAACGGAGCCGGGCACGCAGAAAGCCTGTAAGCCCTTACCGATGATAGCGGCTGCTTCGCAGGCGGTCTTTACGCCGGCTTTGAGTGCAAGCGCCACACCGAGGGTGTAAGCCCAAACAGCGTTTTCAAAAGCGATGGGCTGCACGCCCTTGACAATCGCTTCCACATCAATACCCTTTTCGGTGCAAAGGGCTTTTGCGTCTTCGAGACTTGCAATGCCGGCATCGGCCAAGCATTTCTCGATTTTTGCCATTCTTCTTTCTTTACCTTCAAACATTACATCGTTAGCCATTGTTTTGCACCTCCTTATTCTTCACGCGGGTCAATGTATTTTGCAGCGTTTGCAAAACGACCGTAAGTGCCGGTGTTCTTCTTGAGTGCTTCGTCAGCCGGAACGCCGTGACGGATATCTTCGAGCATCTTGCCGAGCTTGATGAACTCATAGCCGATGACCTCGTCATTTTCGTCAAGCGCCATCTTGGTGACATAGCCTTCTGCCATTTCCATGTAGCGGACACCCTTTTTGTTGGTGGAGAACATGGTGCCGACCTGGGAGCGAAGCCCCTTGCCGAGGTCTTCAAGCGCTGCGCCGACCACAAGACCGTCTTCAGAGAAAGCGGACTGGGTTCTGCCGTAAACGAACTGCAGGAAGATTTCGCGCATAGCCACATTGATTGCGTCGCAGACAAGGTCGGTGTTCAGGCATTCAAGCAAGGTCTTGCCGGGCAGGATCTCTGCGGCCATAGCGGCAGAGTGCGTCATGCCGGAGCAGCCTAAGGTCTCAACCAAAGCTTCTTCAACAATGCCGTTTTTGACATTCAAAGAGAGCTTGCAAGCGCCCTGCTGGGGTGCACACCAGCCCACACCGTGTGAAAAGCCGGAAATGTCTTTGATTTCATAGGCTTTGACCCATTTTCCCTCTTCTGGGATGGGCGCCGGCCCGTGGTGCGGCCCTTTGGCTACGCAACACATTTTTTCAACTTCTTGGGAATAGTTAATCATGTTTTTTGTAACTCCTTTCTGAACCATACTGCCTTTATTATACAGGTTTGACAGATATTTATCAATAGAAATTTTGACAATATGCTACCGGTTCGTGAAAAAATATTGTCCATTTTTGTGATATGCCCGCTTGACAGCTTTGTTTTCATAATAGGTCGAAAGAAGCCGCGCCGTCATGCGCACATCACGCCGCATTTCATAAAGACAGGCAAGCCGCCGGTAGGCCTCGCGCCGCTCCATGCCCGAAAGACTTTTCGCCACCGGCAAAAAAGCATTGATTTGCTTTGTGAGTTTTTCCTCCTCTTGTAAGTATTCCCGCGATAACTCAAATAATGTCATAAGCACCTCTCATTTCCAGAAAAGAACAAATGTTCGTTTTTCTGAAAACAATGTTACCGTTTCCGGCATTTTTTGCAAGTAAAAGGCGCTTTTTAAGTCCGCTTTTTTGGACTCTGAATGTGGTAGAAAGTTCCGTGCGTGCCAATGCACACCGAATCGAGGCTTTTGCTTAGGCGTTAAAAACAGCCGTGTCCTCTCGACATCGGCTATGCTGCGTTTTGTTCGACAAATATTGTAGGGGCGGGGTTCCAACCCCGCCCGTTATTTTAGAAAATTATTAGTTTCTGCATTTCGTAGGGACAGCCCTTGGGTCTGTCCGTATATCGTGGGTTCTCTCCCCCAGTCGCACGGTGTGCGCCAGCACCCTCGTCAGAGGGGGCACGGGTTTTGTGTGCGATAAAAACCGAAACGGTATATAGCCTTAACTTTTTTCAATGACATACGGTTTTGTGCGAAAAAAATGCGGTTGCTTACTAACTTCCGTTGCCTTTTCCTCCCTCTGATGAGGGAGGTGGCTTTTGCCTATGGCAAAAGACGAAGGGAGAGAAAGCGCGGTGCGTGCCGACGCGCCGTGATTTGCTGTGCGGCAGCCCGCACTCATCATCGGCACGCACCGGCTTTTCATTTTTTGAAATTCATGGTACAATAACGAAAAGCGGCAAAAGGAGAAGCTTATGGATTTTTTCGCGGTATTTCAGTTTTTCTCGGAAAATGTGGAACTAACGGCGGCGCAAAGGCGGCTGGAACTGGGCGCAGTCCTTGTGACCGGCGCGTTGCTTTTGTGCGCGCTTGGGCTTCTCTTACGCAGAAAAATAAGACTTGAAAAACGGCGCCGCGCCGAAACGGAGAAGGAAAATGCCAATCGTTAAAAATCAGAAAATCGAACTGCAAATTGAATCGCTGACCGCCACCGGCAGCGGCGTCGGGCACTTGGACGGCATGGCGGTTTTCGTCGCGGGTTCTGTGCCCGGCGACCGGCTTTTGGTGCACATCATCAAGGTGAAAAAGACTTATGCCGTTGGAAAGCTTGTGCAGATTTTAGAGCCCTCGCCCGACCGTGTCGCGCCGGACTGTCCGGTGTTTCCGCGCTGCGGCGGGTGCGCGTGGCGGAATATGCGCTATAAAGCGGAGGCGCGCGAAAAACGCCAACGGGTCGAGGAAAATTTTAAACGCCTGGCGCACATTCCTTTGCCCTGCACGGAAATTCTCACACCCGAAAGCCCGCTGCGTTACCGCAACAAGGCGCAGTACCCGGTTGCGAAAGAAAACGGCGCAATCAAAATCGGCTTTTTCTCGCCGCGCACACACCGCGTAATCGACTGCGCGGACTGTTTGTTACAGCCGCCGGAATTTGCCGATATTGTGGCGGTGTTCCGCGCGTTTTTAGAGGAGACCGGTGTTTCCGTTTATGATTCGGAAAGCGGAAAAGGACTTGTCCGCCATTTGTATTTGCGAAAAGCTTACGCCACCGGGGAAATCATGGTCTGTGTGGTCATTAACGGCAAAACGCTCCCGAAAGCCGAGCGTTTGGTGGAGCGGCTGCGTTCCCAAAACCCGAATATTCAAAGCGTTCTGTGCAATCACAACACGGAAAAAACCAATGTCATTTTAGGCGAATCCTGCACCCTGTTATGGGGAAGAGCCTGTATCACCGACGAACTTTGCGGCGTTCGGGTGCGGCTTTCTGCACAGTCGTTTTATCAGGTCAATCACGATATGGCCGAGCGCCTTTATAAAAAAGCCGCAGAGTTTGCCGAATTGGACGGCACGCAGGTTGTGCTTGACCTTTATTGCGGCACGGGGACAATCGGGCTTTCTTTGGCGAAACAGGCGAAGAAAATCATCGGTGCGGAAATCGTGCCGCAGGCGTTAGAAGATGCGCGCGAAAATGCCCGCCGAAACGAAATCGAAAATGCGGAATTTTTCTGCGGCGACGCGTCTGACGCGGCAAAACGCTTTCGGGAAGACGGCGTTTGCCCCGATGTTGTCATTTTAGACCCGCCGCGCAAGGGGTGCGCGGAAGATGTGCTTCGCACCGTTGCCGAAATGAAGCCGAAAAAAATCGTCTATGTCTCGTGCGACAGCGCCACGCTCGCCCGCGACGCCGCGGTTTTAGCAGAACTCGGCTACCCGCCAAAGAAACTTTGCGCCGCCGATTTGTTCCCCCGCACGGTGCATGTCGAAAGTGTAGCACAGTTTGTACGGGAATAAGATTTTGCAATCCGAAAACAGAGAAAATACAGGGGAGAAAACATATGATGAAAAAACGCGAATACATACTGTGGGTCGTGTCGTTTTATGTGCTGACACTCGCACTTTTGCTGATGGGCACATTTTACGATTTGCAAATTGACAAGGCGATTTACAATCCCGAAAATGCCTTTGCGCTGTTTTTGCAGAAATACGGCGAAGTGCCGCGTTTTGCACTTTGGGGACCTGCCGCGGCGGTGCTGTATGCCTCGCGCGAGTGGGAGTGCAAAAAAACTTTGCAGGCGCTTTTATTTCTGCGCCGGAAAACGAACAAAACAAAGCCCGAATTTTCCGAAAAGGTGCAAACCGGGCTTTTAGAAGTCGCCAATATCGGTTACGGCGTCGGCTTTTTAGTACTCGGCTATTTCGGCTGGCAGAAGCTCATAAAAAATGTCGTGAAACAGTGGCTTTCTGACGAAGCGAAAGAGACGGTGCTCTATCAAATTTTGCTTGTCACGGTCATTCTCGTGGTGGATGTGCTCGCCGCGTGGGCGGTGAAACGCCGCGTCCGCCCGCAGACGCTCGAACGCCTGAAGCCCTTGGCTTACGGTGGGATTGTATACGGCATTTTATATCGCGTTAGTATTGACCCGATTAAAAACGCCGTGGAGCGCACCCGCTTTTATGAAATGGCGGACCCGGCGATTTATAACGACCAAAGTTTTTCGATGTTCACCCCGTGGTACAGCCACGGTTTCGGCGGCTCATCGTTCCCTTCCGGTCACACGGCAAGCGGCGCGGCAACCTTTTTAAGCCTGCTTTTGTGCGATACGCTCGACCGCTTCAAAAACCGCGAACGGCTGTTTTTCGCGCTTTCGTGGATTTTTACATGGCTGCTCGGCTTTTCCAGAATGATTATGGGGCGGCACTTTCTTTCCGACATTGCCGTCGGCGCAATGCTTGGCTTTACCTTTGCGCTTCTCGCGCGCGAGCTGTTTGTCCGGCGGTTTTGGAAAAAGGTGAAGTGATTTATTCAAAAAATATAAAGCACAGCAAAAAAGCAGCGTACTTTTTGTACGCTGCATTTCTTTTGGTTTGATGATTTATTTATTCCACGGATTGTTGCTGTCGGGGTCGGTGGGGTCCCAAACACGGCGGCTGTCGTTTGTGTCGATGTGAATGGGTGTCGGCTTTTCAAGCGGCTCTTTCTGGTCGCTGTCATAAATAGTGACGGTCGTGCCTTTCGGGCAGTTGTCATAAATCCATTTTGCGTCTGCGACGGAAAGCCGGATACAACCGAGCGAAGCGGCCTGACCGAGCTTGTTGTATTCTTCATATTCAAGGTCGCTCTTGGACCGGGTGAAATACGGCACCGAGTGGAACAAAATGTGCCCCGTGATGCGTGTGGCGTATTGCCCGTAAACATTGCCTGAAAGCAAGCGCCATGTGTATTTGTCGCTGGTGGTGTAGGTGCCGGTCGGCGTAGCGCCGTCCAAACCCACCGAGCAGACCATGGCTTTATAGGGCTTGGTGTAATCGCCGTTGTCATCTTTCGCATAGGCGATTACAATATTTTGCTTGCGGTTGACCTTTAAAAGATACGGTGCGTCAGATTTTTCGCTCTGACCGGGTGCAACAGTCACATAGTCGCCCGAAACATAGCCCACGCCTCCGTTATAATCAATACGGTACCAGCCGTTCGAGCATTTGCCGGTGACGGAAAGGGGCGTGTCCTGCCCCACCATGCCGAGCTTAGTGCCCTCTTGCGACGGCTCGCTTCTAACATTGAGCGTCACGGTAGTGGAATACATGGTCGCTTTGTAGTCGGTAATGGTGACTTCGCCTGTGCTTTGCGTTGTTTCAGGCGCTTGGGTAGGTGCCTCGGTTGTCGGCGCTTGGGTAGGTGCCTCGGTTGTCGGCGCTTGGGTAGGTGCCTCGGTTGTCGGCGCTTGGGTCGTCGGTGCCTGTGTCTGCACTGCAGGGGCGTTTGCCGCCTGTGCTTCACGGTGATGCTTGACCGCAAAAGCCGTTACAAGGCAGATGACCGCGACAAGCACGGCCGCTAAAATGATGATGAGTTTTTTGTTCAGGGGCGGCTTTTGCCGTTGCGGGCGGCGGCGCGCCGGTTCTCTTTTTTTGTAATTGGATGTAAATTCCATAACCACATTCCTTTTTTCGACAAGGTATATCTTTTTGCCAATAGTATAGCTTTGCAAACGCAACTTGTCAACCGCCGCGAAGCGAATGCGGGGAAATTTTGCGTGGCAATTCTGCCCAAAATCAGGTGTTTTTGAAAGGCTTAAATAAAATTCGAATGGTTGTGCCGACCTGCGGCGTGCTTTCGATCGACAGCACCGCGTCATGCATCAATGCGGCGTGCTTGACAATCGAAAGTCCGAGCCCTGTACCGCCGGTCTCTTTGGAATGGCTTTTGTCCACCCGGTAAAACCGTTCAAACACGCGGCCCAAGTGCTCCTCGACAATGCCGATGCCGGTGTCGGCGACAGTAAGCTGAATTTTGTTTTCCGGCGTTTTCTCTAACGAAACATTTACGCTTCCGCCCGGCTTGTTATAAGCTATGGCGTTGTCGCAAAGGTTATAAATCATCTCATAAAGCGACGGCTCAAAGCCACTGACGGTCTGCGCGGCGCCGAAAAAATGCAGGGAAACGCTTGCCTTTTCTGCTTTTTGCGCAAGCTCCTGCAGCACGCTCTGACAAAGCGCCGAAAGCTCCACCAGCACAAATTCCGCCCGCAGCTCGTCTTCATCGAGCTGGGAAAGCTTGATGATGTCTTCAATCAGCGTTAAAAGCCGCGCCGCCTCTTTGTGAATGCGGTTTGCGAATTTCGGAATATCCTGTTC
Source organism: uncultured Eubacteriales bacterium (assembly GCA_949292775.1). Lineage (GTDB taxonomy): Bacteria > Bacillota > Clostridia > Oscillospirales > Acutalibacteraceae > Fimenecus. Next base: position 8,918 of record CASFBL010000007.1, read on the forward strand.
GCCTGCAAGTCCGTTGCCGATGATTTCCGCATAGCCCAAAATCGAGGTTAGGGGCGTTTTCAGCTCGTGGGAAACATTGGCGGAAAATTCCCGGCGCATTTTTTCGGAAAGCTCGCTGTCGGTGATGTCCACAATGAACAAGACTGCGGCATTTTCGTTCAGCGTGCTTTGTACCGGCGTCGCCGCGAGTGTATAAACACGCCCGCCCTGTTTCATTTTTTTGGTTTTTGCTTTTCCTGCAAGCGCACTTTCTACAACAGAAAGATAATGTTTTTCGCGGCAAAGCTGCATGTAAGAGCCGCCCGTTGTCCCGGACAAAATGGCGCGTGCCGCGGTATTGGCGGAAAGCACCGTGCCATCCTTGGAAAACAGAACCAAGCCCTCCTGCATGCCGGAGGTTATCAGGTCAAATTCCTCTTGCCGCGCAGTGAGCAGACGCACCTGCTCGTGGTTTTCCTGGTTTTGTTTGTCGAGCCGGCGAAGCAGGGGGGAAAGCTCGTCATAGGTTTTGTTTTCAAGCGGGTGTTTTAAATCCAGCGTGTTGAACGGGCGCACAATGGCGCGTGTAAGCACAAACGCGATTAAGCCTGCGAGCAGAAGCACAACGGCGGCAATCAGCAAAAGCGGGCTGTAAGAATCGGCTAATACGCCCCAAAGGCTTGCGCTTTCGGCGGCGATGCGCAAAAGGCTGCCGTCGGAAAGCCGCAGGGCATAATATAAAGTCTCCGTCTTGCGTGTGGCGGAATTTCGTTCGCTTTCGCCCGTCCCGTCTCCGGCAGCTTCGGAAACCTCCGGTCGGGAAAGGTGGTTGTCCATCTCGCCGGCTTCGACGCGGTTGTCATACAGCACTTTGCCATCAGCAGAAATCCAGGTGATTCGGTTTTGGCTGATTTTGCCGATGCGCGAAAACAGCGTTGTGCGGGCGTCTCCCTCTAAAGCGTTGAACGCTTCGGAAATATAGGTCGCTTCTTCTTCGATTTGCGCCTGCAAATTCTCACGCGTGGCGCGGTATTGAAACAGCGTTGTAAAAACGGCGGTCAGGATAAGCGTGACCGCCGCACAAAGAAAAATGCTTTGAAAAACCCGTTTAGTCATGAACTGCACCGCCGATCCGATAGCCGACGCCGCGAACGGTTTCTATGTATTGCCCGGCGTCGCCCAATTTTGCGCGCAGCGTGCGAATGTGCACATCTGCCGTGCGGGTTTCGCCGTCAAAATCATAGCCCCAGATTTTTTCAAGCAGCATGTCGCGCGTTAAGACAGTACCCTCGTTTTGCAAAAGATATTTTAAAAGCTCAAATTCTTTGAAAGTCAGCTCCACCGGCGCGCCGTCCACGGTAATGACATGGCTTCGGCTGTTCAAGCAAATGTTTTTATAGGTGTAAATGTCTTTTTGCTCGCTTTTTCCGGCACGGCGCAAAACGGCTTTGATGCGCGAAACGGTCTCCATCATGCCGAACGGTTTGGTGATGTAATCGTCCGCACCGCAGTCAAGACCCTTGACCTTGTCATATTCTGAGCCTTTTGCCGTGACCATGATGACGGGAATGGATTTTGTTGCGGCGTTTTCCCGCAGCTTTTTAAGAATTGAAAGTCCATCCTCACCGGGCAGCATGATGTCCAAAAGAATGAGCTCGGGCTTTTCTTCTTGAATCGCTTCAAACAGCGCTTCGCCGTTTTCCACGCCGCAGGCGGAAAACCCGGTGCTTTTTAAAGTGTAGATTACAAGCTCGCGGATGCTCTTGTCGTCTTCAGCGTAGTAAATCATCGTGCGCGGCTCCTTTCTTACAGTTCGTGCGTGCCGGTTATGGAAAACAGCACCCACTCGGCGATATTGGTCGCGTGGTCGCCGATGCGTTCCAAATATTTGGCAATCATCAGAACATCCACCGCCTCTTCCCCGCAGCCGGGGTCGGCGGCAACCATGTCAATTATATCATGCCGCAGCTTTAAAAACAAGCTGTCTACAATGTCGTCATCGTCGAGTACCTTGGCGGCAAGGCGGCTGTCTTTTGAGACGAATGCATCAATGCTTTCGGTCACCATTTTTTTCGCCGCATCCGCCATTTCTGCAAGGTGGGCGTTTTGGCGGCTGACGGGGGTCAAATGCATGTGGCGAATCAGTTCCGCAATGTCCGCCGCCTGGTCGCCGATGCGCTCCATGTCGGTAATCATTTTTAGTGCGGAGGAAATAACGCGCAAGTCCCGCGCCACCGGCTGCTGCTGGAGCAAAAGCCGCAGGCAAAGCGCTTCGATGTCTTTTTCTTTTTGGTCGATTTCGCGGTCCTCGGCAATGGTTCTTTCCGCCGCGGTCTTGTCTGCCGTGAACAGGGATTTCATCGCTTCCGAAATCGCGTTTTCGCAAAGCGCCCCCATCGCAATCATATCGCTGTTGAGCTGTTCCAATTCCATGTCAAATCTTGTACGCATTAGCCGAACCTCCCGGTGATGTAATCTTCTGTCCGCTTGTCGTGCGGATAGGCGAATAAAGTTTCTGTTTTGTCACATTCGACGACCTCGCCCAACAGGAAAAACGCTGTGCGGTCGGAAATGCGCGTTGCCTGCTGCATGTTGTGGGTGACGATGACGATTGTGTATTTCTTCTTTAGTTCCAAAGCAAGTTCTTCAATTTTGCCGGTCGAAATGGGATCGAGCGCACTTGTCGGCTCGTCCATCAATAACACTTCCGGCTCGACGGCGAGCGCGCGCGCAATGCAAAGTCGCTGTTGCTGCCCGCCGGAAAGCCCGAGCGCCGATTTTTTCAGCCGGTCCTTGACCTCGTCAAAGATTGCCGCGTCTCGAAGCGAGCGTTCCACAATCTCGTCAAGCTTTGCCTTGGATTTCACGCCGTGCGTCCGCGGGCCATAGGCAATGTTGTCATACACGCTCATCGGGAACGGATTTGGCTTTTGAAAGACCATGCCGACGCGCCGCCGCAAAAGATTCGCGTCCATTTTGCGAATGTCCTCGTTATCCAGCAGAACATCGCCCTCGGTGCGGCAGCCCTCGACCAAATCGTTCATGCGGTTCAGCGTTTTTAAAAGCGTGGATTTCCCGCAGCCAGAGGGGCCGATGAACGCGGTGATCTCCTGCGCCGGAATGCGCAGAGAAATGTTTTTCAGCGCCTGAAAATCGCCGTAAAACAGATTTAAGTTTTTTATGTCGAATTTTGTGTTAGTTTCCATTTGTTTTCCCTTTCGTGATTTTTTTAGCGACAAACGCCGAAAGTGTGTTGATTGCCGCAACAATAACCAAAAGAACCACCGCGGTGGCATAGGCCTTGTCGGTGTTTAGCCCCTCGTTCCACAGCGCATAAAGGTGCACCGCAAGCGTCCGGCCAGAGCCCGTTAAGCTGTCGGGGACCTGCGCAACAGTGCCGGTGGTGAAAATCAGGGCGGCGGTTTCGCCTACAATGCGTCCGGTGGCGAGAATCACGCCCGCTAAAATGCCGGGAACAGCGCTCGGCAAAACAATGCGGAAAACGGTGCGCAGCTTTCCGGCGCCAAGCCCGAACGAACCTTCCCGATAAGCGTCCGGCACACTCAGCAGCGCTTCTTCGGTTGTGCGCATGGTGACCGGCAAAATCATAACAGACAGCGTCAGCGCACCCGAAAGCAGAGAGTAGCCGAAATTGAGCGTGGTGACAAACAAAAGGTAGCCGAACAGGCCGTAAACAATGGAGGGAATGCCCGAAAGCGTTTCTGCGGTGATGCGAACAAGGGACACGAAACGGTTGCCCTTTTTTGCATATTCCACGAGATATACCGCGGAAAACACACCCAGCGGCACGGCGATGAGCAAGGATAAAAAGGTCACTGTAAGCGTGTTGATGAGCGCCGGGAGTACCGAGCAGTTTTCGGAATTATATTTAAGTGCGAACAGCTCCGGCGACAAATGCCCAACGCCCTTTATGAGAATATAGAGCAGAATGCCGCACAGCACGGCAACGGTAATCCCTGCCGCCAGAAAAACAGCGGCGCGAAGCAACAAAGCTTGCCGCTTGGCACGGCGCAGTTCCCCGTGTAAGGTGGAAGAATTTTTCATGTATTGGACCTCCGTTTGATAGCGGAAAAGGACAGATTGATAATGAGAATAAACACAAACAGTACCACCGCAGTTGCAATCAGCGCTTCGCGGTGCAGGTCTGTGGCATAGCCCATTTCCAAAACAATGTTGGCGGTCATGGTGCGAAGACCTTTTGTGAGCGAGGAGGGCAAAACCGCCTGGTTGCCGGCGACCATAATGACCGCCATCGTCTCGCCGATGGCGCGCCCCACGCCGAGAATGACGGAAGAAAGGATTCCCGATTTTGCCGCAGGTAAAATTGCACGAAAAACACTTCGCTCATGTGTTGCGCCCAAAGCGAGGCTGTCTTCGTAATAGCTCTCCGGCACGGCGCGGATTGCGGCTTCCGAAACGCCGATGATTGTCGGCAAAATCATAATGCCTAAAACAAGACTTGCCGCAAGCCAGCTTGTGCCGCTGCCTCCAAAAGTGTTGCGCACGAACGGCACAATCACCATAAGGCCGAAAAAGCCGTAGACGACTGAGGGGATTCCCGCAAGCAGGTCTACTGCCGGTTTTAAAAATTTATAGGCTTTTTTGGGGCAGAACCGGGCTAAAAAAACAGCAGTCAGCACGCCGGTCGGCACGCCGACCAAAATGGCGCCCGCCGTGACATACAAACTGCCGATAATCATTGGAAATATACCGTAAAGATTGTTGGACGGCTTCCAGATTTTGCCGAGCAAAAATTCCGAAACCCCGATTTCACGAATGGCGGGAATCCCGTTTGCAAACAAAAATACGCAAATGAGCAAAACCGCCAGAATGGAAATCCCGGCGGACAGGAAGAACACAAAGCGCATAAGGTTTTCTTTGATTTGATTTGCCATAGTTTCTCTCCGTTACGCGCAAAGGCGGGTAAAATTCACCCGCCCTGCAAGTTCTGTTTTGGTTATTGTACCGCGTCCCAGGTAGTCGCCGCGCCTGTGTAAATGGATTTTACCTGTTCAGCCGTCAGCGAGGTCAGGGTGTTTTCGGGGTTGACAACGACCGCGATGCCGTCAAGCGCAATAACGGTGGCTTCCAGTCCTTTGGCGGTTTCGCTGTCTTTGAGTTCACGGCTTGCCATACCGATGTCGCAGTTGCCGTTTGCCGCATCCGTCATGCCGGTGGTCGAGTCGCTCATGTTGATTTCAACCGTGACATTGGGATTTTTCGCGGCATAGGCTTCTTTGAGCTTTTCCATGACCGGGGTGACCGAAGAAGAACCGGAAACCGTAACCGTGCCGCTTGCTGTGCCGCCGGAAAAAGCCGGGGCGTTTTCGACTGCGGCAATGTAGCCTGCGTCCTCCATGACTTTCTGCCCCTCTTGCGACAGGATGAATGCTTTAAAATCTTTTCCTGCGTCGGAAAGGTCGGACTTCGTGGCAATATTGAACGGACGCGAGATTTTATAGCTGCCGTCCTTTACGGTGGCAATGCTCGGGGCGACGCCGTCAATCTGTAAGGCTTTTACGGTGTTGTTGAGAGAACCGAGAGAAACATAGCCAATCGCGTTTACATTGCTTGCAACGCTTGTCAGCACCACGCCGGTGCTTGTCTGTGTGTCGGCGGTCATCACGGTTTTGTCAACCTTTTCGCCGTTTTCGTCTTTTTCCTCGACGCCGAAAAGCTCCACAAACGCGCTGCGTGTGCCGGAACCTTCTTCTCTGGTGATAACGCTGATTTCGTTTGCGGGGTCAAAGCCTTTGTTCGCGCCGCAGCCCGCAAACAGCGCAAGAATGCATACAGCCGAAAGTGCAAGTGCAATCGTTTTTTTCATAAAGATACTCCTTTTGTCTTTTTTCTTTTGCACGGCTTCATCATACAGACCGTGTGTAAAAGCTAAAAGACAGTTCTTGTTAAAAACGCGTTAAATCGATATTTCTGACTTTATTATGTTCCGCACCGCGGTTTCCATTCGAAAAGACGAAAAAACAGCCCCTGTTCAAAAGAGCAGAGGCTGTATCTTGTGTTTTTAAAACCTTATTTCTTTGCCTGTTTGGAATATTTCTGCAGATAAATGAAACGCATCAGGCGGGTTTCAATCGGGTTAATGGGCTTGCCGGTGCCGAACAATTTTTTGCCGACTTCCGCTTTGCAGCCTTTTTCCATAACCATTTCCACCGCGGTAGCGTCATATTCACTGCCCGCGACGCAAAGCGCGCCGTTGTTCGCAAGCAAAACACCGTTGCGGCCTTTGAGCGCGCGAACCACTTTCTTAGAGGATTTCAGCGTGCTGTTGGGGTCGAAAACAGCGTTTTTCACGGTAACGCCAACCAGCTGCGCCAAGTCGTCCAGCAACGGTTTCATAACCTTGGTGGTTTTGGAAACCGCCATGACTTCGGGGTTCTGGTTGTGCACAATGTAGTTCACATCTTTGCGTTTTTTGTAAATCGCTCTGTGCAGTTCTGCCGAAGCCGGGTAAATGTCGCCCGCGACCAGGTCGCCGGTCTTAATGTCGATGCGGGAAACTTCGCCGTCGCCGTTGACTGCGGAAATGTTGAACACACTGCCGTCACGCGCGCTGTTGCAGGCTTCAAACTGGGGCGCTGCCGCAAATTTTTTGTTTTCAAATTTATTTGCGACAAAATCGTAAACGGTTTCGAGGCTCGAAGCGATGGTGCCGGTCAGTTCGCCGTATTTGCGGCAAATGAACGCAGCGCAGACTTTTTCAAGTTCCGCGGCAACCGCAAATGCATCTTCGTAGCTTTCGCCCATGCACAGTGCACCGTGGTGCGCCATGATGACCGCTTTGGAGTCACTTCTCTGAATCGCGGCGACTACGCCTGCGCGAAGCTTGCCGGTGCCCGGCAGACCGTAAGATGCCAGCGGCACATTGTCGCCGATGACTTCAGCGCTTTTCGGGTCGACCGAGTTGATGTCGAAGCCGAGCGTGCTGATAACGGAAGCCTGCATCTGATGGGTGTGAATAACAAAGTTTACTTCGGGACGAAGCTTGTACGCTTCAGCGTGGATTCCTTTTTCTGAAGAGGGTTTAACATCTCCGTCATAGGAAAGGTCGGCGATGTTGACCAAAACGATTTCATCGGGCGTCAAATCCTCATAGGCTCTGCCCGAGGGGGTAATAACAAACTGCGTGTCACTGACGCGACAGGAAATGTTGCCCCAGGTTCTGGCAATCAGACCGGAAGCGACGACTTCTTTTCCCGCTTTAATGACAAGTTCTTTTGCTGCCTGAATGTCCATGATTTTCTCCTCTCGTCAAAATGCAAACAGGGGCGGAGCGTTCACCGCCCGCCCCCGAATTCGGTTGTATTTGGCTTATTTCTTTGCCGGAATCAAACCGACATTGTCGAACACCTTGTCGAAGCAGGCAAGTGCCTGGTCGATCATCTTCGGTGTGTAAGCCGCAGAAGTATACAGACGGCTGCCGGCGAGGGTCACGAGGCCTTCTGCCATGTAAGCGCAGCCCATGTGCTGCATTTCTTTTTTGCGCACGGAAGTGGCATCGAGCACGCCCGGGATGGTCCACGGTTTCTTCCAGTTGATGGAATAGTGCATTGTGCCGACGGTCTCGAGGTGGCAGATGGAGCCTTCGTTCCAAACCACGAACGGCAGACCGTGTTTCTTAACCAATTCTTTAAGACCATTGGTAAGACGGTCGCCCATCTGACCGGCCTTCTGGCAAGCATTCTGCTTGTCGATTTCTTCCAGTGTGAAGTAACCTGCGCAGCAGGACAGCGGGTTTGCAGTCATTGTACCGCCGGTGAACGCCTTCTTGATCTTTTCGCCGGTAGCGTCCAAACCTGCGCCGAGGTATTTCATGTATTCTTTCTTACCGCCGAGGCCGCCTGCGCCCGGATAGCCGCCCGCGATGACCTTGCCGAAGATGGTCAGGTCGGGAGATACGCCGAAGAAGCCCTGTGCGCCCGCCATGCCGATGCGGAAGCCGGTAACAACTTCATCGAATACGAGCAATGCGCCGTATTTGCGGCAAAGTCTTTCAACGCCTTTGTTGAAGTCGTAGGAGACCGGTGTGGTACCGCTTTCGGGACCGACCGGCTCGATGAATACGGCTGCGGTGCCGCCGCGGAACTGGTTCGCCCACAGTTTTCTTTCGAGGTCTTCGAGGTCGCCCGGGAAGAATTCCTGGGTATGTTTAAAGAGGTAAAGCGGAACGCCGCTTGCCTGTGTGAATTTGGAGCCGGGAACACGGATGCCGTAGCCGAGCTGATCGGACCAGCCGTGATAAGCGCCGCCCATTTTCAGGATGTTCTTTTTCTTGGTTGCAAGACGCGCCACACGAACAGCGGTCATGCACGCTTCTGTGCCGGAACCCTGCATGCGGAACAAGTCAACGGTCTCAACGCTGTCGGAAATCTTTTTCGCCAGCTTGTATTCAAACTCGTGGAAAAGACCGGTGGAGGGGCCGCAGGTGTTCAAAAGGTCAATGACCTGTTCACGGACAACCTTGGGGTTGGAACCAAGAACGGTCGGACCGCCTGCCTGCAGGAAGTCGAAATATTTGTTGCCGTCGATATCATAAAGATAAGCGCCGTCTGCCTTGGTGAATACCAGCGGGAAGGGATAGTTAAACGCAAGGTTATGCTGAACGCCGCCCGGGATAACTTCCTTAGCCTTGTCAATCATTTCCTTAGATTTAACGCATTTCTTGCCATAGTATTCGTCTTCGTACTTTTTCAGCACATCGGGCTTGATGGAATAGATCGGTTTTGCAATCAGTTCGTCAAGCTCTTTGTTTACTGCCGCAGCATCATGGTACTCGGCAATAGCGAATCTTGTGTCCATTATAAAGCCTCCAACTCTTTTTTATTGAACCCACGAAGTGAATTCTTATTCACTTGCATTATACCATAAAATGAACACATGTCAACCTATATTTTCGTGAATTTTGCAAAATTTGAAAATGTTTTTGATGCGATAGATAATTTATAACTATTTTTGCAAAAACAAAGTTGTTTTTAGATAAAATATATCTAAATCTATGCAGGAAATTTTGCAAGGGAAAGCAAGTGGCGGTAAGGTGTGAGCGAGCCGTTTTTCCGACAAAAACAGCGTAAAACAAGAAAATTTTTCTTGAACATTCCGTGGGGTTTGTGTTATTATAAATTGTATTGGTATATGTTAAGGCAAAGAGGATGAAGAAATGGACCTGCAAAAACACCACAAGCCCACCTTTGACAACATTTCCCCGGAAAAGCGTGCGCGGATTCTCGACACGGCGACCAAGGAATTTGCTTTCAAAGGGTTTGAAAACGCGAACATGAACGCTATTGCCAAAAAGGCGGGGGTCAGCGTTGGGTCGCTTTATAAGTATTTCGAAAACAAGCAGGACTTGTTCCTCACCACCATTCAATACAGCATTCAGAGCATGGAAGAGCTTTTGAATGTGCTGGCAGTCAGCGACGAAGATGTTTTGGTCAAGGTGGAGCGCATCCTTCGTGAAATTCAGCGTTCCTCCAAAGAGAATGCAACGCTCATAAAGCTTTACAATGGCATGACCGCAGAAAACAATCCGCGTTTTGCTTCGCAGTTTGCCTATGAAATGGAAGCAATGACCGCGCGCATTTACCGCATCGCCATTGAAGAAGGCAAAAAGACCGGCGATGTCCGCGCGGATATTGATTCGGCTTTTGCTGCGTTTATGCTCGACAATATATTTATGTCTCTGCAATTTTCCTATGCCTGCGATTACTACAAAGAGCGTTTCCGCATTTATGCCGGGAACGACATCACCGAGCGTGACGATTTTGTGGTGGAGCAGTGCCTGAAATTTGTAAAATCTGCGCTGAAAAAGTAATTCTGTCTCTTGTGGGAGGTTTTGTATATGGTCAATCCGACTTACACGATTTCCTATGATGTCGGTACAACGGGCGTAAAGACCTGCTTGTTCGCCATCACGGATAAAATCGAACTGCTTGCTGCCGCAAGCGAAGGGTACAACCTGTATGTGCTGCCCGGCGGCGGCGCAGAGCAGGACCCGGACGAGTGGTGGAAAGCCATGATTAAGAGCACCAACGCCGTCATGAAAAAGTCCAAAATCGACAAAAAGGACATCAGCGGCATTTCGTTCTGTTCACAAATGCAGGGCTTGGTGCTGGTGGACAAAGAGGGCAACGCCGTTCGCCGTGCGATGAGCTACATGGACCAGCGCGCGCGTGAGGAGCTTAAAAAGGGGATTGCCCACGGCCCGCAGATTGCCGGTGCCAATGTGCCGAAGCTTTTGCGTGCCTTGCAGATTACCGGCGCGGTTGCCTGCTCGGTCAAAGACCCGGTTTGGAAATACAAATGGGTCGAAGCTAATGAGCCTGAGGTTTTTGCAAAAGTTTATAAATGGCTCGATGTAAAAGAATATCTTATTTGCCGCATGACCGGCGAATTTGTTATGACGCAGGATTCTGCCTTTGCAGCCTTGCTTTATGATATCCGCAAGGGCAAAGAGGGCTGGAGCTCTGAAATCTGCAAGCTGTATGGTGTAAATGAAAAACACCTGCCGAAGATTGTCCGCTGCACGGACCGTGTCGGCAAGCTGCGTGCGCAGCAGGCAAAAGAACTGGGCCTTGAAGAAGGTACGGCCGTATTCGGCGGCGGCGGTGACGCATCGCTGATCGGCGTTGGCGCCGGTGCGGTGGAAATCGGCGACACCCATATCTATTCCGGCACTTCCGGTTGGGTCTCCACCGTGGTCGGCAAAAGCGTGGTTGACGCCAATGCGATGATCGCAGCGACAGTCGGCGCGTGGGAAGGGCACTTCAACTACTTTGCAGAGCTTGAAACAGCGGCAAAGTGCGTGGAGTGGGTAAAAGACCATTTGGCACTTGACGAAATCGACATTTATTTGGACAAGAGCCACGATTTAAAGCACCACCATGCGGACCGCGAAACGGTCTATACCAATTTGTATGATTACATGATGGCGGTCGTGGACACGGTTCCTGTCGGTGCAGGCGGCGTGATTTTCACCCCGTGGCTGCACGGCAACCGCTGCCCGTTTGAAGACCCGAATGCCCGCGGCATGTTCTTTAACATCAGCCTCGAGACCGGAAAATCCGAGATGATCCGCGCGGTTGTCGAGGGCGTTTGCTTCCATCTGCGCTGGATGCTGGAAACCCAGCAGAAAAAGGTGCAGACCTCTGATGTTATCCGCTTTGTCGGCGGCGGCGCGCTGAGCGATGTCACCTGTCAAATCATGGCGGACTGCACCGGTAAAACGATTGAAACCGTGGAAAGCCCGCAGAACATCGGCGCTGTCGGCGCTGCGGCGACCATTGCAGTCGGCACAGGGCTGATTCAAAACCTGGGCGAAGTCAAACGGCTGATTCCCGCGGCAAAGACTTTCTATCCGCGTGCCGAAAACAAGGCGGTTTATGACCGCAACTTCCGCGTATATAAGAATCTGTATAAAGCCAACAAAGAAAACTTTGCGATTCTCAACGCGGATAAATAATTCCAAAAAGAATTTCAGAGAAAAACCCGTCGGGCGGTTGTCGCCCGGCGGGTTTTATGCTATGATGAAAGAAAAGGCCGAAAGGCGCGGGGAGGTTTTCTTGTGAAGCTGACTTTTTTAGGCGCTGCGCATGAAGTAACAGGCAGCTGTACGCTTTTGGAGGCATGCGGAAAACGGATTTTGATTGACTGCGGGCTTGAGCAGGGTCCGGATACTTATCAGAATGCCGAACCGCCCGTAGCACCGGGAGAAATTGATTGCGTCGTGCTGACGCACGCGCACATTGACCATTCCGGCAAGCTGCCAATGCTCACGGCAAACGGCTTTGAAGGGTGGATTTATTCCACCATCGCCACAGCGCGGCTGTGCTCGATTATGCTGCAAGACTCTGCCCATATTCAGGAGTTTGAAGCCGAGTGGCGCAACCGTAAGGCGAAGCGTTCCGGCAAAGAACCAACCGTGCCGCTTTACACGGTGGAGGACGCGCAAAACGCGATGAAGCAGTTTGTTCCCTGCGAATACGGTGCCCCCCAGACCTTGTTTCCTGGCGTGCAGGTGCGGTTTGTTGACGCCGGGCATCTGCTTGGTTCGTCGAGCGCGGAACTGACAATTACCGAAAGCGGAAAAACGGAGAAAATCGTGTTTTCCGGCGATATCGGCAACACAAATCAGCCGATTATCCGCGACCCGCAATACCTGCACGAAGCGGATTATGTGATTATGGAAAGCACTTATGGCGACCGCAGCCACGGCGAGCGGATTGATTATATTGAGCAGCTTGTGCCGATTATTCAGCGCACACTCGACCGCGGCGGCAATTTGGTCATTCCGTCCTTTGCCGTCGGCAGAACACAGGAGCTTTTGTATTTCCTGCGTAAAATCAAGGCGGAGGGGCTTATCAAGGGGCATGACGAATTCCCCGTTTATGTGGATAGTCCGCTTGCGGTGGAAGCGACCAGTGTTTTCAACAAAAGCATGTCGGATTTTGATGACGAAGCACGCGCGCTGATTGAAAACGGCATCAATCCAATTGCTTTTGACGGCTTGCGTTTGTCGATTACGAGTGATGACTCAAAGCTTATCAACACCGACGAAACGCCGAAAATTATTATTTCCGCCAGCGGCATGTGCGAAGCAGGCCGCATTCGGCATCATCTCAAGCATAACCTGTGGCGCGCGGAAAGCACGATTTTGTTTGTCGGCTATCAGGCAGTCGGCACGCTCGGCCGCGCGATTGTCGAAGGCGAGAGCGAAGTCAAGCTCTTCGGCGAAAAAGTGCAGGTCAACGCCGAAATCGCCCAGCTTGCAGGCATCAGCGGTCACGCGGATAACGAGGGACTTTTGCGCTGGGTCAAGAGTTTTTCACCCGCGCCGAAACATGTATTTGTCAACCACGGCGAAGACTCCGTTTGTGAAGTGTTTGCCGAACGCCTGCGCGACGAACTGAAACTCGAAGCACACGCGCCCTACAACGGCGAAGTCTATGACCTGACGGCCGACTGCATTGTAAAAGAGGGCACGCGGGAAAGAATCAAACCCCAGTCGCAGCCTGCTTCCAAATCCGGCTTTGCGCAAAGCCCGGTGTTTGCGCGGCTTTTGCAGGCGGGCAATCGCCTGATGACGGTAATACGCCACAACGAGGGCGGCGCGAACAAGGATTTGGCAAAATTTGCCGACCAGATTTTGGCGCTTTGCGAAAAGTGGGACAGATAAGAACGGTGCTTTTTTGAAAGGGAGAGAAAAATGCTGAAAAAGACAATGTGTGGTTCGATTTGCTTTTTATTGGTCTTATTGCTGTGCAGCTGCGGGGGCGGGAAAAAGGTTCGTGAGATCGAAAAAACACCCGACAATGCCTTTGCGCCCGATGACAACTGGGAACTGACCTTTTCGGAGGATTTTAACGGGGATTCACTTGACCGCAATACATGGCACTACGCTTACAGCGAAGAGGGCGTGCGCCGCGGCGGCTGGTGGGTGGACGATGCCGTTTTTGTTGAGAACGGCAATCTGGTAATCCGTACCGAATACCGAGAAAACGGCAAGTTCGGCGCCGGCTGGTACACCGGCGGCATCGAAAGCTCCCCAAGGGAAGCAGAGAACGGCGAACCGGCGTGCACGGGATTTTCGCAGACGGGCGGCTATTTCGAAGCGCGGTGTAAAGTTCCGGCGACCTATGGCAACTGGGCGGCGTTTTGGCTGATGCCGGTCGGCGATTTTAAAGACGATGTTTTCGGCACCGGCGAGGACGGCGCCGAAATCGACATTTTCGAGTCGCCGTTTATGTATTGGAAAGAGCATCAGAATGTAATTTCTCACGCCATTCATGTGGACGGCTACGGGGAGGAACTCGCTTCCATAGGCTCTGATTATATTGAGGTGGAAAATCTCTATGACGAGTTCCACACCTTTGGCTTGAAATGGGACGAAACCGGTTACACTTTTTATGTAGACGGGTATGAAACCTGGCATACAAAAGACGCGTTAGACACAGTCTGCAATGTGCCCGCTTATTTGCTGCTTTCCTGTGAAGTCGCCGGAATTGTGGAAGACGAAAAGCCTTTGCCGGGGCAGGAACGCAACGCCGACGGCGAACTGACCGTTAACTGGGCGGGAACGCCGGAGGACAACGACAAAACCAAAGCCTATGATTTTTTGGTGGACTATGTCAAGGTTTACCGCGAAAAAGCATGATTTGATTTTTGCATAAGAAAACCGCGCCGCAACTTTTGTTGCAGCGCGGTTTTTGTTTTTTCTGTTATTTCATAAATCTGCCGTAGCGGATTTGGTTGACAATAAAGCCAACACCGAGCACCAAAAGCAGCGGAACAAACAGAATGATGACGCCGAGAATCAGCAAAATGACAATCGGAACGCCTTTTTTGCTCTTCGGGTGCACAGCCTTTTCGGGTTCTTTCGTCGCCGGGCCCTGTTCGCCCTCGGCGTAATATGGCAAAATCGGCAAAACCGCGTTATAGGCAGGAATGCCGCTGTTGTGCAAAAGCGGTTCCACAAAATCACAAAGGGAGTCGGAAACTTTTAAGAGCTTGCGCACGGAAATGTGCAGCGCGGCGAAAATCGAGTCAAAAATGCTCAAAAGCCCCATCGTGATTTTATATTCTGCGTCTTCCGGCTCATAGAGGTTTTCCCCGGCGTAAAGATTGAGCGCGATGTCCGCAATGAAATCGACAACGCTTTTGTCTTTGATGTCGGCGTAATCCTCCGGCTTTAAGCCGGTTTCTTTTTTGGTCCATTTCGCGACTTTGCCAATGGTCAGCTTGTTAAGCGCTTTCGCAAACGGACGAATCAGCCAGCCATATTTATAAATGACCTTTTTCTTAATGCTCATTGCCGTGACCATGTCGGCGAATTTATGTATATCGCCGCCTGCGGCCTTGACCAAATCACGCACCATGCCAATCATCTGGTTTTTCAGGTGCTCCTGCAAATTGTTATCGTCCAGTTTGCAGTTCACCTTTTCGGTGATTAAGTCTGTGGTGGTGGAAACAATACCGGCGGCTTCGTCTACAACCACAGTGCGAATCGGCGCGGGATAGCCCACCGTCGCGGCGGTCGCAATGGTGTAAAGCGTGTTGCCGCGGTCGCTTTCGATTTTGTCGATGTGGTGGATGTGTGTGTGGCCGGTGAGCATAAACTGAAGCCCTAAATCGGCGTATTGCTTGCGGCGAATGTCAAAATCGCCGTGCATGTCATTTTTGCCGATAAGTGCATAAATGGGCGAGGGCGCAATCAGCGGGTGGTGCGTCATTGCAAGCATAAACTGCCCGTTTTTGCGCGCGTCCTCCGCCTGTTCCGAAAGCCACTGGTAGCAGTCGTCGGAAATGCCGCTTTTGCCCTGAAGGTTGCGGTCGTCATTAATCGCGAACAGCCGGTAGCCGTCTTGTAACTGGACGACATAAGACATACTGTCGCGGTGGACGGAAATTGCTTCATCCGGACCGAACTCGCGGTACATTTCAAAAAGCTCTTCACGCTTTGCCGCGGGGATTTTTACTTTTTCATCGCCGGAATAAGCGTTCGTTTGCCCGTCGTCCTGATAATCGTGCGTTGCGGTAATGACATACACGCGCTTGCCCGCGGCTTTTAAGTCGCGCAGCATTTCGATGAATTCCTTGTGCGAATCATAGTCGCCGTTCGAAGTCGTGTCGCCGGAAAGCAGAACGATGTCGGTGCGCTTGTCCGATTTAATCTGGCGAAACGCCGCGTCCAAAAGTTCAGCGGAATCCTTGAGCAAAAGCTGGCTTTTGGTGTTCGCGGCGTCATAGGCGGCGCCTTCCACACCGTTGCTTTTCGCGTAATAATGGGTGTCGGTAATGACGGTGACCGTCAAGGGGGATTTTGTCATTTTCACACGCTCCTTAATCTTTTGCCTTGGTCTCGATCTCGTGCAGCATGCGTGCGCAAAGCTCGTCTACGGCCATCGTGCCGATGTCGCCTTGGGTGCGGTAACGAACCGAAACACTGTCGTTTTCCGCTTCCTTGTCGCCGAGCACCAGCATGTACGGGATTTTCTGTAACTGTGCTTCGCGAATCTTGTAGCCAATCTTTTCGGAACGGTCATCCACAGAAACGCGGATACCCTTTTCACGAAGACGGTCACGAATTGCATATGCTTTTTCGTGGTGACGGTCCGCAATCGGCAGAATAACCGCCTGTTCAGGCGCGAGCCACAGCGGGAACGCACCGGCAAAATGCTCAATCAAAATGCCGATAAAGCGTTCAATCGAGCCGAATACCACGCGGTGAATCATAATGGGGCGGTGTTTCTCGCCGTCTGCACCGACATATTCTGCTTCAAAGCGCTGCGGCAGCTGGAAGTCGAGCTGAATGGTGCCGCACTGCCAGGTGCGACCGAGCGAATCTTCCAGATGGAAGTCGATTTTCGGGCCGTAGAACGCACCGTCGCCCTCGTTGATGACATAGGGGAGCTGCAATTCATCAAGCGCAGTCTTAAGCCCTTCGGTCGCCATCTCCCAGTCCTCATCGCTGCCCATGGAATCCTCCGGACGGGTGGACAGTTCCACATGATATTTAAAGCCGAACAGCTTGTAAACCTCGTCAATCAGGCGCACAACGCCCTTGATTTCATCGGTGATCTGTTCCGGGGTCATGAAGATGTGCGCGTCGTCCTGGGTAAAGCAACGCACGCGCATCAGCCCGTGCAGCGCGCCGGATTTTTCGTGACGGTGCACAAGACCCAGTTCGCCCATGCGAATCGGCAGGTCGCGGTAAGAGTGAATATCTGATTTATAAACCAGCATACCGCCCGGGCAGTTCATCGGCTTAATCGCAAAGTCGGTGTCGTCAATGACGGTGGTGTACATATTTTCTTTGTAGTGATCCCAGTGACCGGAAGTTTCCCAAAGCTGGCGGTTGAGCATCATCGGGGTGGAAATTTCGACATAGCCCTCGCGCGTGTGAATCTGACGCCAATAGTCAATCAGCGTGTTTTTGAGAATCATGCCCTTGGGTAAGAAGAACGGGAAGCCCGGGCCCTCGTCCATCAGCGCAAACAGCTTTAAGTCGCGCCCTAATTTTCTGTGATCGCGCTTTTTAGCTTCTTCAATCATCGCAAGATATTCATCAAGCGCGCTTTGCTTCGGGAACGCAGTTGCGTAAATGCGCTGCAGCATCTTGTTCTTTTCATCGCCGCGCCAGTAAGCGCCGGTGCAGGAGGTCAGCTTAAACGCCTTGACCGCGCCGGTTTTCATCAAGTGCGGGCCCGCGCAAAGCTCGGTGAATTCGCCTTGTTTATAGAACGAAATCGGCTCGCCTTTTTCGGCGTGCTCTTCGATAAGCTCGACTTTGTAAGTCTCGTTCTTATCTTTCATCAGTGCGATGGCTTCTTGGGGCGAAAGTTCGAATTTTTCAAGCGCCAAATCTTCTTTGACGATTTTTTTCATTTCTGCTTCGATTTTTTCGAGCACTTCGGGCGTAAACACCGTTTCCGAGTCGAAATCGTAATAGAAGCCGTTGTCCACTGCCGGACCGATTGCAAGCTTCGTTTCGGGGTAGAGGCGTTTTACAGCCTGCGCGAGAATATGGGAAGCGGTGTGGCGGAAGGTCTTTTTGCCGTCCTCGTCGTCAAAGGTGAGGATTTCCAGCTCGCAGTTTTCGGAAATCACGGTGCGCAAATCGCACACTTCGCCGTTAATTTTGGCAACGCAGGCGGCTTTGTAAAGCCCCATGCCGATGTCTTTTGCCACATCTGCGGCAGAAACCGGGTTTTCATATTCTTTGACGGTTCCGCCTTTTAAAGTAATTTGAATCATTTTAGATACCTCCGTATCGTTTCATTTCAAAGTTACCTGCAAAACAAAAAGCAAAAAAGCACTTCACCCCTCAAAAAAAGGGATGAAATGCTTGCATTCCACGGTTCCACCCAAATTGGCGCAAACAGCGCCCGGCTCTTTTTGCCTTAACGCGGCTTTACGGCGCGCCTTATGCTTGGCTTTCGGCGCACACTCGGGAGGGGTATCGGGTTTTCGGCTTTGCCTGCGCTTACAGCCGGCGGCGCGGACTCTCTTGAAAAGCTTTGTGAAAACCGTCATTCTCCGTCATCGTTTTGCTTTCTATTCTGCTTTGAAAATTATTGTACCCCCAAACCGACAAAAAAGTCAAGCTTTTTTACGAAGAAGCGGAGGAGCCGTATACCGAGGCGTGTTCTAACTGTATCTCGTTTTTCTCTTTGTCATAATATCGCTGGTTCCAGGCAATCCGCCCGCTCGGAACATCCACCTGCACCATACACGGCGCTTCGGGCACCGGAATGAATCCACTGTCTGTGGATTTTTCTTCTGAGAGCATGTCACCCAGCTTCCCTTGAAAGAAAGACACCCGCAAATAGGCCACATCGGTTTTTTTGAGGAAAATATAGACTTCGTTTTCCGGAAGCGTGGAGGTTTCCCTGTCGATTCGCCACGGGGCAAACCCGCCCGTGAAATGGCCGCTGAACTCCATAGAAAACAGGTTTATACCGATTGGTCCTTCTCCGTTTTGCATACTCGCGTGGTAGTTTGAAAACCGGTCGGGAACGGCTTTCCCGAAAAAGCGAATGGAGGAAAAGGAAAAGACATACTGAAAATTCTCGCTGTCATTTTCCTTTGTGTAAAATCGATAGCGTCTGCCGTCATAAGTTGTCTCCCCGATAAAGGTAATCGGCGCACCGTCTGCATAGAGAGCGGCAAGTTCTTGCTCGGCTTCTTCGAGTGAGGCAGCGGTCAAATATGTTTCAAATTCCTGAAAAACAGGCGGCAGAAAATATAAAGCACAAAAGGACAAAACCGCAAGCGTCAAAAGAATGCCGAGCCGTGTTAAGCGGATTTCGGCAATATGCGCGCGAATAAAAGCCTTGCGCAAAACGATTGGGTTGCCCATTTCTGAAAGCACCTGTTTTTCGGCTATTTTTTCGTCTGTGCCTGCCTCAATTTTCTCTGCGAGCATATCTTCCATGTGATCGCCGAGCTCTTTGCGAATGCGTTTTCGAAGTCTCTTGCCGGGGATAAACTCCGCCGCCATTTGTAAAAACTGTTGGAAGTTCTCACATACCATATAATCCACCTCCCCGAGAAGTGCGCAAGCTTTAATTTGCGGCCGCAGAGCTGCCGGATGCAGCAGCCGGTTCTACGGCGTTGCCGTTGGCATCAAAATATTCCGTGCTGAACACATACATGCCTTCCGGCGCGTCTGCACGAATCATACAGGGCGTCTCGCCGACGGGAATATCCGCGCCTGCAAGCAAATCACTTTCATTTTCCGCGCTGTCCGTGCCGTTCGGCAAATAGAGCGGGCGCACATAGGCAACATTGGTCGGATACACGAAAATATAGAGCTGACTTCGCGGCAGGTCCATTTCCTCCGGCGTTTTTCGCCAGGGCGCGATGCCGCTGGAATAGCCGACATTATGTTCTTGCAGGAACAAATTAAAAACAATGGGGCTGGCACTGCTTTGGCGGCGCTCCGAAAAGGCAGAAAACCGGTCGGGGATATTTTTGCCGAAAAAGCGAATGGAAGAAAAGTAAACCATACGCCGATAATACGGCGAGGGCTTTTCGGGAAGGTAAAACCGGTAAATCCGGCCGGCGTAATCGACTTCTCCCAAAAAGGTAAAGGATTCGCCGGTTTGCTCTGCCAGATACTGTTCCGCTTCTTCGGCGGACATCGAGCTGTGATAGGTGCGCAGCTCGTCATAGACCGGCGGAACAAGAAACAAGGCGCAAAAGAATAAAACCGCAAGCGTCAAAAGAATCCCGAGTCTTGCTACGCGGATATCGGCAATGTGCGCGCGGATAAAGGCCTTGCGCAAAACCTCGGGATCGCCCATTTCTAAGAGCACCTGTTTTTTGGCTTCTTTCTCGCTCGTGCCCGCCTTGGTTTTCTCCGTGAGCATGTCTTCCATATGGTCACCGAGTTCTTTGCGAATGCGCTTCCGAAGACGCTTGCCGGGAATTCCGTCAGCAACCGCTTCCAAAAATTGTTCAAAGCTCACGCATACCATACCTGCACCCCCCTTTGTTTTGGAGTTAAGCGAATTCCAAAATCCGCCGTGCAGCAGTGGTGAAGTCGAGAAACTCTTCTGTGCGTGCCGCAAGCTCCTTGCGGCCTTTTTCGGTCAGGCGGTAATAGCGCCGCTTGCGCGCACCGGACGCCTCTCCCTCATAAGAGGCCACGAGCTTTTGCGCTTCCAGCGTGTGCAGAACCGGATACAAAGACCCCTCCTGCAATGCGAAGCGGTCCTCGCTGCGGGCTTTCATTTCTTTAATGATTTGATAGCCATACATGTCTTCACGCGCGAGCAGCGCCATCACCAAAAGACCTGTGCTGCCGTGCAAAAGGTCGTTTTTTGCCATGTTGTTCGCCTCCAATACCTATGTTATCTATGCATATGTTACCATAGTATCATAAATTTTGCAAGTGTTTTCGAAAATTTATTACATTTATGGTTTTATTTGGCATACATTGCGGTTAAAATCGTCTCTGCGAGTTTATCCGGCAAAAGGCGTTTTAAAAACAAAAGTGTCTTGTATTGAAAGCCCACGGCAACGCGCACCGGCGGATTTTTCCGCGCGGCGAGCTTCAGGGCGACCTTCGAAACGCTTTCGGGCGGCTTGCCGTTTTGTTCGTCGTGCTCCATGCGTGCGACCGAACGGCGGCAAACCTCGTAATACGGCGATCGTTCATCCAACGCCTTGCTGCGTGCGCCGGTAAAGCCGGTGCGCGTGTCTCCCGGCTCGATGAGCGAAGCGCGGATGCCAAACGGCGCGCACTCCATGCGCAGCGCTTCGCAGTAAGCTTCAAGCGCAAATTTGCTTGAGGAATAGTGTGATTGGAACGGAATCCCAATGCGCCCGGCGACCGAGCTAATCAGCAGAACAAGTCCGCCCTTTTGCGCCCGCATTTTGGGCAGCACCTGCGCGTTCACGCGAAGCACCCCGAAATAGTTGGTCTCCATTTGGGCGCGTGCAAGGTCTATCGGCGTGTCCTCGGCAGCACCGGCAATGCCGAATCCCGCGCAGTGCACCACTATGTCGATTCGCGGCATGGTTTCCACCACTCGGCGGATGCTTTCACCGTCGTTTACATCCATTTTCATGGTGTCTATACTCCCTGCGCCGACTTTGCGCGTTTCTTCCTGACAGCTTCTTGAAACGCCGACGACATGGCAGCCCGAAGCGGCAAACGCTTCGGCGCAGGCAAGCCCTAACCCACTGCCGGCACCTGTTACCAGTACTTCTTTTCCGTATTGGTTTTTCAAAACAAACACTCCCATCTAAAAAAAGTGAAATGCTAAAAGGTTCAATGTAAATTTAAGATATAAAATAGTATAGCATGTTCTCAAAGCCGTGCAAGACGGCTTTTTTGAAACGGGCGTAAAGTTTTTTGAGAAAAACTGCCGTTTTAACAAATTGTTTACAAATAATTATAAATAAATTATTGACAAATCGGCAACCTAATTGTATAGTATAAATTGTAATTAGCACTCGAACATAAAGAGTGCTAACAGTGCTAAAAGAAAGGTGGCGGATGTAAAAATGGAAATGACCGAGCGCAAAAAGAAACTGCTTGCGGCCATTGTGGAACGCTATATCGCCACCGGCGAGCCGGTTGGCTCAAAAGCGCTGGTCGACGCTTTAGACACCCCGGTGTCCTCCGCCACGATTCGTAACGAAATGGCGGACTTGGTTGCGATGGGCTACCTCGAACAGCCGCACACCTCCGCGGGGCGCGTGCCGTCGAGCGAAGGCTACCGATATTATGTCGACAACCTCATGGGGCAGTTTGAACTGCCGCAAAACGAAAAACGCCTGATTGACCAAAAGTTGCAAACTGCGGCGGGTGACGCACAAAAGGTGCTGGAAACCGCGGGCAATGTGCTTGCACAAATGACCGGCTGCGCGGCGGTGTCCACTACGCCCGCTGACGAAACCGCTGTTGTGCGCCGCGTGGAGCTTGTGCCGATCGGCACACGGACGGCCATGATTGTGATGCTGACTTCATCCGGCATTTTAAAAAGCCGCGTTTGCAAAACCATCAGCGAAATCACCATGGATATGGCGGAAAGCTTTTACAATATTGTCAATACCAATTTCATTGGTAAACCGGCGGCCGCCATGCACATTGCAAAAATTCAGACTTTGGCAGTCTCCCTCGGGGAAAAATCCCTCGTGATGACGCCGCTTTTGGTTGCGCTTGCCGACCTTGCAGAAATGACCGAGCGCACCGAGATGCTCTTAGAAGGGCAGAACAACCTGCTGCACTATAAAGAGTTTGAGCAAAACGCTTATGAATTGATTGAGTTCCTGCGCCGCGCGGGTCCGTTAAGTCAGATTTTTTCGGGGCACACGCAAAATGAAAAAACCGGCGAGCCGAGCATTTTAATCGGTAAGGAAAACCTGTTCCGGGAACTGCAAAATTCCAGCATGATTTTCGGGAAATACGCTATCGCGGGGCACGAAAGCGGAACGCTGGGGCTTATCGGTCCCACCCGCATCGACTACGCACGGCTGATTCCGAGCATCCGATATTTAACAGAAGTCGTCGGAAAGATTCTTTCCGATAATGTGGAGGAATAAAGGCATGGCAAAACAAGAACCGAAAAAGAAGCCCGAAACAGTGACGCCCGAAGAAGAAACCGCTGAAAATGCGGCGACGGAAGTTACCGAAACCGAGCAGAAATTACAGGAACTGGAAAACAACCTGAAAGACGCCAACGACAAGTTCCTGCGCACGCTTGCCGAATATGACAACTACCGCAAGCGCTCCGTTCGTGAAAAAGAACAGGCTTATACCGACAGCAAAGCGTCTGTGCTTTCTGAATTTTTGCCGGTGCTTGACAACTTCGAGCGCGCAGCCGGAAACCGTGAAGCGGCGCCCGAGGATTATCAAAAAGGCATCGACATGATTTTCAGACAGTTCCAGGAGATTTTCACAAAACTCGGCGTTGAGAGCTTCGGCGAAAAAGGCGACACCTTTGACCCGAACCTGCACTCCGCCGTGATGCACACCGAAGAAGAGGGCGAGCCGGAAAACACGGTCGCCGAGGTCTTCTCCAAGGGCTATAAATTGGGCGACAAGATTTTGCGCCCGGCGGTCGTTAAGGTCGTCAACTAACCAAAACAAAAACATACTGAAATCAGTTTGGAGGAATTTATTATGGCAAAAGTAATCGGTATTGACTTAGGTACAACAAACTCCTGCGTAGCGGTTATTGAAGGCGGCGAGCCCGTCGTTATCGCAAACGCGGAGGGCGCAAGAACCACTCCGTCTGTTGTTGCATTTTCCAAAGACGGCGAGCGCATGGTCGGTCAGGTCGCAAAGCGTCAGGCTATTACCAACCCCGACCGCACCGTTTCTTCTATCAAACGGCACATGGGTTCGGATTATAAAGTTACCATCGGCGACAAAGCCTATACCCCGCAGGAAATTTCCGCAATGATTCTGCAAAAGCTGAAAAGTGACGCAGAAAGCTATCTCGGCGGCAAGGTGACCGAAGCGGTTATCACCGTTCCTGCTTACTTCACCGACGCACAGCGTCAGGCAACCAAAGACGCCGGCCGTATTGCGGGCTTGGATGTAAAGCGTATCATCAACGAGCCGACAGCGGCAGCGCTTGCTTACGGTATTGATAAAGAAGACGACCAGAAAGTTATGGTTTACGACCTTGGCGGCGGCACATTCGATGTTTCTATCATTGAAATGGGCGACGGCGTGCAGGAAGTTTTGGCAACTGCCGGTAACAACCGTCTGGGCGGCGACGACTTCGACCAGAGAATCATCGACTGGCTGGCTGACGAATTCAAAAAAGAACAGGGCATTGACCTGCGCAACGACAGAATGGCAATGCAGAGACTGAAAGAAGCCGCTGAAAAAGCGAAAATTGAGCTTTCCGGCGTGACCACTTCCACCATCTCCCTGCCGTTCATCACAGCAGACGCAACCGGTCCGAAGCATTTGGAAACCACTTTGACCCGTGCAAAATTCAATGAAATGACGGCCGACTTGGTCGAAGCGACCATGGGCCCGGTTCGTCAGGCACTGCAGGATTCCGGTCTTAAGACTTCTGAAATCAACAAGGTTTTGATGGTCGGCGGTTCTTCGAGAATCCCCGCGGTTCAGGAAGCGATTAAGAGCTTCACCGGTCTTGAGCCGTTCAAGGGCATCAACCCCGATGAATGCGTTGCAGTCGGCGCTGCCATTCAGGGCGGCGTGCTCGGCGGCGATGTGGAAGGCATCCTGCTTTTGGATGTTACGCCCCTGTCTTTGGGCATTGAGACCATGGGCGGCGTTTCCACGAAGATTATCGAAAGAAACACCACAATCCCGACAAAGAAGAGCCAAATCTTCTCCACCGCGGCAGACAACCAGACTTCCGTTGAAGTCCATGTTCTGCAAGGTGAGCGTGAATTTGCGAAAGATAACAAGACCCTCGGTGTGTTCCACCTTGACGGCATCATGCCCGCACCCCGCGGTGTGCCGCAGATCGAAGTAACCTTCGATATCGACGCAAACGGCATCGTGCATGTTTCCGCAAAAGACCTCGGCACACAGAAAGAGCAGTCCATTTCCATCACCTCCTCGACCAACATGTCGAAAGAAGATGTGGATAAAGCGGTTAAGGAAGCCGAGCAGTTCGCAGCGGAAGACAAGAAACGCAAGGAAAGCATCGACACCCGCAACGAAGCGGATCAGATGGTTTACCAGCGCGAGAAGATTCTGAAAGACAACGGCGACAAGATTGCCGAAGCCGATAAGAACGACATTCAAAGCAAGATTGACGCTTTGAAAGAAGCGCTCAAAGGCGACAATATGGACGATATCAAGGCAAAGAAAGACGCTTTGACCGAAAAGTTCAACAAGGTCGCGGAAGAGATGTATAAAGCTGCCGCTGCACAGGCCGGCGCACAGCAGGGCGGCGCACAGGCAGGCCCCCAGGGCGGTGCCCAAGGCGCGAAAGGTGACGACGGCTATTATGAAGCCGACTACACTGATGTGGAAGACGGCGACAAATAAACCAAGGTTTCATTTTTCCGGCAGAGTCCCGTTTGGGGCTCTGCCGCAACCCGGTATAAGGGAGTACTTATATGGCAGACAAACGAGATTATTATGAAGTCCTCGGCGTAGACAGAAATGCGTCGGAGGATGAAATCAAAAAAGCCTACCGCAAGCTTGCCAAGAAATATCACCCCGACTTAAACCCCGGCGATAAAGACGCAGAAGCCAAGTTTAAAGAAGCAAACGAGGCATATGAGGTTTTGTCCGACGCGGAGAAAAAGGCGAAATATGACCGCTTTGGTCATGCGGGGGTTGACCCGAACTACGGTGCGGGCGCCGGCGGCTATGGCGGCGGCTTTAATGGGCAGGGCTTCGATTTTGACCTTGGCGATATTTTCAGCAATATTTTCGGCGGCGGCTTCGGCGGCGGTTTTGGCGGGGGCAGCAACCCCAACGCGCCCCAGCGCGGCAGCGATACGCAGACGAGCGTGACCATCTCTTTTGAAGAGGCGGCAAAAGGCTGTGAGCGTGAAGTGCAGTTCAGCCGAATTGAAGTCTGCGACGAGTGCCACGGCAGCGGTGCAGCGCCGGGCTCATCTCCGAAAACCTGCCCCGAATGTAACGGACGCGGGCAGGTCACTTCTCAGCAGAGAACGCCGTTCGGCGTGATTCAGACGCAAAAAGCGTGCTCCCGCTGCGGTGGCAAGGGCACGATTATTGATAACCCCTGTAAGAAATGCCGCGGCGCAGGTCGTGTCCGCAAGCCGGTAACAATTACGGTGAAAATCCCGGCCGGTATCGACGACCGTCAGATTATCAATGCGCGCGGGCAGGGCAATAAAGGTGTAAACGGCGGTCCCGCGGGCGACCTTCGTGTGGCGGTCAATGTCCGTCCGCACCCGATTTTTGAACGCGACGGCTACAATGTCTGGGTCGAAATGCATATCAGCTATGCGGCGGCAGCTTTGGGCTGCACATTACAGGTGCCGACGCTTGACGGCAAGGTGCAGTATAATGTTCCGGCGGGCACGCAGTCCGGCGATGTGTTCAAATTAAAAGGCAAGGGCATTCAAAGCCTCAACAACCGCGGGCGCGGCGATGAGCTGGTGCGCGTGATTGTGGATGTCCCGCGGAACCTCAATGAAAAACAGAAAGAGCTTTTGCGCGAGTTGGATGCGGCGCTCGGCAACGAGACCGCACACCTCGGCCACGGCGAGGATGAGAAAAAAGGCTTTTTCGGCAAAAAGAAACGATAAAACATTGGAAAAAAACTGCTTTTGTGCTATTATACAAAAGCAGTTTTTTTTTGATTATTCTATTCTAAACAGGTGAAACTATGGTATATGGATTGCTCGGCAGAACCTTGGGGCACAGCTATTCCCCGCAAATTCACGCCCTTTTGGGCGATTACGAATATCGGCTGTTTGAAGTCGAGCCGCAAGACCTTGAAGCCTTTTTGAAAAAACGGGAATTCGGGGGAATCAATGTGACCATTCCCTATAAAAAAGATGTGCTTCCCTACCTCTCCGGCATTTCTGAAAACGCCAAGCGCATCGGCGCAGTTAATACAATTACCGTTAAAGAAGACGGCGGGCTTTATGGCGACAATACCGATTATGACGGCTTTTTGTGCCTTGTGCAAAAAAGCGGATTTCAAGTAAAGGGAAAAAAAACGCTGGTGCTCGGCACGGGCGGCGCGTCGCTGCCGATTTCGGCGGTGCTTTCCGACCTTGGTGCGCGCGAAGTCGTGTTCATTTCGAGAAGCGGCGAAAACAATTATCAAAACCTTTCGCGTCACGCCGATGCGGATTTGATTGTCAACACAACCCCCGTTGGAATGTACCCGAACAATTTGCAAGCGCCGCTGTCGCTTTCCGAATTTCCAAATCTTTCCGGCGTGTTGGATATTGTCTATAACCCGCAGAAAACCAAGCTGATTTTAGATGCCGAGCGGTTAGGAATTCCGGCTTATTCCGGGCTTTTAATGCTTGTTGCACAAGGGAAGCGCGCTGCGGAGCTGTTTTTGGGGCGCGACATTCCCGACAGCGAAACTGACCGAATTTTCAAAAAACTTTCAACCGAAATGCAAAATATCGTGCTGGTGGGCATGCCCGGATGCGGCAAAACCACCGTCGGCAAAGCGCTTGCAGAAAAACTGAACCGACCGTTTTTTGACGCGGACGAAGAAATTTTGAAACGCACCGGCAAAAGCGCCGCGGCGTGGATCGAAGCTTGCGGCGAAGCCGTGTTCCGTCAAAAAGAAACCGAGGTGTTAGAAAGCCTTTGCAAGCAAAGCGGCACAGTGATTGCCACCGGCGGCGGCGCGGTCACCGTGCCTGAAAACGCCGATATTTTGCGGCAAAACAGCATTGTGTTCTTTATAAACCGCGATATTGCGGCGCTGCCGACTGAGGGTCGTCCGCTTTCCAAGGCAACCGCACTTACTGAAATGTTCAAAGTGCGCTTGCCGCTGTATCAAAGCGTTTGTGACAAGGAAATAGCCGCCAACGACAGCGTGCAAGCGGTCGTTCGCCGGATTTTGGAGGAATTGCAATGAAAAATATTTTGGTAATCAACGGGCCGAATATCAATATGCTGGGCATTCGCGAGCCGGAAATCTACGGCGCCCAGACCTATGAGGTGCTTCTTGCCCTGATAGGCGAGTGGGCGGAAGAACTCGACTGTCAGGTGGAGTGTTTCCAGTCGAATCACGAGGGCGATATTGTCGACGAAATCCAGGCGGCTTATGGCCAGTTTGACGGCATTGTCATCAATCCCGCGGCTTACACCCACACAAGCGTTGCGATTTTAGACGCGCTCAAGGCAGTGGCGATTCCCACGGTCGAAGTCCACATTTCCGACATCAACACCCGAGAAGCGTTTCGTCAGATTTCCTACGCCGGGCAGGCGTGCGAGGCGCATTTCATTGGATTGGGCTTTGACGGCTACAAAAAAGCACTCGAATATTTGGCGGCGCTGTAAAAGCCAAAAACAATATAGATAAAAATTGACTATCATCATTTAAAAACAAACGCTCCGGTAAATTCCGGGGCGTTTTTGTGTGCTTATATGCAAAAATTTTCGTTAGACAATCGGCACATAGCCGCTTTCCTCAATCAGCTTTTGACCTTCTTTTGACAAAAGCCAGTCTACCAAAACCGGAATGTTCTCGTTGTCGTTGTCTGCACGGTAGACCGCATAAAATTCTGCAACAATCGGATAGCTGCGGCTGCGGATATTTTCCGCACTCGGATATACGCCGTTGAGGGAAAGCATTTTCACCTTTTCATTTGCGACCATGCCTTCCATATAATAGCGAAACGAAAATCCAATCGATGCGCCTGCAATGGCAAGCGGTGATTTTTGCCCGATTTTACAGTCGCCCATAAAGCCTTCGAACGCTGTCTGACTGCCGCTGCCCTCTAATCTTGTAATCGGGTTAATAATGCGGTTTGCGCCGCCGACTTCCGACCAGTTTTTGTATTCTCCGGCATAGATTTTGCGAATTTGGTCAGCCGTTAAATTGTCAACCGGGTTGTTTTGATTGACGAAAAATACAAACGCTTCTAACCCAATCGGCACAAACCGGAGCTCCACGCCCTTTTCTTTGGCATATTGCTTTTGCGCTTCGGAGGGTGCGGCGCTAAAGAAAATATCTGTCGTGCCGTCTACAACCGCCTGATAGCCGCGCACGGTGTTGTTGTATTGCATCGCGCTGTCGTCCGCAAAATTTTCGCCGTAAAAATTGTTGTCCGAAAACGCGCCGCCCTCAAAAGTGACACAGCCTTCGGGGTAAACCGTGTCAATCACTGCGGCATAAACCGGCACGAGCGCCGCCGCGCCGTCTAAAACGGGCAAGTCACCGCTCAGGCGCAAATCGGTGGATATGTCCGGTAAATCCGAACCCTCTGCGTGCGGCAGATAGTGCGCGACCTCCACCATCTGCGCCTGCGTCGCGCCGCTGAAATTATTGGAAAGCCGCCGCGTGAAAAGCGTATACAAACTCAAATTAAAAGCGGCAAAAAACACCACGGTCACAAAAAGTGTAAAAATCTGTTTGCCGCGCGTCATGTTCCCCACAGTTCCTCTCCGACAAAATAGATAATGGAGCAGTGCTCATAGGCGTACGCCGCATAAATGAAATGCGCAACTGTGAGTGCAAGACAAACGGCAAGCACCGAAAGGAAAACAATCCAAAAAGTACGCGTTTTCATAGTTTCCCCTCACATATAGGCGATTTCCTGCGAAAGCAGAGCCATAACGCCGAGCACAATCGCCGAAAAAACGATGGTAAAAATAAGAAATGCAATCATAAGCGTGCGGTGGGTCAGCACGATTTCTTCCGGCACTGTGCCCGGAGCAGCTTCATTTTTTCGCTTTGCGGAAATATACCGGCACAGGCGCACGAGAAACAGAACAAAAAAGATGACAGGGGAGCAGAAAAAAAGAAGCGCCAGAACAAGAAGCCCCTCCATTGAAAAACCCTCCTCCGTATTTTGCCGGGCAGCATACCCGACCGAACGCTTGCGTAAATTCTGCAAACAGCCGCAAGGACTGTCTCTGTGGATTGTACCAAACGAACAACATTTTTGTAGGGGCGAGGTTCCACCCTCGCCCGCGAAAGGTATAGCAAAGCCGATGCCGGGCAAAAGAAATTCCGCCCCGTGTGTACTATCTGCGCGCACCTTTCTCTCCCTCCGGCTTTTGCCTGCGGCAAAAGCCACCTCCCTCGTCAGAGGGAGGAAAAACGATGGAGCGCAAAGCCGATGCCGGGAGGACACGGCTGTTTTTAGTACCAAGTAAAAGCCGCGATTCGGTGTGCCCGGCGGCACCGTGTCCGTATGATAGATTACAACACTGCCGCTTCCGGGCAAAGGAACTCCCGCCCCGCACATACTATCTGCGCGAATTCACCGCGCGTTGGCACGCGCCGGGGAACCCCCGGCGAGGGTTCCCCACGCCAAAACAGTCCGCCGGACTGTTTTGTCTCCCCTCCTGCGCTTTTTTACAGGACAGGATTTTCGCCCTGTGCGCAGGGCGACCAAAGGCTTTGCCTTTGGATTCCACCACCTTTGAAAAGGTGGACGAAACTTTAAATGTTGGTTGATTTACCGTTGTAGGGGCGAGGTTCCACCCTCACCCGCAAAGCTATAGCATAGACGCTTCCGGGCGAAGGAACTTCCACTTTTTGTGCACTACCTGCGCGCACCTTTCTCTCCCTCCGGCTTTTGCCTGCGGCAAAAGCCACCTCCCTCGTCAGAGGGAGGAAAAACAATGGAGCGCAAAGCCGATGCCGGGAGGACACGGCTGTTTTTAGTACCAAGTAAAAGCCGCGATTCGGTGTGCCCGGCGGCACTATTTGTGGTATTTGCCGCCGTTTGCGATTTGAAATGCGCGGTAAAGTTGTTCTAAAAGCATCACACGCGCCATTTGGTGCGGAAAGGTCATTTCCGACATCGAAAACCGGCAGTCAGAAAGCTTTTTTATCTCGTCATCCAGCCCGAAAGAGCTGCCGAGGATGAAAACTATATGGCTGCTGCCGCTGACAGCCAAAGAAGATAATTTTTGACTAAACGCCGGACTGCTCATCTGTTTCCCTTCAATGCACATCGAAAACACATAAGCGCCCTGCGGGATTTTCGAGCGCAGAAGCGCCGCTTCTTTTTTGAGCGCGGCGGCAATTTCGCTGTCCGAAGGGCTGTCGGAAAGACGAACGGGGGTAAGCTCCACCATGTTCAGCTTGCAAAAGGCAGACAGCCGCTTTTCATATTCCGCGCAAAATTGACGCATATAAGGTTCTTTCAGCTTGCCGAGGGCAAGCACCGTTACAGAAATCAAAACAAAAACGCCCTTTCATCCCAAACCGGCTTTGCCACGCACAGGGTGAAATCCGCACCAGGTTCGGCACCAGCGTTTTGGAGTTCGTCCGCCGTCACGCGGTAGGCGAGCGCCGGCAGGTTGTTTTGCTCGCTTAGGTGTCCTAAAAAGACACGCTTTGTGCCGCACTTTACAAAGTCGCAAACCGCTTCGGCACACGCTTCGTTAGAAAGGTGACCGCCCGCGCCTAAAATGCGCTTTTTCAAGGGATAAGGATATTGCGGGTTGTTTTCGAGCATCCGCACATCGTGGTTGGATTCCATTAACACAGTCTCACAGCCGGCAACCGCGCTGCGCACGGTTTCGGTCATGACGCCAAGGTCGGTGGCAATGGCGATGCGCTCTCCGCTTTCGTCGTGGAGCACATAGCCGCAGCTTTCGCGGCTGTCGTGCGAGGTGGCAAACGGCTTAACAAAAAGAGAGCAGACCTCCGCGCCGTCAGGCCCTAAAGCGAATGCGTCAAACCGCCCGTCTAAAACGCCCATTTCATCGAGCGCGCAAAGTGTGCCGCCGGTCGCGTACACACGCGGGTGATGTTTGCCGGCAAACACCCGCAAGCCGCTTATATGGTCGGAATGCTCGTGTGTAACGAAAACCGCCTGAATGCTGTCGGGCGAAACACCGATGTTGTTAAGCGCAGTTTCAATTTGACGGCAGCTTCTGCCTGCGTCAATGAGCACGCCGCCTGTGGGCGTGCCGACATAAATCGAATTCCCTTTGCTGGAGGAAAACAGGGGACAAAACTTAATCATCTAAAAATCTCCGGGTTAATTGGTCTTTTACACTTGCGCGAGCGCTGCGGCACTCGGCAAAATCGAATTGGTTGTGATATAACGGACGCCGCAGTCGAGCATTTTTAAAAGCAAATCTTTGTCGTCCACCGTCCAGCAGGCGGCGGTCAGCCCGTTATCTAACACTTTCTTTATGTATTCGGGGCGCACAGCGTTGTATTGCGCACAGAACGCCACACCCAAATTCGCGGCTTTCGCCCGGCGAATCACCTTGTTTGTAATGTAGTGTACCAGATACCACATTTCCAAAGTGTCGTCTATCTCACGCATGGCACGCAAATCAGACAGGTGGAAAGAAATTAAAATGCAGCTTTGCAAAATATCGTTTTCTTTAAGCAGGTTATAAAGGTCCTGCATTTTCTCGGTGCGCGGGTCTTTGATTTCAATCATCGGGCGGCAGCCATAGGTTTTGCAGACATCGATGTATTCCTGCAAGGTGCAGATGCGCGCTTCGGGGAACTTGTCGATGTTTGCGCCGTTAATCATTTTCTTTTGGAGCATTTCCGTATAAGAATAGTCTTTTACATCGCCGGTGCCTTGGAACATGGTTTTGATCTGCCCGTCGTGGAGCACGACCCAGGTGCCGTCAGTTGTGCAGTGGGTGTCGCATTCCAGCGCGTAAAACCCGGCTTTGCCGCCGGCAATGAAAGCTTCTTTGGTGTTTTCGGGGTACTGCGCGGAAAGCCCGCGGTGCGCGGTGAGGTGAACGCCTTCCGGTGCGTCCGGCACGAGCTTTGTGAAATCCTGCAAAGGCTTCGGCGCAATCTTTTTGTAACGCATCCGCCGATAAACAATACCGCCGATTGCGGTCGATGCAACAGCTGCAACGCCTGCCATGGCAATTTTCTGCAATGCTTTTCCCATAAAACGACCTCCCGAAACAAATTTTTCGACTAACAGTATACTACAAAACAGGTGAAAAGTAAACAAATGTTGAAAAAACAAAAGACCGCCCGCGTAACACACGGACGGCCGGATTTTTACAGATATGAATTTACGCTTTATCAGAAAACAGCGCCTCGATGTCTTCCATCGCGTGCTTGCAGTCGCGCATGCCCTCGAAATAGCAGTGCTCCAGTTTTTCGGTGTCTGTGCCGAATTTGTCTACGGGCAAAGCGTATTCCGGCGCAAGTACGACCGCGCGACCCTCTTTTTGGAGACTGTCGCAAAGCGCCAAAGACTGGTTGTAAACAATATGGCGGTTGTCGAGCGCCGCAATCATGTTCGGGTACTCTTTTAAAATGCGCGCGTATGCGGCGCGCATGCGCTCCGGCTTTTTCACATAGTCACGCGGTCTTGTCCGCACAATTAAAAGCCGTTCACAGCCGTCGTCAAGTGCACGCTGTACCGGAATGGAATCCGCTACGCCGCCGTCAAAATATTTTCTGCCTTCAAATTCCACCGGCGGGGTAAACATCGGCAGCGCCGCCGATGCTTTTAACGGCGTAAAATCTGTTCCGTGCAGCTTTTCTTTGCCGAAATATACCGCTTTTCCGGTTTCTGCATCGGTGACTACGGTGACAAATTCGCTTTTATCGGCAAAAAAAGCATCGTAATCAAACGGGTCAAGCTCCTGGGGGATTGTATCATAAATAAAATCCAGACCGAAAACAGATTTTTTGTGTAAAATCGGGTCAATGCCGATGTAACGCTTGTCGTGGACATATTGGGTGTCTACACGAAATCCTCTGCCGCGCTGCCCGGAAATGTAGGAAACCGCATTGCCCGCACCGGCAGAAACACCGATGATGTAGTCGAAATGGATATGGTTATCCATAAGCGCATCCAGCACGCCGACGGTGTAAACGCCGCGCATGCCGCCGCCCTCTAAAACCAAACCGGTTTTCATTTATAACACCTCTTTGAGATACTTTACCGTTTTTGCAAGCGGCAGACCGACCACATTTAAGTAATCGCCGTTGATGCGCTCCACAAACAGCGCGCCTTTGCCCTGAATGCCGTAAGCACCGGCTTTGTCCATCGGTTCACCGGAACGCACATACGCTTCAATCTCATCGTCGGTGAGCTCAAAAAAGGTTACTTCTGTCTTTTCGTGAAACAGGAAATTGTCTTTTGCGCTTTGAATGTAAACGCCGGTGTAGACCTCGTGGGTTTTGCCCGAAAGCAGACGAAGCATCCGGCAGGCGTCTTGGGCGTCTGTGGGTTTGCCCAAAATGTGCCCGTCAAAAGCGACCACGGTGTCGGCGGAAAGCATTACTTCATCCACACGGCGCCCGACGGCTTCGCCCTTGCGTTTGGCGAGCAGCTCCACAGCCTGTTCCGGGGGGAGCCCGGCGGGCAGAGATTCGTTGATGTCGGAAGCCCGGCGCACAAAATTGTAGCCTGCGTCAAAAAGCAGTTGTGCACGCCGCGGAGAGTTAGAAGCCAATACAAGTGTCATTTTTCGATTCCTCGCTTTATGTGATAATAGGTCTTTACAATACCGACCTGGGTTTTGCTGTCATAAATCTCGTTGCGCATCACCATTTGAAAAGCTTCTTCCAACGGGATTTTGCGCACCTGTAAAAATTCGTCGTCATCCAGGTGCTGACTTGAAAAGGTCAGCCCTTTTGCAAGATACATGTGGATGATTTCGCCGCAGTAACCGGGCGTGGGGTAAAGCTTGCCGAGCGACTGGTATTCCTGCGCCATGGCGCCGGTCTCTTCCTGCAATTCGCGTTTCCCGGCCTCAAACGGGTCTTCGCCGTATTCCAGCTTCCCCGCAGGCAGCTCCAGCACGATTTCGGCATAAGGGTAACGGAACTGCTCGACAAATAATAGCTCGTTTTTCTCGGTCAGCGCCGCTACGCAGACGCCGCCGGGGTGTTCAACGACCTCGCGCTTTGCGCACTGCCCGTTGGGCAGCCGTGCATCATCTACGCGCAGGTTGATGATCTTTCCTTTGAAAATATACTGCTGTGCAATCGGTTTTTCGGTCAAATCCATTCTAAAACCGCACTCCTTTGCATATAGTTACTGTGAACGGGACAATCTGAATGCTTGTCCCGGAGAAAACTTTCAGAAAGAGGGTTTTGCCTGTGCTTGTGCAATACGCGCCGTTTACTTTTGCGCTGTCGCAAAAGCTGCTTGCGTCGTTTGCGGCGCAATATCCCTTTGCAGAATACACCGTGCTTGGCAGAAGTGTGACAAAACACGGAATCTTTTCATTGTCGGTTGGAGAAGGCGAGGAACATGTCCTGCTGCTGGCAGGCCTTTCCGGGGAAGACGGCGTCCAGCCGCTGCTATTATATCGCTTTTTTGAGCGGCTTTGCAAAAGCCTGAAAAATGATGTGCCGCTGCGTGCCGTAAAATTCCGAAACACTTTGCGCGGGCGGAAAATCACCATCGTGCCGTGCGTCAATCCCGATGCGTTTGAAATCCGCCGGTATGGCGCAGTCGGCGCGGGCTGTTACACGGGGCTTGTCAAACGCGCAGGCATTGCGGATTACAGCACCTGGTGTGCCAATGCCCGTGGGGTCAATGTGGAACACAATTTCAACTTCCGGCACATAGCTGTTCTGCCCAATACCGCAGAAACGGGCGGCTGGCCGTCTCCGTTTTCCTACGCCGGGCCTGCGCCCGAAAGTGAAGCAGAAACCGTGGCACTGACAAGGCTTTGCCGTCGGGAACAGTTTCGGCACGCCGTGTTGCTCAACGGCAGCGGTGCGCGGGTGTTTTGGGCGGCAGGAGACTCACCGGAGGGGCAAAAGGATGCGCCGATGATGGCAAAAATCTTAGCCGCCGCAGGGGATTACACTTTAGCGCGCAAAGAGGACTATATAAATCGGGGGTGCTTCCCGGAATGGTTTGCCTGTGAGACCGGAAAGCCCGCGTTTGAAATCGCTGTGCGCGACCTGCCGCATGAACCGACTGGGGCGGATTTTGAAGCCTTGTATGCCGCTGTGGAAGAAATGCTGGTGCTTTGTTCGATTATGTAAGCGGGAACATAAGGCGGCGGGTGTTTATTCGGGATTGCTTTCGCCCGCCTCGCCGTATTGACGCACAAGCGCTTTATAGTGCTTGCCTTTTTCTTCAAAATTTTTATAAACATTGTAGCTTGATGCCGCCGGGGAAAGCAGACAGATTTTACCCTTCGCCGTCAGCTTGTAGGCAAGGCGCACCGCCTCGGGCAGGTCGCTGGCCTCTACCGCATTTTTGGATGTGCCTGCTTTCTGCATGGCGCGCACAATGGAAATGCCGGTGTCGGGCGTGCCGATAATATTGGAAATGTTGGACGCTTCCAGCGCTTTCTGGAAGTCACCGTAGTGAAGCCCGCGGTCTTTGCCGCCGACAATCAGCGTGTCTACCGTTTTCAGCGCATCCACGGCGCACATGACCGCGTGCGGAATGGTCGCAATACAGTCGTTGTAAAAGGTGATCCCGTGAAATGTGCCGACCTTTTCCATGCGGTGCTCAATGCCTTGATAACTGTGTACGGCCTGTTCGCAGTCTTGGTCGGTTGCGCCGAAATGCTTTGCCGCCGCCATGGCGAACAAAATGTCCTGCCGGTTGTGTATGCCTGCGAGGTGTTCGTTTTGAATTTCAAACGGCAGGGGCGCGTCAGCGGAAATGCCGACCTTTTCGGACTGTACTGTTGAAAAGTCCAAAATTTCGGGCAAGCCCTGCGTTGTGTTATATAAGAACAAGTCGTCCGGCTTCTGGTATTGGGCAATGTGGAATTTAGCCGCTGCGTAGCCTTGAAAGCCGCCTTTGTAATGCTCCAAATGCTCCTCGTAAAGGTTGGTGAGCACGGCGACTTCGGGCGAAGCGTGGGTGAACTCCAACTGGTGTGACGACATTTCAATCACCGCAATGGTGTCTTTCGTGAGTTCTTCCAGCGACGAAAAGACAGGCACACCAATGTTGCCTATGAGCCGGCAGTCTTTTTTTGCGGCTTTGAGCATTTCGTAAGTGAGCGTGGAGGTGGTCGTTTTGCCTTTTGAGCCGGTTACGCCGACCTTGCGGCAGGGGGCAAAGCGCAAAAACAAATCCACCTGGCAGGTCACTTCCGTGCCGGGGGCAACTTCCACTTCTTTAAAGGAAATGCCGGGGCTTTTAAGCACGATGTCATATTGGTTAATCGTGTCCAAATAATTGTCCCCGCAAACAAGCGTGACCAGCGGGTCATCTACCGAAAGCGGGTTTTTGTCGGCAATCGTGAGCTTTTTTTCGGGCAAGTGACTCCGAATATATTGATAAGACGACTGCCCCTCGCGCCCGAAGCCGACAAGCAGAACGGATTTATCTTTTAAATAGTCAACAATCGGCGGATACATATGCATACATCTCCTTGACCGCGGGCAGGAAAGCCGGCGGCACATGGTTTTCGTCGTTATAGGCTTTTAAAAGGTCGCCCTGTGGCACAGCGCCCGCGCGCTCGGCAAAATGGGCAAGAAGCGCGGGATGCGGGCGGCCTGCTTTTATAAACTGCCGGGCAGTGCTCTGCAAGGCGAACACGATTTCATCCACCGTGCCGACACACTCAAACGGTTTGACAGCGCTGAAGCCCACAAGCCCGTCAAAGTCGGAGAGCAGTTCCGAATCGTTCAGCATGTCGCTGCCAAACAGTTCGCAAAGCCGGTCATACGGCATAAACGGCGATAAAATCGAAAACACAAACAGGCATTTCGCGCATTTCGCGCACCAAATATTTTGCTTGCTGCCGCGGTTGCAGCTGCGGAACGACTCGTGATATTGCCCGAACGCCGCAAACTGCTTTGCGATTTGCAGTTCCGAAAACGGACGCAAAAGACTGAAATAGTGAATATCGGGAATTAAGTTGCGCACGCAGTAGTCGGCAAAATCCTGTTCAAACGCAAAGGATTTGGAATACTGGTGGTTGACCTCGGTTCCGGAAATGTTCGACTCGTTGGCGCTTGACTCGTTGGAAAGCACAATATTTTCTGCGCCGATGAGATACGCGCAATAATAGGAAAGGAACGCCACAATCGCCGAAAACGGTGTGTGCCCGTTGAAAAAACCCTGCCGGTTCAGCTCCAAAAGCATCGGGTCAATCGTGCGGTGCGTTCTTACAATTTCCTTTTCCGTGTAGCCGCCGGCAAGCACGGTCTGAGTGCGCGCGGGCTGGTCGTTGACGGTGAAAAAGCGGTTTTTGTCGTGAAAACGGCGTAAAAGCTCGGTGGTGACACAGCTGTCTTTGCCGCCGCCCACCGGAATGAGATTAAGCCCTGCGCTTTGAAAAGCAAAGGGCGTTTCTTCGGGCTTTTCTTCGGTGCAGACAATTTCCATAAAGGTGTTCTCATCTGCCGCAATGCCGTTGCGATAGAAAAACTCCGAAAGGCCACCGAAATACAGCTTTTTCCACCAGGCAATGTCCTGTTCGTTTAAATATCCGCACTTTACGAGCACGCGCGGCGGGCAGGCGGCTTTCCAATAGCTGATAAGCTCCACCATACCAAGGCAGAACACGATCGCTTTTGCCGCGGGCGAGTCCGGCGCATTTAAAACTTTCAGATTGTCGGTGTAAATCACCGTTTCCGGGTGAAACGAGCAAAGCCCGTCAATCGAAAAATCAAACGACAGACGAATGCCGTTTTCTTCCTTGGCAATGGAATACCCGTTATAGCAGAATGTCTGATAGGTTTTGCGCAGTGTGTCAAAATCCTTTTGCGGCATGCTATCCCTCCGAATCAGTATCAATATATTATACGGTTTTTCTATGGAAAAAGCAAGAAAACCGCATAAAAATCCGGTGAGCGGCGCCGGATTTTCTTTTTTCATTTTTCTGTTTTCGAAAAAATCTACGCCTTGCCGACGCGCTCTCCACCGGATTTGTAAACGATAGATAAATTTTAAAAATTATTGTTGATATTTTTAGGCATATATGCTACAATTTTCCCATGCTGGCTGAAATGATATCCTTTTTTCTATAAAGAATCAAAGACAGTAAACACTTTTTGGGAGGCAACTGTATGAAAGCTTATACCTCGAACAATATACGCAACATTGCGGTCGTCGGTCACGGCGGCAAGGGCAAGACCACGCTTTGCGAGGCAATGCTCTATGTGTCCGGTGCGACCGATCGTTTAGGACGCGTTGCCGACGGCAACACCGTTTTGGACTTTGACGCGGAAGAAAAACGCCGCAAGTCTTCTGTCTCCTCCGCTATGGCGGCACTGGAGTGGGATAACACGAAACTCAACATAATCGACGCGCCCGGTCTGTTTGACTTTGAGGGCGGCGTGGCAGAAGCAGTCCGTGCGGCAGAAGCCGTGCTGATTGTTACTTCCGCCGGTTCCGGGGTGGATGTCGGCACGCAAAAGGCATTTAAAGCCGCCGAAAAACGCGGCGCTGCAAAATTCTTTGCCATTACCAAAACAGATTCCGACCACAGAAGCTTTTACAAGACTTTTGAAGCGTTAAAGGAAGTTTACGGCAACAAGCTGTGCCCCACCATTATTCCGTATATGGAAGGCAACACCGTTAAATGCTATGTGAACTTAATGACCGGCATGGCGTTCTCTTATGACGAAGCAGGTAAGGCAACAAAAGTCGATATGCCGCAAGACCCGGTGATTGAAGAAATGACCTCCGCGTTTATGGAGGCGGTCGCCACAACAGACGACGCGCTCATGGAAAAATTCTTTGAGGGCGAGGCGTTCACCAAGGACGAAATCCTCAAAGGTCTTTGCATCGGTATTTTTGACGGCTCGATTTACCCTGTTTATGCAGTTTCCGGTCTTACCTGCGCGGCAGTGGATCAGCTGCTTTACGGGCTTGCGTGGTCTGCGCCCGGTGCTTACGGCTATGCCGGTGAAGATGCTGAATATGAAAACGGCGAAGTGAACATTCTGCCCTGTAACGAAGCAGGCCCGCTTGCGGCAATTTGCTTTAAGACGGTCGTTGACCCGTTCGTCGGCAAAATGTCATTCTTTAAAGTGATTTCCGGCAAACTCTGCGCCGACTCGACGGCCTACAACCCGCGCACCGGTGAAAACGAGAAAATCGGCAAAATCATCATGGTTCGCGGCGCCAAACAGGAAGACGCCAAAGAGATTATTGCCGGTGACATCGGCGTGCTGACAAAGCTTGCCAATGTTAAGACAGGCGACACGCTCTGCGACAGCAAAAACATTCTCAAGCTCAAAGGTGTGGATTTCCCCGCACCCTGCCTTTCCATGGCTATCAAAGTGGCGAAAAAAGGCGAAGAAGAAAAGGTTGCCGCCGGGCTTCTGCGCTTAATGGAAGAAGACCCCACCATTCAGTATACCAACAACACCGAGACCCGCGAGCAGGTGCTTTCCGGCCTTGGTGAGCAGCACTTGGATGTTATCGTTTCCAAGCTGCGCAATAAATTCGGCGTTGAGGTCACGCTGGAAGTGCCGAAGGTGGCTTACCGCGAGACCATCCGCAAGACCGTTGAAGCCCAGGGCCGTCACAAGAAGCAGTCCGGCGGACACGGTCAGTTCGGCGATGTATTTATTAAGTTTGAACCGTGCGACAGCGACGAGCTGGTGTTTGAAACGGCCGTCGTCGGCGGCTCTGTTCCCAAGAACTTCTTCCCCGCGGTCGAAAAGGGCTTGCGCGAATGTGTGGAAAGAGGCTTTGCCGCAGGCTACCCGATGGTGGGCTTAAAAGCCACGCTGTATGACGGTTCTTATCACCCCGTCGATTCTTCTGAAATGGCGTTCAAGACCGCCGCGTCGCTGGCATTTAAAAATGCAATGCCCAAAGCCGATGTTGCCATTTTGGAGCCGATTGGAACGCTCACGGCTTTGATGCCTGACGACAACCTCGGCGATATTATGGGCGACATCACCAAACGCCGCGGCCGTGTGCTTGGTATGGGCCCTGCGGAAGAACCCAAGATGCAGGAACTGGTCGCCGAAGTTCCCATGGCGGAAATGGGCGATTTCTCTACCGTGCTTCGCTCTGTGACCGCCGGCAGAGGCAGTTACACCTTCCAGTTCGCGCGCTATGAACAGGCGCCGAAGGATGTTGCTGACAAGGTGATTGCGGAACGCGCCGCCGAAAAAGACGAGTAATCCCGGTTTAGCAGAATATACAAGATATGGGAGTGGATTTTGTATTCGCTCCCATATTTTTTGTAATTTGCGCGAAAAAACTTGAAAAAACTGTCGGGTATGGTAAAATAGGGACACAAGGCAAATCCCTTTTTGCGGCAGTGCATCCCAAAATACAGGTGTTTTGCCGGACGGCGCAGGATTCTTGCCGTAAGGTGTCCCCAGAAAGCCGGGAATAGCGGCCCGGGCGGACAAATCAGAATCGGCGCAATGCAAAAGAAGTCAATTCCCCCGGAGCAGACGCTGTCTGTTTCGGGGGATTGGCAAAAACCGCTGAAAGACAAAAGCAAATTTTCTAAAGAGGGCAGAGACATGAACAAAACATTTGTAAAAAAAATCACGGCAG
Organism: uncultured Eubacteriales bacterium; assembly: GCA_949292775.1. Lineage (GTDB taxonomy): Bacteria > Bacillota > Clostridia > Oscillospirales > Acutalibacteraceae > Fimenecus. Next base: position 49,961 of record CASFBL010000007.1, read on the forward strand.
CAGCACTTTCTCTTACGCTGTTGGTCACCGTTTTTTCCGCCTGCGGCAAAGAGCAGAAGGAATATGAGCCGGATTCAACCGGCACACCGACGCAGACACAGGCGGCTTCGCCCGTTAACCCCCTGACCGGTGAAGCGGACTTCCCGGCAGACGCAGTCGGCAAACGCCCCATCGCTGTTATGGTGGAAAACTCTCCCGAAGCGCGTCCCCAGTGGGGCTTGAGCACGCCCGATGTCGTAATTGAAGGCGTTGTTGAGGGCGGCATCACCCGCATGATGTGGCTGTATGCCAATGTCAATGATATTCCGAAAGTCGGGCCGACCAGAAGCGCGCGCCATGACTATGTAGAGCTTGCCGAGGGCTTAGACGCCATCTATGTACATTTCGGCGGCAGTACTTATGCTTACAACACCATTAAAAATGACAAGGTGGACGACATTGACGGCATGTATGACGGGAAATATTTCGCCCGTGACAAATCCCGCAATGTCGCGAGTGAGCACACAGCCTATACGACCGGCGACAAACTGCAGAGCGCGATTGAAAACATGGAAATCCGTACCGAAGCAAAAGATGGCTACACCACGCCGTTTACCTTTGCTTCTGAAAAACGCACGCTGCCCGGCGGCGCTTGCACCAGTGTTCTTGCGGTGTTCTCCGGCAACTATAAGCACACCTTTAAATACAACACCCAAGACGGCCTTTATTATAATTATATGAACTCCAAAGAGATGAAAGACGCCGATGGCACAACGATGGCGGCGGCAAATGTATTGATTTTATATACGAATGTCAGCAGCGTTTCCGGTTCGTCGAGCGGCCACAAAGACTGGGATTTGACCGGTGGCACGGGCGTGTATGTGTCTAACGGAACTTACCAGAATATCAAATGGTCCAAGGGTTCGTCCTCTGACGCCACTTCACAACTGAAACTGACCGACGAGAGCGGCGCAACGCTTCAGCTGAATACAGGCAAAATGTGGATCGGCTTTGTCCCGGCGGACAACAGCGGTTCAACCGTCATTTCCTAAATTCGTAATCATATTTCAAAAGAGAACGCAGGCATTTGCCTGCGTCCTCTTTTTGCTCACTAAAAAAGAGCATGTGCTTTTGCACATGCTCTTTTGAAAAGCGAAATTACAGGTTAAACAATACCCTGTGCCATCATTGCATCGGCAACTTTCAGGAAACCGGCAATGTTTGCGCCGACCACGAAGTTGTCTTCGCAGTTGTAATCCTTTGCCGCAGAAGCCATATGGAAATAAATGCTTTCCATAATGTCTTTGAGCTTTTCGTCAACCTGTTCGAAAGTCCAAATGATGCGCGCGCTGTTTTGGCTCATTTCAAGCGCAGAAGTCGCAACGCCGCCGGCGTTTGCCGCTTTGCCCGGTGCGAACAGAACTTTGTTGGCAAGGAAATAATTGGTTGCTTCAATGGTGGTGGGCATGTTGGCGCCTTCGGCCACAGCAAAGCAGCCGTTTTTAACCAAGGTCTTTGCACTTTCCAAATCCAATTCGTTCTGCGTTGCGCAAGGCAGGGCGACATCGCAGGGAACTTCCCAAACCTTTTTGCCCGGTACGAATTTTGCGGAGGGTTTGTATTCGGTGTATTTCACGATGCGGGCGCGTTCTACTTCCTTGACCTTTTTAAGGATGTCAAGATCAATGCCGTCTGCATCATAGACATAGCCTGAAGAGTCGCTCGCGGTGACGACTTTTGCGCCAAGCTTTTGTGCTTTTTCAATGGCGTAAATCGCCACATTACCGGAGCCGGAGACCACAACAGTTTTGCCTTCAAGCGCATTGCCGTGCTGTTTGAGCATTTCGTCGGTCAGGTACACAAGACCGTAGCCGGTTGCTTCGGTTCTTGCAAGCGAACCGCCGTAGGAAAGACCTTTACCGGTCAAAACGCCCTCGTGACGGCCGGTGATTTTTTTATACTGGCCGAACAGATAACCGATTTCTCTGCCGCCGACACCGATATCGCCTGCGGGCACATCGGAGTTCGGACCGATAACTTTGTAAAGCTCTGTCATAAAGCCCTGGCAGAAGCGCATGACTTCATTGTCGCTTTTGCCCTTGGGGTCAAAGTCAGCGCCGCCTTTGCCGCCGCCGATCGGAAGACCTGTCAGGGAGTTTTTGAAAATTTGTTCAAAGCCCAGGAACTTGATGATGCTCATGTTAACGGACGGGTGGAAACGAAGGCCGCCTTTGTAAGGACCAATCGCGCTGTTAAACTGCACACGGTAACCGCGGTTAACATGCACATTGCCGTTGTCATCAACCCACGGCACGCGGAATACAGTTGCTTTTTCAGGGGCGACAAGGCGCTCAAGCAGAGCAGCTTTCTGATATTTCGGGTTGCTCTCCACCGCGGGGGCAATGGAGTTGAGCACTTCTGTCAGCGCCTGGCAAAATTCAGGCTGATAGTTGTAACGCGTGGTGGTGCGTTCCAAAACTTCCTGCACATAACTCATAAGAATCTTCCTTTCGCAACCAGCCTTTGTGCAAAGGCGGGATGAAATAAAATTACTTTGTTATTCTACTGCAATGAAGTCTGAAATGCAAGAACGGCTACATATAAATTCATTTTTATGAAAAAAACATTTTTGTGCAAAACGACAGAATGCGGCGGATTTGCCGCTTGGCCAAGGGAAATTGCTTAAAAGTTAAAAAGTGAATTTTGATTCACCAAAGATATAAACTTGCAAAATGAACGATTTGACGAGAAGTGGCGAAAAAGAGAAAAGAAAAAGGAAAAACCTCCGGTTGCGGCGCCGGAGGTTTTTCCTAATTGAGGGGTTGCTTGAGGAGGGGGTATGTACTCTTTCGAGTACAAGTACACTATAAAGCACAATTATGAACAAAAAATGAACAAATTGAAAATAATGCAAATTATTTTCGAAAACAGAATAATCTTTTTGATTTTTGTATTTTTTTGCAAATTATGCAAACAAATGTTTGCAATTTCAGAACATTTGTGCTATGCTATAAGCGTGAATACATGCCGGCAGGCAATTCGCCTTCAAAAAGCGTCGTTTTATGTGACCGCCGGTGTGCACAGTTAAAAATCGGAGGGCGTTTTATGAACAGTATCAATAAAACCCAAAAGAAGATTTATGAATACTTAATGGAGCGCAGCCAAAGCGGAATCCCGCCGTCAGTGCGCGAGATTGGTGCCGCAGTCGGGCTTAAATCCACTTCGTCGGTGCAGGCAAACTTGGACGCGCTGGAACAGGCCGGTTTTATTGAGCGTGACCCAATGCTCAAACGCTCGATTCGCGTGAAAGGCGAAGCGGAAAATGTAACAAGTGTGCCGCTTTTAGGTACAGTTACAGCGGGTGTGCCCATTCTTGCTGTGGAGCAGATTGAAAGCTACTTGCCCTACAACGGTCCCGTTTCGAAAGATAAGCCGTTGTTTGCGCTGCATGTGCGCGGCGACAGCATGGTAAATGCCGGCATTTTAGACGGCGATGTCGTGGTGGTGGAAAAAACACCGGCGGCGGAAAACGGCGATATCGTTGTCGCTATGATTGAGGATGAAGCCACGGTCAAGCGCTTTTTCCGTGAGAAAGACCATTTCCGTCTTCAGCCCGAAAACGATGTGTACGCGCCCATTCTTGTCAAAGAAGTCGTCATTTTGGGCAAGGTCAAAGCTTTAATGCGGTATTATTAAGAAAATCTTTCCTGCAGGCTCCGAAACCGGAGCCTGCATTTTTGTGTTTTTGAAAGCCAGGAAAGGCACTGATTTTATTTGACATATATATTGTAATATCCTATAATAAATAGATACATAATAGTATACAGAATGTGGAAAAAGAAGGTTGTTCTATGCAATTCCAGGAAAGAGAATTTTTACCGGTCATTCTCGGCGCAGATATTACCGCCTATTCCCTCGCGCGCAGCTTTCACGAGGAATATAATATCCGTTCATTGGTTTTGAGCATGTCGAAAGGCGGCTACATTGCCAATTCTGATATCATTGAAAACCGCGTGTTCCCGGGGCTTGAGAAAAAAGAAGTGCTCATTGAGCGCCTTTTGGAAGTCGGGAAAGAATTTGAAGGCAAGAAAAAGCTGATCGTGCTCGGCTGCGGCGACTGGTATGTCCGCGCGCTTATAGAAAGCAAGGAGATTTTAAAGCCTTACTATATCGTTCCCTATATCGACGAAGATTTGCTCAACCGCATTGTGCTCAAAGACAAGTTCTATGAGATTTTTGAAGAGTTGGGTCTGCCGTATCCGAAAACCTATGTGTATGAATGCGGCAAGGAAAATGATTTGAAATTTGACTTTGACTATCCCGTCATTGCAAAGCCTGCCAACAGCGCAATGTATCACTATGCAAAGTTCCCGGGCAAGAAAAAGGTCTTTTCGTTTGATAACGAGCAGGATTTGCGCGCAATGCTTAAAAACCTGGAGTCGTCAAGCTATGATTATAAGTTTTTGATTCAGGATAAAATCCCCGGTGACGACACCTATATGCGCGTGCTGACCTGCTACTGCGACCAGAATTCCAAGGTGCGTTTTGCGTCGCTTGGCCGCACGCTCTTAGAAGACCACACCCCCACGGCAATCGGCAATCCCGTAGCAATCATCAATGAGGTAAACCCCGAAATCGTTGCCGCCGCGACAAAGTTCCTCGAGCACATCGGCTATGTCGGGTTTGCGAACTTCGATATCAAATATGACCGCCGTGACGGCGTTTATAAGTTCTTTGAAATCAATGTGCGCTTGGGGCGCAGCAATTTCTATGTGACCGGCAGCGGCTTTAATACTGTGAAGTGGATTGTGGACGACTACATTTATCACAACCTGCCCGAATATACGGTTGCCGACAACATCAACCTTTATACCGTTGTGCCGAAGGGCGTCATTATGAAATATGTCTCCGACCCGGAATTAAAGGCGCAGGCAAAGGCGCTTTTCAAGGCGGGCAAGGTTTCTTATCCGCTTCTTTACAAGGCGGACAAGAACTTAAAGCACTGGTTCTACGGCGAAGCCGCGCTTTATAATCAATACAGAAAATTCCGCAAATATTTCTAACAAAGAATGTGTGTAGCATGAAAGAAAAAGTTTTAGGCGTTTTGGGCGGCGTCGGGCCGCTTGCCACAATTTATTTTGCCGATTTGGTCATTAAAATGACCGACGCAAAAACCGACCAGGAGCACATCGCCATGGTCATTTTAAACCATGCGTCTATCCCTGACCGCACGGAGTATATTTTGGATAACACCAAGCCGAACCCCCTGCCGGTCATGGTGGCGGACGCGAAGCAGCTACAAAACGACGGCTGCGATTACATTGTGATCCCCTGTAACACAGCGCATTATTTCTTTGATGAAATTCAAAAAAGCGTCGATGTGCCCATCATCAACATTTTGGAAGAAACGGTTTCCTATGCCGAGCGCACAGTGCCGGATTTAAAATGTTTAGGCATTCTGGCGACGAAGGGCACAATCATTTCCGGCGCATATCAAAACATCATCCAAAAGCACGGGCTTGACTACCGCGTGCCCTCTGAGGAAGACCAGAAATCGTTGATGCACATTATTTACGACGAGGTCAAGGCGGGCGAAAAGGTAGACATCTGCGAATTCCTGCGTATTGTCGGCGAACTGAAAAAAGCCGGCAGCGACGCGGTGATTCTCGGCTGCACCGAGCTTTCCATTATCAAAAAAGACTTTAACCTTTCCCGTGTGGATATTGTGGACTCTATGGAGTGCTTGGCGCGCAGAAGTATTGAGCTGTGCGGCAAAAAAATCAAAGCATAACGAGGTAAAACACTATGTGCGGATTTGTAGGCTATATCAACGCCACCGACGAAACACAAAAAAACGAAGCGGTCATCCGCGCCATGGCGGACCGCATTGTGCACCGCGGCCCCGACCAGGACGACTACTATGTCGACAGCGATATTTCCTTGGGATTCCGGCGGCTGAGCATCATTGACCTTTCCGGCGGCAGCCAGCCGATTTTAAACGAGGACGGCTCGAAGGTATTGCTTTTCAACGGCGAAATTTACAATTTTCAGCCCTTGCGCGAAGAACTGCTCCAAAACGGGCATACATTTAAAACAAAGACCGACTCCGAAGTGCTTTTGCACGGCTACGAGCAGTGGGGCAAGGATATGCTCGTGCGTTTGCGCGGCATGTTCGCGTTTGTCATTTGGGACAAAAAAGAAAAGAAGCTGTTCGGCGCGCGCGATATTTTCGGTATAAAGCCGTTTTTCTATTACTTAAACGAGGGCAACTTCCTGTTCGGCTCTGAAATCAAGGCGTTTTTGGCAAACCCGCTTTTCAAAAAGGAGCTCAACGAAGAGCGCCTGCCGGAATACCTTTGCTTTGAATATCTGCCCGACAACGAAACGCTGTTCCGCCATGTTTACAAAATGGAGCCGGGCGCGTGGTTCGAGTGGCAAAACGGCGAATTTACCACGGCGCGTTATTTCACCCCCAAATACAATTTGGACGAAAGCAAAACGCTCGAAGAGTGGGAACAGCTCATTGACGAGACTTTCAAAAATTCCACGAAAGCCCACGGCATTTCCGATGTTGAGGTCGGCTGCTTCCTTTCCGGCGGTGTGGATTCGAGCTATGTTGTGCATGAAATGGCAAAGCGCAACGATGTTAAGACCTTTTCTGTCGGCTATGCGGAGGAGAAATATTCCGAGCTTTCTGCCGCGCAGGAGTTTGCAAAAACCGAGGGCGTGCGCAATTATTCAAAGAAAATCACAGCCCAAGAGTATTTTGACATCACCCCCACCGTGCAGTATTACATGGACGAACCCCTGCCGAACCCCTCGGCAATCGCACTGTATTTTTTAGCGAACCTTGCAAGCGAGCAGGTCAAGGTGGTGCTTTCCGGCGAGGGTGCAGACGAATTGTTCGGCGGCTATCATTATTACCGCGAACCGTTGGATTTTGAAAAATACATGAAACTTCCGCTTGAAATCCGGAAAGCGCTTTCAGGGCTTGCTTCCAAAATGCCGGCGTTCCACGGCAAGCGCTTTTTGATGCGCGGCAGCCACCCGATTGAAGATCGCTATATCCGCAACAACTATGTATACAACCACGGCGAAGTCCACAAGGTTCTCGCGAAGGATTACCACCCGCAAGACCCGTCGGTTTTCACGAAACCCTATTTCGATGAGGTCAAGGGTGAGGACGATATTACAAAAATGCAGTATGTCGATATCCGCACCTGGCTTGTGCAGGATATTCTCGTAAAAGCGGACCGCATGAGTATGGCGAATTCTTTGGAACTGCGCGTGCCGTTCTTAGATAAAGAAATGCTGCGCGTCGCTCTGCAAATTCCGCCGCGCTACCGCGTTAATAAAGAGACCACAAAGCTCGCGCTGCGCGGGGCGGCGTTAAAACAGCTGCCCGAAAAAACAGCAAAAATGCGCAAGACAGGCTTCCTGACACCCTTAAACGACTGGCTTCGCCGCGATGAATATTATGAGCGCGTGAAAGAGGCGTTTGAAAGCGACACGGCAAAGCGCTTTTTCAATACGAACTATATCCGCAAGCTGTTAGACGACCACAAGGCCGGCACAGCGCACAACATGAAAAAGATTTGGTCAATTTACTGCTTCATTCTTTGGTACAACAAGTATTTTGTCGAAAACTGAACGGAGAAGATTATGCAGGCTGTCAAACACATCCCGCTGCCCCATGCCGCAAATGTGCGGGATATCGGCGGGATTATCAACGAAGAGGGCAAGTTTATCCGCTGGGGCGGGATTTTTCGAGCCGATGCGTTAAGCGCGCTGACCGCCGAAGAGTGGCAGACGCTTTTTGACTACGGCGTGCGCACGGTCGTGGATTTGCGAAGTAAAAGCGAAACGCTGACGATGCCCGACCGCGTGCCGGCGGGGATTCAGTATCTGCACCGCCCTATGCAGGAAGAGGATTTGAATGTGCAAGACCTCTCCGCAGATGCCGCAGCAGCGTTTCAGCGCAGTATGGAGCAATGCTACACCGACATGGTGCTTCAAACGCCGCAGCTGCTGTGCGCGGCGCTTTCGGCAGTGACCGAGGGGCTCTCTCGCGGCGCGGTTCTTTTTCACTGCACGGCGGGCAAAGACCGCACCGGCGTTTTGGCGGCAGTGGTGCTGTATCTTCTCGGTGCTTATGAAAGCGACATTGTCGCCGATTATGAGGTGTCCAATACATATAACCGCACAGGGCTTCAGCGAACGCTTCGCAATCTTCCGAATTACGAGGCGCTTTTGCCTATGCTAAGCTCAAAGCCGGAGCATATCCGCGCCCTGCTTTTAGAGCTTAACAAAATGGATTTGCCGCGCTATCTTTGTGAAAACGGCTTTTCAAAAGAGCAACAGGATGCTTTGCGGCGGCAGATGCTTTCTGAAGTGTAAGCAAAGAAAAAAGGAGGCGGACGCATGCACATTATAGATATTTCCAACGACCTTTTGACGGCAGAGGTCTATGAAGATGACCCCGTGCCGCGGCTCGAAAGCGTGCGTGCGCTCGAAAAGGGCGACCGCTACACTTTAAACGCGCTTTATGCCGGGCTGCACAACGGCACCCACATTGACGCGCCTGCGCATTTTCTGGAAGGGGCAGCCGATATTTCCGAGGTTCCGCTGGAAGCCTGTATAGGCCCCTGCCGCGTTTTGGAGGTGACCCCCGGTGTCATTACCGGCGAGGTTGTGGAAAATGCATTCCCGAGAAACTGTGAACGAATTTTATTAAAATCAGGCGGCAAGGCGTTTATTCACGAAAGCGCCGCAGCAGCTATGGCGTATTACGGCTGTAAGCTTGTCGGTACCGATGGCTTGAGCGTCGAACCCCCGAACGGCACCGGCGAAACGCACAAAGCGTTCCTGACCGAAAAAGTGGCGCTTTTGGAAGGGCTGAATCTTGCAGAAGTTGCCGGCGGCGAATATTTTTTGATTGCACCGCCCGTGAAGATTGGCGGCGCAGAAGCTGCGTTTACGCGCGCGGTGCTTATAAGTGATTACATTTTCTGGAGCGGCAAGGCCGACCGATAAAAAGGACGAGAAAAAATGGCTGACAAAAAACTGCCGGAATCGCGCTGCGATTTCTGCGCGTATTACGACTACGATGAAGAAACCGAGCAATATGTCTGCGACATTGATTTAGATGAAGATGAAATGGTCAACTTTTTAAGCTTCTCTACACAAAACTGCCCGTATTTTAACCCCTATGATGAATATAAAATCGTAGAGAAGCAAAATTAACCATAGAAAAGAAAAGCAAGGGTTTCCGTCTGCCTTATGGGTATAACGGCAGATAAAGGGAAAAGGAGGAATCTTTTATGATGACCAACTGCGGTGCAATCATACTCGCAGCGGGCGACGGCGTCCGCATGAAATCGGCGTATCCCTATGTAATGAAAAAACTGCTTTCCAAGCCCATGATTTCCTGGGTGCTGACTGCCGCCAAGAAAAGCGGTGTGCCCGATATTGCTGTTGTTGTGGCGCGTCCGGACGGCATGGTAGCGCAATTTGTCGGAGAAACCTGCACAGTGTTTGCCCAGCCGGAGCAAAAGGGCACGGCGCATGCGGTTCTGCACGCAAAATCCTTTATCGAAGCGCATAAGGACGGCAATATTCTTATTTTAAACGGTGACTCACCGTTGATGGACGCAGGCTCAATCCGCAATGCGCTGATGCATCATATTGAGTCCGGCAATGATGTTACAGTCATTTCCGCTCGGGTAGAAAAGCCGTTCGGTTACGGCAGAATTTTGCGTGACCACAACAACGGTACTTTTGCCGGTATTGTAGAGGAACGCGACGCCTCAGGCGAGGTGAAGCGCATCAACGAGATTAGCTCCGGCGCATACTGGTTCAAAGCGTCATCGCTTCTTTTAGGGCTTCAAAATACACAGCCGCGGCAAAACGGCGAATATAATTTGGTGGATACGGTCTCATGGCTTTTGAGAAACGGCAAAAAATGTGATACCTCAAGCGCCATGTCGCCGGATGTGGTGCTTGGTGCCAACGACCGCAGCCAGCTGCATGAACTGAACCACATTGCCCGAATGCGTGAACTGGAAGCGCATTTGGAGGCGGGGGTCGATATTCCGTGTTTTGACGGCGTGGTCATTGACCCCGATGTGGTCATCGGCATGGACACAGTCATTTATCCCGGCACGATTTTGCGCGGCAAGGTTGTAATCGGCAAAAACTGCAAGATTGGTCCGAACACGCTGATTGAAAACAGCACCGTCGGCGATAATGTTATTCTGAATAATACGCAATGCTACCAGTCTGTCGTGAAAAGCGAAGCCAATATCGGCCCGTTTGTGCACATCCGCCCCAATAGCGTTGTCGGTGACAGCGTGCATCTCGGCAACTTTGTCGAGGTCAAAAACTCCACCATCGACATGGGCACAAAGGTGTCGCACCTGACTTATGTGGGCGACTCCGATGTCGGTAAAAAGGTCAATTTCGGCTGCGGCACAGTCACGGTCAACTACACCGGCAAGGCAAAATTCCGCACAACGATTAAAGACAATGCTTTCATCGGCTGCAACACCAACCTGGTTGCGCCCGTAACCGTGGGCGAGGGGGCCTATACCGCCGCCGGTTCTACCATTACCGAAGATGTGCCGGACGATTCGCTCGGCATTGCCCGCGCGCGGCAGGTCAACAAGCAGGACTGGTGCCTGCGGGATAAAAAATAATCCAGCAAGAAATCACCGTGCGAAAGGTTATCTTTCGCACGGGACATTCTATAAATCAAGCCGAACAGAGGAAAAAATATGTTTTGGAAAAAAGACAAAACGCCCGCTGCCCTCGGCACACCTGAATTTATCGTGGCAGGACTTGGAAATCCCGACCGGAAATACACCTGCACGCGACATAATTCGGGCTTTTTGTGCGTGGACGCGCTGGCGCAGAAACAGGGCTTCGAAGTCAAAAAACTGAAATTCCGCTCGCTTATCGCCGATGTGCGCATCAACGGCCACCGCTGTCTTGTGATGAAGCCCCAAACCTATATGAACAACAGCGGAGAAGCCATTCGCGACGCTGCGGAGTTTTACAAAATCCCGCCTGAAAAAATCATTGTTATCTATGATGATATTTCGCTTGATGTCGGCAAGCTGCGCATTCGGCGCAAGGGTACCGACGGCGGGCATAACGGCATAAAAAGCATTATTTATCACCTAAACAGCGATAAATTTCCACGGATAAAGCTCGGCGTCGGCAAAAAGCCGCATCCCGATTACGACCTTGCCGACTGGGTGCTTTCCGAATTCCGCAAGGAAGAAGAAAAGCCCTTGCTTTCCGCGATAGACAACGCCTGCGCGGCGGTTGAACTGCTTTTAGACGGTAAAATCGATGAGGCAATGAATCTCTATAACTCGTAATTTTTCGTGATTTTTCGAACAGGAGCATTATAGTTTTATGTCAGCTTTTCGAGAAGTTTTAAAAGCTTCCCCCGAATATAAAGACCTCGCCGGCGCCGTGCGCAGCGGGCGTCTGCCGCTTGGGGTTTTGGGGCTTTCTCCCATTCATAAAGCACATTTGATTGATACGCTCTGCGGCAATGAAGACCGCCGGGCGTTGGTTGTTATGCCCGATGAGGCATCGGCGACAAAGCTTTGCGCCGATTTGCAGGCGTTCGGGCTTCCGGCGCTTTTATACCCGGAGCGGGAGTTCGTGTTTAACACGCTTACCGAAACCCGTTCCCACGAATATGAACAGCGCCGTCTGCGTGCGCTGACCGCAATGCTGCAAGGCGAAAAAGGCGCCGTGGTCTGCTCGGTTTCCGCCGCCGTTCAGCGAACCATTCCGCCGGCAGAATTAAGAAAACACGCCGTAACCGTGCGCACCGGCGCACAGCTGCGCATGGAAGACCTGATTGCCGTTTTGGTTGCCAGCGGCTACTCGCGCTGCGACATGGTCGAAGGCGTCGGGCAGTTTTCGGTGCGCGGCGGGATTTTAGATTTGTTCTCGCCGGACAACGACGCCCCGGTTCGCATTGAGTTTTTCGGCGACACAGTTGAGACGATGTCGTATTTTGATATTCGCTCTCAGCGGCGCAACGAACGGCTGACTTCTTTTGCCTTAATGCCGTCGAGTGAAATTTTGTTTTCCGGCGAGACGATGTTGGCCGCGCAGATTGAAAAGCTGGCTTCCTCTTTACGCGGAAAATACGCCGCTTTGCAAAAGCAAAAACTTTATGAAGACCTCGACCGCTTAAAAAGCGGCGTGAAATTCAATTCGGCAGACAAATACCTGCCGCTTGCTTATGAACAGGCGGCAACGGTGCTCGACTACGCCGACAAAGATACCCTGTTTTTCGTGTGCGAAAGCGGGAACTGCAAAGAGCGCGTTACCAGCGCGTCAAAATTATTGCAGGAAGAAATCAAAGCGCTGTTTGAAGAAGGCGAGCTTTGTAAAGGGTTAGATAATTTTTGTCTGACCCCGGCAGAGCTATATAAAGCTTATTCGGAAAAGGGCGTAATTTATCTCGACAACTTTGCCCGCGGCAGCTTTGACACCCCGGTGCGCGAGCTGATTACCTTTACCGCGACCCAGCAGCCAAGCTGGAACGGCAAGCTAGATGTGCTCTGCGACGACATTGCGCCCATACTGCAAAAGGACGCCGTTGTCGTGGTGATGGGCGGAACAGAAAAAGCGGCGCGCACGCTCTCGGAAGACCTCGAAAACGAAGATTTGCGCGCGCTTTACTTCCCGGTGGTTCCGGCAGAATTTCCGAAAGGGCGCGTCACGGTTTTGCCGGGCACGCTCTCTTACGGCTTTTCTTATCCGCATGAAAAATTTTATGTGTTCACCTATGGCCGCGCGGTTCTGCAATCCAAACGCAAGGTAAAAAGCGGCTTTAAAAAGGGGCAGAGCCTGCACTCGTTAGACGAGCTGAAAAAAGGCGACTATGTGGTACACGCCGCGCACGGCATCGGTATTTTTGACGGCATCCAAAAGCTTGAAGTCGGCAAGATTACAAAGGATTATATCAAAATCCAGTATGCGCGCAGTGATGTGTTGTATGTTCCGGTTACACAGCTTGACTTGGTTTCAAAATATATCGGTCCGCACGACGAAAGCGGGAGAACCGTAAAACTCAACCGCATCGGCGGCAAAGAATGGGAAAAAACGCGTTCCAAGGTGCGCAAGGCGGTCAAAGATATGGCTGACCAGCTCATTGCGCTGTATGCAAAGCGCCAGAAAATGCAGGGCTATGCATTTTCGCCGGATATCGACATGCAAAGCGACTTTGAACGCCGCTTTCCCTATGATGAGACCGCCGACCAGCTGCGGGCGATTGACGAAATCAAAGGCGACATGGAAAAGCCTTACCCGATGGACCGCCTGCTCTGCGGCGATGTGGGCTTCGGCAAAACCGAGGTTGCGCTGCGCGCTGCGTTCAAATGTGTTGCCGACGGCAAGCAGTGCGCGATTTTGGTGCCGACCACCATTTTGGCGCTGCAGCATTACCGCACGATTTTGAACCGCTTTGACGGGTTCCCAATCAACACAGAAATGATTTCGCGTTTCCGCACACCGACCCAGCAGTCAAAAATCCTGCGTGATCTGCGCTGCGGCAATATTGATTTGATTGTCGGCACGCATCGTCTTGTCTCCAAAGATGTGCAATTCAAAGACTTGGGGCTTTTGATTGTAGATGAAGAACAGCGCTTCGGCGTGGCGCAGAAAGAAAAGCTCAAAGAACTGTTCCCGACAGTCGATGTGCTGACGCTGTCGGCAACCCCGATTCCCCGAACGCTCAATATGGCAATGACCGGTATTCGCGACATGTCGGTCATTGAAGAAGCCCCGCAGGACCGCTACCCGGTGCAAACTTATGTGCTGGAATATGACATGGGCGTGTTGCTGCAGGCCATGGAAAAAGAACTGCGGCGCGGCGGTCAGGTCTATTTCCTCCATAACCGCGTCGAGACGATTGAAAAACGCGCGCTGGAAATCCGCGAGCTGCTGCCCGAAGCACGCGTGGCGGTGGCGCACGGCAAAATGCCAGAAGAAGAACTCAGCGACATTTGGCGCAAACTTTTAGAGGGCGAAATTGACATTCTCGTCTGCACGACGATTATTGAAACCGGCGTCGATGTGCCCAACTGCAACACGCTGATTATTGAGGATGCCGATCGGCTGGGTCTTGCCCAGCTTCACCAGATTCGCGGGCGCGTGGGCAGAAGCGCACGCCGCGCGAGCGCTTATTTCACTTTCCGGCGCGGCAAAGAGCTTTCTGAAATTGCCGGGCGCAGGCTTTCGGCCATTCGCGAATATACGGAATTTGGCTCCGGCTTTAAAATCGCCATGCGCGACTTGGAAATCCGCGGCGCGGGCAATGTGCTCGGCGCACAGCAGCACGGGCATATGGAAGCTGTCGGCTATGACATGTATTTACAGCTTTTAGGCGAAGCGGTCAGCGAGGAAAAGGGCGAAAAGAACCCCAACCGCCAAAAAGAATGCCTGGTGGATATGCAGGTTGATGCGCATATTCCTGAATCGTATATTGACAATATCCCGCAGCGCCTGAGCGTCTATCGCCGGATAGCGGATATCCGCAGCACCGAGGACGCAGAGGATGTCCGCGACGAACTGCGCGACCGTTTCGGCGAGATCCCGCATTCCGTGGACGGACTTATTGATATTTCGCTTCTGCGCAATTCCGCGGCGGCAAAAGGAATTTACGAAATCGGGCAAAAAGGCCAAACGGTTATTTTATATGTGCATGAAATTGACACTTCCATGGTGCTCAACCTTTCAAGCGCGATGCGCGGGCGGGTTTCGGTTGCCGATTTCGGCAAGAAAAATATTTCCGTTAAAATCGCCGAAAATCAAATGCCGCTCGACACCCTGCGCGAGATTTTCGGTTATCTGATAGGGTAAGGAGGGCGCTTTATGCGTATTTTGCTCGCACCGGACGCGTTTAAAGATTGTCTTTCTGCCCCGGAGGTGTGTCGGGTGCTCGAACAGGGGATTTTGTCTGTTTGTAAAGAAGCCCGCGTGTTTTCCGCCCCATTGGCAGACGGCGGCGAGGGCACGGCTTCTTGTTTCGCCGCAGGGTGCGGCGGAAAGCTATATCCGGTTCCTGTCACAGACGCATATTTTAAAAAGAAAGCCGCCTTTTTGGCGCTGTCGCCCGACAGGCAGACTGCCTTGGTGGAAATGGCGCAGGCATCGGGAATTCAAGGAATAGACAAAAACCATCTATGCACAAGAAAAGCGACTACTTACGGTACAGGCGAAATGCTCGCAGCGGCTTTGCAACTGCACCCGAAGCGGATTATTGTGGGGCTTGGCGGCAGCGCGACGACCGACGGCGGCATGGGCGCACTTTCGGCGCTCGGTGTGCGGTTTTTAGATGAAAACGGCGAGCAGCTTTCCCCAATCGGTGAAAACATGGTGAAAGTGCGGGAAATCAGACCGCCTGAAAAAGCAGATTTTTCGGGTGTTTCATTCCAGCTTGCCTGCGATGTCACCAATCCGTTTTTCGGCGAAACCGGCGCGGCGGCGGTATTCGCCCCGCAAAAAGGGGCAACGCCAAACGATATTGCGCTTTTAGACCACGGCCTTCGCAACCTTGCAGGGCTTTATAAAAAAGCGTTTGGCCGCGCGGTAGACACGCTGCCCGGCGCAGGAGCGGCAGGAGGGCTTTGCGGCGGATTATATGCGTTTTTCGGTGGGGAAATCGTCAGCGGCTTTTCTGTTTTGGCGAATGCTTGCGCGTTGGAAAATAAAATACAAACCGCCGATTTGGTTGTTACCGGCGAGGGACGAACGGATGCGCAAACGGCGTTCGGCAAACTGCCGGTGCGTGTGTGCACCCTTGCCAAAAAACACGGTGTGCCCTGCGTTTTGATAAGCGGAGATATTGCAAGTGATTTTGATGCGAAAAAAGCCGGATTTTCTAATGCAATCCGTTTGAAATCGCCCGAAATGACGACGCAGGAAGCTATAAAAAAGGCGCCGGAGCTTTTATCGGCGGCGGCGCAGGCGGTGATGAAAGAAGGTTCTTTATGGAAAACCGGGATTTAGAAAAACAGATTCTATTTTTAAAAGAGATTGACCGCATGAAATCGATTTTGCGGCAAAACCATGTGATTGAAGAGGGACGCCGCGAGGACGATGCCGGGCATTCCTGGCACGCCGCGGTGATGGCGATGACGCTCGCGCCTTACGCAAAGCCCGAAGTGCAGGTGGACAGAGCCATTCGAATGCTTCTGATTCACGACCTTGTCGAGATTTATGCGGGCGACACCCCTTGCTTTGACAGCGATGTTGTGGCAACGCAGGCGGCGCGCGAGCAAGCGGCGGCAGACAAGGTGTATGCACTTCTCCCCCATGAACAGGGAAAAGAATATCGTGCGCTTTGGGACGAATTTGACCTTGCCGAAACCGACGATGCGCAATATGCGGCGGCAGTTGACCGACTTCAGCCGCTGTTATTAAATTTCTTTACCGACGGCGCTTCCTGGGTGGGGCGCACGGTTACGCGCGCGCAGGTCTACAAACGCAACGAACTTGTGAAGACGGTTATGCCTGCGCTTTGGCCGTTTGTCGAGCACGCAATAGAAACCTGTTTTCAAAAGGGCTATTTAAAAGCGTAAGGAAGGATATTTTATGGAACCAATGACTTTTACTGTGCTGCGCATAGACGGCGACTATGCGGTTTTGCAGCGCACCGACTGTGACAGCGATGCTGAAATTCCGATGGCGCGCGCATTACTGCCGGAGGAAATCACAGAAGGGTGTACGCTTCTTTACGAGGATTTTGCCTATACGCTGTTATAATTTTACCAAATAACAGAGAAACAAAAACCCGCCCGTGCAAGACTACACGGGCGGGTTAAATTTTTAGGATAACCTTTTATCTGCCGAGATACGGCCGCGGATTTACGCGGTTGCCGTTGATGCGCACTTCGAAATGCAGGTGCGGGCCGGTAACATTACCGGTCGAACCGATGTTGCCGACGGCCTGCCCGGCTGAAACACGCTGACCGACAGAAACTTTAAGAGACCCTCGGAGCATATGTGCATACAGCGTAGAAACTCCGCCGCCGTGGTTGATAATGACATAATAGCCATAGCTGGAATGGTACCCGGCCGTTGTGACGGTACCGCTGCCAGCGGCAACGACCAGCGCACCGGTGCTGTGCCCGCCGGGCTTGACAATATCAATACCGCCGTGGCGACGCGAGCCGCCGTACCCGGAAGAAATCGAATAAGCACCAACAGCCGGCCAAATGAAGCGCCCGCCATAGCTGGTTGTGGAATAAGAGCCGGAATAACCGGAAGAATAGGCTTTCTTTGTGCCGACCTGAATAACCTCTGTGACAGGTTCTTTGGTGGTCACACGCGAAACTTCTTTAGACGAGGTGCGCACGCCGTCCACATAGGTTACAAGCTCTGTAACAACCTGTTCACCGTTGACGCCTTTTGTTTTTACGCGCTTTGTGCCGGAATACAGGCTGGAAGTTTCCACCTTTTCGGTTTCGTAAGGCACCGAGACGGTGCGCGTTTCGGTGCGGGTAATCTGCACCTGAATATAATTGACCTCACGGGAAATCAGAATCTGCTGCCCGATATGGATGGTTTCTGTAAGCCCCGGGTTTTGCGCATACAGCGTTGCGGTGGAAAGACCGAATTTCTGCGCGATGCCCGAAACGGTGTCGCCGGTTTCAACGGTGTAGTACTGCGCAGCGCTCTTTTTGGAGTTTAATTTGTCGGCAAGCTGCTGTGCGTCCCAAATGGTATCGGTCGAATCCGGGTAAAGCCCCTGCACATAGGAAATATTTTCAACAAAGCCGACCACTTCGTTTTCATTGCCGGTTTCGTAGTTTTTCAAAATGCTGTCAAACACCGTTGTAGCATCGGTTTCATTTTTCACAGCGCAGAGAAATTCGTCGTTAATATAGATGCCGCACGCGTTGGTGATTTTTTTATTGCTGTGTTCTAAAATTTCACTGCACAGCTTTGCCGCGTCGGTAATTTCCGTCAGCTTGGCAGGCTTAATGGCATAGGTTGCCGTGACTTCGGAAAGGTTGTCTGAGGAATCCGCGCGTGTCGCGGCGGAAAGCCGTTCCGCGGCCTGCTCCTGCGCGTCGTGAAAGACCGATTCCGAGGTGACACAGCCAATGACGGCATCGTTATAAGTAATCTCCAAGGCAAGGGTCTGCGAGCTGTAATGGTGTATAGTAACGCACAACACAACAAATGCGGCAATCGGCAGAGCGGTGTTGACTGCAAAGCGGAAAACCACACCGTGCAGCCGGAACGCCTTGGCAATATAGGCTCTTAAAATAGCGGGCGCGTGTTGACGGTCGTTTTTAAAAAGGGAAACCAGTCGGCCGAACACACGGCGAATGTCTGAAACAAGATCGCGGCATTCCTTAAAAATATAGCCAAAGGTTTTGCGCAGCGCGCGCCAAACCATCAAAAGGGCAGCAAACAGAACTGTGCCGACTGCCTTTACGGGAACGCGAATCTTTTTCCCAAGCCAGCGGAAAAAGTCCCGCAGCATATAACCGCTTTTCAAGCCCAGAAAATATAAATTTTTATAAAGCTTTTCCAGCATGAGCGGACCTCTTTACAAAGAAATTTATAACAGTATAACACAAAAGCCGTTTTTTTGCAAGTTAACGAAAAAGCACCCGCAAAAGCGGGTGCTTAACACAAGCTTATGAGAAACTTAGTTTCTGTCTCTTCTCGGGCGGTGAGAATCACGGCGTGCCGGACGGCGTTCGGAAATTTCATTTTCCGGCGTCAAACCCTCAACCTCAATGAGAGCTTCGCGGCGGGAAAGGTTCAGTCTGCCCTGTTCGTCACGCGGCAAAACCTTGACAATGATTTCGTCGCCGACATTAACAACATCTTCTACCTTTTCGGTGCGTTTGACATCAAGGTGGCTGATGTGAACCATGCCCTCTACGCCGGGAACGATTTCGACGAATACGCCGAAGCTCATCAGGCGGGTGACAATGCCCTTATAGATTGCGCCGACTTCGGGACCATTTGCAATGGTCTCCACAATAAAGACAGCCTTTTTCGCATTTTCAAGATCCAGTGCAGAAACAAACACCTGACCGTCTTCATTGACATCAATTTTGCAGTCACACTCTGCGCAGATCTTCTGAATGACTTTGCCCTGCTTGCCGATGACATCACCGATCTTGTCCGGGTCAATCTTGGTGGTGAGCATCTTGGGCGCCCACTTGGAAAGCTCCTTGCGCGGTTCGGAGATAACCGGCAGCATGATTTCATCTAAGATATAGCAGCGTGCGGCATAGGTCTTGTCCAACGCCTCACGGATGATTGCGGGGGTAAGGCCGTGTACTTTCAAGTCCATCTGAATGGCGGTAATGCCTTTCTTGGTGCCGGCAACTTTAAAGTCCATGTCGCCGAAGAAGTCTTCAAGCCCCTGAATGTCGACCATGGTCATGAAGCGGTCGCCCTCGGTGATAAGACCGCAGGAAATACCCGCAACGGGGGCTTTAATCGGAACGCCCGCCGCCATCAGCGACAAGGTCGAACCGCAAATGGAGCCCTGTGAAGTGGAACCGTTGGAGGAAAGCACTTCGGAGACCACACGGATGCAGTAGGGAAATTCTTCCACAGACGGAATGACCGGCAGAAGTGCGCGTTCAGCAAGTGCGCCGTGACCGATTTCGCGTCTGCCCGGTCCTCTGGAGGGCTTGGTCTCGCCGACAGAGTAGGACGGGAAGTTGTAGTGGTGCATATAGCG
>CASFBL010000008.1 GCA_949292775.1 uncultured Eubacteriales bacterium
TTTATGTATGCTGCCAATAATCCTATTAATAATTCCGACCCATCTGGGCATTGGATTATAAAAAAAGCGATTCAATGGGTTACAAAAAATGTTGTTAAACCTGTAGTGGAAAAGGTTCAGGAGTCCTTGTCAAAAACTAGCACAACATATTCAAGGGGGATTAATATTAGCGGAACGCCAGGCGCCTTTAGCTTCAATCTTCAAATCGGGATATCGGTTGATACCAAAGGTAATGTGGCTTTTCAAGGTAACCTTTCTGGAGGTGTTACCGGAGGTTCTCAGGGTATTTCAGTTACTTCTTACAAAACCGTTACAAATGCACCAAATATAAATAAGTTAGAAGGCATGGGATGCCAAATTGGGGGCTCCGTTGGTGTTCCTGTATATGGAGTTCCTGTTGCTGCGGGAAGAGATTTGAATATTATTCCTGATACCGAGTCAAACAAAATATATTTTGGGACAACATCTAATATCGGCTTTGGGACACCGGGTGGTGATATTCATGTTGAGTGGGGTGAAACGGCAACATGGAAACAAACACAATTTAATATTTTTGATGTCGCAAATAGTATTTATGTAAAAATAATGGAGTGGTAAATATGAAGAGAAAAAGATTTATTATGCTGATTTTTGCCATTTTGTTATTTGGGTGCGGCACAAGCCAAAGCGCTTTAGCAATGGACACAGGCTTTTCAACGCAAATGATGCAGCCCGACGAGCAAAAGACATTTACAACGAATATTCAATTGGAAAAATCGGAAAACGCGCCTGTTAAAAAGAATGGCATCGTATGCTTTGATGTAAACGATGACGGATTGATTGCCGTCGGTACAAATGATTCTTCACGAAAAAGCATATCCGTATATAATTCATTCGGTGAATATCAGTATGGGTATAACTTTAACTGTAATCAGAGCTTTGGCGTCGAATGGGACGGGAACAATCTAATCATTTACTTTGTAAGAAGTGATGTTGCAGCTTTGGTTGACCAGAGCGGCACCATTTTGGAACTGCAAAAAATAGAAAATACCATCGATAACAATTCGTACTGGAATCATTTTGTTTTTGCAACGCAACGCACAGTTGATAATGACAAATACATAATAAAAAATGATATGGGGTTGTTTAATATTTTTGCATCCTCTTATTCGCAACTTGTTGTGGAGGATGCGCAGGGAAATCAAACGATTCTTTATGATGTAAACAACGCTCAGATGACGAAAATAATTATTATATTCGTTGCCAGTATTCTTGTTTTTGTAATTGCCGTGTCAACAATTGTACATCAATTTTTAAAATCACATAAACGATGACATGGGCTCTTGTCTCTGTATGTATTGATTTTGCGGCATTACACAAAGTACATGCTTGCCGATATATATTTTCTTTTTCGGCAAGTAATGCCTAAAGGTGTACCTCCTAAGGGGTTTTCCTCCTCCGGGGCACACCTATCTTGCAGGCTGTCGGAAATCGCGCTGCAAATGCAGGGCGAAAACCGCATCCAGTTCGCCTATGACGGGTTCGGGCGCGTCACAAGCCACACCTATTCCGCCACCGGCGGTGAAAGCCCGCGCGTTACGACTTATACCTATCACGATATCGGCGAGGGCAAAACCACACCGCTGGTGTCTTCGGTAACCACAAACGGCAAAGAGACCGAATACACCTATGACGCGTTCGGAAATATTCTGACCATAACCGAAGACGGCGTTTTACAGCACAGCTACACCTATGACGCGCGCAATCAGCTTGTGGGCGAGACGAGCGGCACAGACAGCTATGTTTACAGCTATGACGCCGGCGGCAACCTTGTCAGCGTGCAGAAAAACGGCGAAGTCATCAAGTCTTACACCTACGGCGATGCAAGCTGGAAAGACCTGCTGACCGCATTCAACGGGCAGAGCATTACTTATGACGCTATCGGCAATCCGCTTTCCTACCGCGGCATGACGCTGTCTTGGGAGGGCGGCAGACGGCTCGCTTCTGTCAGCAAAGAGGGCTTGTCGGCTTCTTATGTCTATAACACCGACGGCATTCGCACGCAGAAAACCGTGAACGGTGTAACGACAAACTATTATCTCAACGGCAGTTCCATTCTGCGGCAGGTCACCGGGAACGATGTTTTAGAGTTTTTCTATGATGCAAACGGTGTGCTCGGCTTCTATTACAACAATACGCCCTATTACTATCTGATGTCGGCATATTAGACGCCAACGGTACACAGGTGGTCAGCTACACCTACGACGCGTGGGGCGCACCGCTTTCGGTGACCGGCACAGCCGCGGACACAATCGGTCAGCTTAACCCGTTCCGGTACAGAAGTTACTACTACGATAACGAGACGGGGCTTTATTACCTCAATTCCCGCTACTATGACCCAGAGACTTACAGATTTTTGAATGCGGATGGATTGCTTTCTACGGGACAGGGCGTTTTGGGATACAATATGTACGCATATTGTATGAACAACCCAGCAAACAGGATAGATTCAAATGGCGACTGGTCAATATTATTAGGGATATTAGCTGTTGTGGTCGGAGCATTAGTAATTGTTTCTGCTGTTCATGATAATTGGTTTTCAGACGTCTATGATTCAGTTAGTACAATCAGCTCTCAAATTGAATATGGAGTAGAATTCAATAATAGCATTGATTCTCATGCTGAAAATGTGGTGAATAAAGCCTCAAAACACGGCAATCAATATGAAGCGGAAACTGTTCCAAACGGGCTTCAGCATAAATATCCTACTCTGTCTGAATATAATGCACATGTTGAATTGATTGCGAAAGACCCAATAGCAGAGGAATATGTAGTTTCGGTGTCAAAAGGACGAATGTGGTCTGAGCTTAGCACTCAGGAACAGGAACAAATACACAATTGTATGGTGGCTTGGGATTTGTCAGCGTACCGTGAAATGATAAGATATTATGAAGCACAAATGGCAAAGCAGGGTGTTGAGGATATATATTTTTAAAAACTATTTGATGCAACATTGCGTTAAAATGAGGTGGGATTTCATGGACAAAATACAGAAAAAACGGAACGCGAAAAAAGTTTTGCTTTGTATTTGCGGCTGTATCGTTTTGGCAGTTGTAATCGCGGTCGGCGTTTCTTTCGCAAACCATTCCGCGGCTGAGAAAAAGGCGGTGCAGGATTTGCCGGCTCTGGACGCCTGTTATGCGCCGATTATGGATTGTGTTGAAAACGGATTTAACAAAGAAACCGCCGCAGACAACAAAGAGATTTTCAAAAAAGCGTTGGATAACGGCGTATCCAATGAGCTTTTTGAAAAAAGCAAATTCTATGACGCAGCGATTTCTTTCAGCAGCAGCGAACCGTTGCCAACCCAGCGAAACACATTGAAAGCGCACCATTGCCGCGACTTGGTGCTTGGCATGTATTTGGCTTGCGTATTGGCAACGGAACCCGATCAATTAAAAACGGAATTGCGCTTGCTGTCGGACGGCAACTGGGCGACAACCTTGCAGCCGGAATTTATCGATTTGCTCGCCGAAAAATATCTTTTTACCAAAGCTGAAATGGAAGTTGTAAACACCGCAATTACAGACTTTGCCGATACGATTGAAAATCCGCTCGATAAATTCCGCACCTATAATCTCGTCAATTCCTTACAGTCTATTTACAACGAAGCGCATCCCGGAGAAGTTTACACGATAAAGGATATAGATACCTATACAAAAACAGGGATTGCTCTTATGAACCAAGTCCCTGCATATAAGCAAGATTGGGTTTGGATGGGCTACGGTGACAGCGTGCCGTTTTGGCTATTTCATTATATTTTGCAGTACGGCGATTGACCAGTCTTTGATTCCGTCTTTTATGTTTGGTGTCATACGCGCCGCATTTCAAACAAAATCCGTTCATTTAAGCTATAATGGGGAGAATTTTCCGTATACAAAATGACTACATAAGGAGCCAACTATGAAAGACTACTATAATTTGTTTGTTCAACACTGTTTACAACAGTGTACGAAGGGCGATTATACCGATAAACAAAAGGTAAAAGCGAATAACACGGCTTCTAAGGCGCTTCAGCAGCTTCAAGCAGAAATGCAAGAAATAGATAGCACAGAGATATTGAGTAAGTTGCTTTCTCACGAAGATGACAGAGTAAAAATCAATGCGGCTTCCCTGTGTTTGCAAATGCATATTCTCGTTGAAGAAGCCGTGCGTACTTTGCAAAACATTGATGATTTTTCCAACGATGCGACCATGCGCCTTTCTGTCAAAATGCTATTGCAAAACATTTGTTAGCCGTTAATTCCAGCCCATAAAAACATAGGTCGGTGATAAAGCTATGAAGAAAATGATATGCCTTTTCTTGTCTCTTGTCGTGTGCTTTTTTGTTTCAGCCTGCGATAAAAACAATACAAACACAAAAGATACTTCTTTAGGCAGCCAAGAAGAAACGCAGAATATCCACGGCAGCTATAAACTTATTGTTAACGGAAAAGAAATAGCATCTGATATCGCTTTTTCCATTAACCATGAAAAACAATATGCTGAAATTCCGTTGACAGAGGCTTTAAGCGCGTTAGGCTGTCAAGTGGAATGGGTAAATGAAAAAAGAGTGGAAATTCGTTGCAACGATACGGTATATGTTTTAAATCCAAGCGCGCAAACGCTTGTAAAATCGGGAGATTCTTTCAATATGATTGCGGTTGCCCCGGGGGCAACACACGGACTGTATTGTGAAATTTTAGACCGGGAATTTATAATTGACAGCGATTCAGTAAGCTATTTCCTGTCTTTATTGGGCGCTCAAATTACAATCGATTATGAAAACGACACCGTTAAAATAGATTGGAAAACTTAAGAAGCAGAATATAAATTTAGATGAAAGAACAGCATATATTTTTGATGAATAAGGAGATAAGAAATGTATATTAAATTAAACATTCCAAATTATGACGGAAATGCTGTTGATGTCATATGGGACAAAGGTGCAAACTTTACAGCAACAACAGATGGAGTGAATATCATTATCAAAGCAAATAAAAGTGGGCTGATGTCTTTAGCAAAACAAATGATTTATATGGCATACAACGACTTGCCCTCCGGCAGCCATATTCACTATGATGATTTTCTTGTGTCAACCATTGGAGATGAACACTGTCTTGTTATTGAAAAAGAGTAAGTACGTTTTCCATAAGTGCTAGTGACTGTCAGGGTGTTGGGGAATTTGGTCATTGTTTCATTATTTTTATCATCCTTTCTAATCCGCACTAAAAAACGGAGCAGTTGAAAAACTGCTCCGGCAGTCCTCACAAGTAAAGTCGGCAACCGTACTTTAACCACCAACAACTATAACACGCGCAACGGCAAGTTGCTTTCTTCGACCTACGGCAACGGCGATACGGTGCAGTACTGCTACGATAACTATGAACGCTTGGCGCGGGAAAACCGCGACGGCGACATTACAAGCTACACCTATAACCTTGCGGGGCAGCTGACCGAAATTACCGACACCACGGGCAAATATACCTACTATTATGACTCTATCGGCCGTGTCACCCGAATGGTGTACCCGGACGGCGGCAACCTGAAGCCGGTGTATGACAAAGACAACCGCCTGACCGCTGTGCACACCAACCTCGGCGGCACACAGCGCACAACGGGCTACACCTATCTTTTAGACGGCAGATTGTCGCAAACCGCTTTGCCGACCGGAAAAACGGTAACTTACAGCTATGACCCGCTGGCGCGGTTGTCCGGGTCGGGCATTGACGGCGTTCTCAGCTCGTCTTATACTTACGAATCCCCCGGCGAGGGCAAAAGCGCGCCTGCGGTTGAATAGTCCGCTTGGAAAATCTCCCACATCGTTTCAGCGTCAAAAGACGAATCCTGCCGGGCGAGGGCAGTGAATTGCTCCTCTGCCGCGGCATAGAGCGCGTCGGCAAACACGCGGTCTATTGTGTGAAGCGTAGAAAATGTGATTGGTTCCATTTTCTGTAAATCATAGTTTTTGGTTAGAAATAAGCTGTTCGGATGCGCCGCCGTGCGGATGTTGCCTGTTCCTGTAAAAGCAATGCTCAAATATTCAGCATCGTACCGCTTGACTTCAAAAGTCAGTTCCAACTGCAAATCGGTATAATCCTGCCCATAATAAAGTTCGGCAAAGTCTTTTGCAAACGCGTAAATATCGGCGTTGATTTCCTGCATATCCGCGCCGGAAAACACGGGGTAGGTGACGGACACCTGACTGTTTTTGTGAGAGTTGTCTGCATATACTTCGCGTTTCACTTTGCTGTCGGCTGTGGAACTGGAAGGGGCGTTATTCATGTTTGTAGGGCCCGGTTGCTCCTTTGCGCTGCACGAGCAAAGCAGAAGCGCCGACGCACAGAGCAAAGGTAAAATTTTTAAAAGCATTTCTGCCGGTTTTTCATTTTCTTCTCCTTGTTCTATGCGTGCTTTTTCCGAATTCCATCAATCGAGTCGCTTTCCTGTCTTACAAAGCGGAAAGCAGATACACAAACGCCCAGCCGACTGCCCACACCAACAGCGTAAGCCCCAAACAGGCAAATACGCTTGCGGCAGTTTTCCGGGTCGGGTTTATGGAAATGCGCAAACAGCCGGTAAACCCCAATATGCCGAGCACAACCGGCAAAGCGCCGCCGAGTGTGGAAACAGGAAGCGCTATGCAGGCAACCATAAAAATATATGCCCACCAGGGGGTGCTTTTTAACGGCATATAAGGCTTTTGGCTGTCAATATAAGTGCCGCCGACAGCAAAATCCGCCTTGTTGCCAATGAGGACAAAGTGGCACTCTATACCGCCGAGCATAATAGTTTGGTCAATGCCCCGAAGCGAGCCGAATGCCGGCCTTTGCAGTTCGACCGGGTATCCGTTTATCGTCAGCTCGTGCTTTCCTGACCATGGATGCGGCGTGAAAACGATGTCGTAATGTATGCCGTTGATTTCTGCTCCCCAGTGATTCATTTGCTTTTCCTCCTACATATTGACAAGTGATTGCTATGCGTGCTCTAACACTGATTTTTGCGGGGCTTTGCCTGTTGCTCACACACAAAGCCGCCGAACCAAAAGAAAGAGGCTCGGCGGCTTTTTTGTATGCAATTGCAGTGTGATTCAGTTTTTTGCAGCCCCGTAAATCCCTCTCTATAAGGCAGAATACCATACAGAGCGCTTTATTGTCAAGAAAATCACATATTCAAAGAAAAGAGAGGCCGGTTTTGTGCTGTTTCCATAAAAACAAAGGCTTTTTTTGAAAAAATCTATTGTCAAGAGGCCGCAGAATATGCTACTATAAACGACAGGAGAAAAAGCAAAAGCAAAGGGGAAAAGATATGGATTTTAAATCGGATAAGTTTATGTATTTTCTCGGCGCGCTGGTCGTGTTTTTCGTGGTCGCGCAGTCGGTCTTTTTTTTAGTGCGTGCGTGGAAACGCGGCAAAGAGCTCGGGCTTTCGTCTGACGCACTGAAAAAAACGGTAAGCTCGAGTGCCCTGTTCACCGTCGCGCCTGCACTTGCCATTTTGGCAACGGTGCTGACGCTTTCCGGTGCGCTTGGCATGGTGCTTCCGTGGATTCGCCTGACGGTTATCGGCGCGATTACATATGAGGTGCCCGCCGCCGAAGCGGCGATTGAAGCGTTCGGCAGCACAGCGGGGCTGTCGCAGGAGGTCACCGACCCCACGGTCTTTGCAACGGTTGCGTGGGTCATGACGCTCGGCAGTATCATGCCGCTTATCTTAGTGCCGTTTATGCTGAAAAAGATTCAAAAAGGTCTTGGCAAGGTCGCTGCGAAAAACGGGAAATGGGCAGATGTCATGTCCGCCGCGGCATTTATCGGCCTTATTTCTGCATTTATCGGCAGAGCGGTTGCAGGCTCCGGCGACAAGGTCGTCATCGGTGACGGTGCGGGCGTTATGTCGATTGCCGCGCTGCTTTCTTCCATGCTTTTCATGTTCATTCTGCAAAAGCTTGCCGACCGTTTCAATTTGAAGTGGTTACAGCCGTTCGCCATGCCGTTCAGCATGATTCTCGCCATGGTGGTTGTTATGATTTTGGCGCAGGTTCTGCCGCACGACATTGCCGTGCTGGAATGGCGCGGTTAAAAGGAGGGCGAAACGATGAAAAACAGAGATTATGATGCAAGCGTACATTTTTACGGGATTATTTGGAACATTACGGCGCTGCTGCTGTTTTTGATGGTGCCGGTCGCCATTTGTGTGCATCTCGGTGTTTGGCCCGAGGGCAGTTATGTTTTAAAAGGTCTTTTGCCGGTCGCCATGTTGTTTTACCCGACTTCGGTCATTGAAGTGTTCACCTATACGCCTTTGCTTGGCGCCGGCGGCACTTATTTGAGCTTCGTTACAGGCAATATTACGAACTTAAAACTGCCGTGCGGACTCAACGCTATGGAAAACGCGGGCGTCCGCGCCAACAGTGCAGAGGGCGAAGTCATTTCCACCATAGCGATTGCGACCTCTTCCATTGTTACGACGATTATTATCGCCATCGGCGTGGTGGCATTCAGCCCGGTTCTGCCTTACTTGACCGACGAAAATTCGGTGTTCGCCCCGGCGTTTAACCAGGTTGTGCCTGCGCTGTTCGGCGCTTTGGGCATCAGCTATTTTATGAAGCATTGGAAGATTGCCATTGTGCCGGTTGCCGCCATTATTTTGATTTTGCTGATAAACGGCAATATTGCTTCCGGTGTGCTTATCCCCGTGGGCGTTGTGATTTCGCTTGTGAGCGCACACCTGATGTTTAAAAAAGGGCTTCTTGACGACAAGTCGGAGAAAGCCGAACAAAGCGAAAAAGCAGAATAAGAAGCAAAATAATAAAACACCCGTGAGCCGATTACAGCTTGCGGGTGTTTTTATATAGCTTATGCAAAGGTGATTTCCTCGAACGAAGCGTTTGCCGCGCGCCGTAAATCATCGGGCGCAAGCTCCATTTGAAAGCCGATTTTGCCGCCGCTGACGACCATGGTTTTAAGGCTTTTCGCCGAAGCGTCAATCACCGTGCGAAACGCTTTTTTCATGCCGATGGGGCCGCACCCGCCGCGGATATAGCCGGTGGTGCGCTCCAAATCTTTAACATGGAGCATCTCTACACTTTTTTCAGAAACAGAGGCGGCCGCCGCTTTCAAGTCAAGCTCTGCCGCCACGGGAATGACGAACACATAAAAACTGCCGGATTTTCCTTTAGTGACCAGCGTTTTGAATACACGGTTTTGGTCAACGCCGATTTTCCCGGCAACGCTGATCCCGTCAATCTCACCATCGGGGTCATAGGTGTGCATTTGGTAGGGGATTTTCTCGCGTTCTAAAATACGCATGGCGTTGGTTTTGGGAATGTTTTTAGACATAAAATCACCTGAATACGCAAAATTATCGAACACAAGGTAACACAATACCGGCCGGAAGTCAACCTCCGACCGGTAATTTTATTGTGTGAATTTTTTTAAGCGTTATACAAATAAACGCGCGCTTCATAAGGGCGCAGTGCGCAGATGTTCGGCTTTGCCGGCGCGTCTTTGTAATTGCAAATAAGCAGCTTCCCGGCGGTCAAATCAAACCCTTCCGGTGCACGGAAAGTGACCGTTTGGTCAGAAAAAGAGCAAATAACCAGCGCACGCTTGTTTTCAAAGTTCCGTTCATAGACAAACAGCTCTTCGCTTTTTTCATAATGCTCTTTAAAGTCGCCATAGATGAGCACAGGATTCTCCTTACGCGTCTTTAAAAGCTTGCGGTAATAATTGAGAATGGAGGTTTTGTCTTTTTCCTGCGAAGCAACATTGATTTGCTTGTAATTCGGATTGATTTTGAACCACGGTGTCTCGCCGTCGGTAAAACCTGCGTTTTTCCCGGCGGTCCACTGCACCGGGGTGCGGGAATTGTCACGCGACATGGCGTTTTCCGTTTCTAAAATCTTTGCGTCGGAAAAACCAAACTTACGCAAAGTGGCGCAGTCGTTTTGAATCGCAACATCTACATAGTCATCCAAAGAATCCATGTGGATATTGGTCATGCCGATTTCCTGCCCTTGGTAAATAAACGGCGTGCCGCTTTGGCAGATATACATGGTTGCCAGCATTTTTGCGCTTTCGTCGTGGAATTCCTTGTCGTTGCCGTAACGGCTGACAATGCGCGGCTGGTCGTGGTTTTCAATATAAAGCGCATTCCAACCCTTGCGATACAGCTTTTTCTGCCATTCGGCATAGACTTTCTTAAGCCTTGTCAGCTTGAATTTGCGGCGAATGCAGTTCATGCCGATGCAGTCTATGTTCATGTGCTGGAAATGGAACATCATATTAAGGACCTGGTTTTTGCCCTCTTCCACATATTCGAGCGCGCGCTCCGGCGTCATCATCGGCGCTTCGCCCACGGTGAACGCGTCGTATTTTTTCAGCACATCGTTTTGAAATTCCGTGAGGTATTCCAACAGGTGCGGCCCCTTGCGATAGTGCTCAATGCCGGTTGCGGCGGGCAGGGGGAACCCGTCCGGTAAGCCTTCGGCTTTGGAAATAAAGGTGATGACATCTTCGCGGAAGCCGTCCACGCCCATGGAAAGCCAAAACTCCATAATGCCCTTGACTTCTTCGCGGACTTTGGGATTGTCCATGTTTAAGTCAGGCTGCTTTTTGGCAAACAGGTGCAGGTAATATTCGCCAAGTTTCTCGTCATATTCCCACGCTCTGCCTTCAAACAGAGAAAGCCAGTTGTTCGGTGGCTTTTTGCCGTCTTTGCCTTTGCCCTTGCACCAGAAATAGTAGTCGTGATAAGGGTTGTCGTCGCCTTTTTTGCTTTCCTTGAACCATTCGTGTTCATCAGAGGTGTGGTTGACGACCAAATCCATAATGACTTTTAACCCGCGTTCGTGCGCGCCGTCAAGCACCTGCTTAAAGACCTCCAGCGTGCCGTAATCGCTGCAAATGTCGCGGTAATCGGCAATGTCATAGCCGAAATCCGCCTGCGGGGAGGGGTAAAGCGGAGAAAACCAAATCGCGTCTACACCGAGACTTTTTATATAGTCGAGCTTCTCCAAAACGCCGTAAAGGTCTCCGATTCCATCCCCGTTGCCGTCCTTGAAAGACCGGGGCCAGATTTGATAAACTGCTGCTTCCTTATACCATGCATTGTCCATTAACACCGCTCCTTTTTGTGAAATATAGCTGGATGCAGATAGTATAACATATTTTCAGAAAAAAAGAAACGCCGTGATTGCACACGGCGTTCTTTTATGGAGGAGATCAGGTAATCGTAAAGGATCTGGTAATGGGTGCCGCCTGATAGTTGCCGCCGATGGTGACAACGGTCTGGGTGTAGAAGCCCGGCTCAGTAGGCGCCGTGGTGGTGCTGGTGTAAGGCGCGCCGTTCTTTTTTACCCCGGTGTAGAGGTATTTGACTGCGCCGTCAACAGGAACGCCATAATAAGAAAGCGTTGCGTTGAAATCGAAGTTCGCAGCGTCCGCCGCCGCAATTTTACCG
The DNA here is from genome assembly GCA_949292775.1 of uncultured Eubacteriales bacterium. Classification (GTDB taxonomy): domain Bacteria; phylum Bacillota; class Clostridia; order Oscillospirales; family Acutalibacteraceae; genus Fimenecus. The sequence continues at coordinate 11,479 of CASFBL010000008.1, forward strand.
TTTTCAATTTCCTGGTTGAAAACAAGCTTCACAGAAGCATAGCGCATTTTAACAAGCAGCATACCGACGCCGATGCCCGTTTCATAGTTTTCATTCTGTGCAATGGCAACTACGCTGTAAGAACCGGCGACATTCGGCTCATCAAAGCCGATGCGGATTTCCTTGATGGAAGAGGGCAGATTGTCAATAATGTCGAGAATCGTGCCGATAACGCCCAAATCGATTTTCAGCGTAGTAATCAGGTTTTTCAGCTCGGGGGAGTTGATAACAGCGTTGATTTCAGCAATCGTAATGCCGTTTTCAATGATATCGTCCACGGTTCTGCCAACGACCAGCTTCACAATGGGGTTAAGAAGGTCAATAAAGAAGCTTTCTGTCATTTCGTCCGGCAGGTCAATGAACAGTGCCGAGGTGACGGAACTGGTTGTTCCCAAATAAATGGTGTAAACCGTAAACGGGTCGTTGGAGGAAAGCGTTACAAAATCTTCAGGCAGTTTTTCATCGGCAAATTTGTCTGTGCTGTGCACCGTGACCTTAACTTTTGCCTTATCAATGGTGACGGTTTGTTCCACGGTAGCGGCAGTGTGGGTGGAATTGCCCTTGAAAGTTACGCGAATCTGCTGTTCACCGGCGCCGATTGCGGGATATGTCAGCAAATCAAATGTGCCGCCCTCTAAGGGGACCCATTTTTTAATGCCGCCCGGTTTGCCGAGCACAACATTTTCCGCATAATATTCAACGGTGAAGAAGTCTTTGTTGAGGTTCTCTTTTGCCGGAAGCGTGGAGGTCTTCCAATCAATCAAATCGTTGAAAAAGCTTTCACGAAGCGCATTTGCATCGCTTGTATAGGTGAACGATTTGTCAGTCAGCGTGAGCGCGGATTCAGCACGCTCAAAAACAGCGACAGGCGCTTTGAACTCAACCGTTGTGGTGTAATATTCCGGGTCAGACAGAACGGTCATTTTGAAACGGAAAGTGCCGCCGTCGGCCAACTCTTTTTGAATATTGGTGGAATCTGTGAATTCCAGTTCATGCCAGATCGGAATGGTGTCGAGGCGAGATGCGTTGTACTGGAAAGTGACATCTTCCCAGGTCAAATCCTGCGGGAAGGAATTCTCAGCATCATAGACCGCATTGAAAAGGTCCTGACGGAAACGATCAAAATCCGTGGTGAGATCATCTTTCAAATACAGAAGAACATTTTCTGTAACCGGCTTTGTGGCGATGCTCGCGGTCGGGATTTCCACGGAGGTCTGAAGCGTCAGCTTGACCTGTGTGCTCTCATCACCGGCCAGACGAATGTCATACTCGCCGTTTGCGTTGTCCTTAAGTGCGGGGTGCGTGTAGGTGGTCAGCAGCTTTTTGCTGGTGAAACCGTCAATGCTGCCCCATGCGGAATTTTTGAGCAGTCCGTTCTTGCCCTGGCAATAGTATTCCCAGTTGAGGCTCTGCGCGTCTTTACCCTCGGGATTGGCAACGAGCGCTGTGAACAGCTCGGCTTTGACCTGCTTTTCGGTCATGTCTGCGGTGATGAATGCGGTACCGTCCCTCAGCTGTACCGCTTCGTTGTCAGCAGCAAACGCCTGTAACGGCAGTATGCTCAGCATCATTAAAATGGTGAGCGCCAAGGCGGTAAGCTTGCTGACGGCTTTGACTTTTTTCATAAAATGCCTCCTTAATTAATTTTGTTATTGTGCATTTTATCACTTAATGAACAGCAGTTCAACATCATTTTCGCAAAAAAACAAGCTTCTTAGGCCAAATTTTCCACAGGTTTTTTGTTAATATTTACCAAATATAAGCCTCTATATACATAAAATATACACAAAATTCACACTTTTTGTACGGAAAACGGGCTGGATGATGGTGCTTTGAAAAAGTGTACGAAAAGCTTTTGAAAAGGGAAGCGAAGTTTTCACAAATTGCTGTTGTTATTCTTGAAAAAAGTGTTATAATTATCAGTTGTTGAAAACACCAAATTTGCGTGCAACGGGAGGCTTTCAAAATGGAAAACGCACTGCACATGATTGTGGAAACGGATAAGGCTTCGCGCCAGAAGGTGGAACAGGCTTATGCGCGGCGGGAACAGCTTACCGAAGAACTTTCTGCAAAAAAGCAGGAAATCGACGCGCAGTATAAAGAGCAGGCGCAACAGGTTTTAGCAAAGAAACGCGCAGAAGCGCAGGAACAGCTGGAAAATGCTAAGGCACAGCGTGCACAAAAGGATGCGCAGATCCGCACCCACCTGCAGGAAACCTATGCGCAGCAGCACGCTGCATGGGAAACAGAAATTTTTGAGGCTGTGGTCTCTCAGTAATGTAGAAACAAGCCTTTGCTTGTTTGACGGTCTATATCATAATGTTTACAAGGAAGGAGCATGGTTGTGCGAAGCAAGACGGCCGCTTATTCGGCGAATGCACTTTTAGCAAAGGCACGCGCGATGTATGGAGATATACTTACCTCCGAAGATTACAGCGAGCTTGCAAACTGCCGCAGTACGCAGGAATATCTGAATTATTTGAAAAACCGCACAGCATACGCAATGGTGCTCAAAGACCTGCCGAATGTGCAGATGAGCCGCGCACGGCTGGAAGCCATGCTTACGAAATATCGGTTGATGCGCATTGCTTCGCTTGCCGCGAATGAAAAGGCGCTCGGCGGCCACCTTTATCAGGTAATGCTGCTGCAATATGATATGGGCGTGCTTCTGCGTTGTGCAGAAAATCTGGGCTCTTCCAATTTCGGCGAATATCTTGGTTTTGCGCCGGACTTCTTTAAGAACAATTCCCAACTGCCGATAGCAAGGCTTGAGGCGGCAAAGGACTTTGATGATTTGTATGCCGCACTGGAGAATACACCCTATCAGCGGCTGTTTGACGCTTTCAAAACGGGCAAGCTTGCGTTCAGCGTGCGCATTTTGGTGCCGCTTCTGCATGATTACATCGTGGGGCAGACTGAAAAAATCATTCGTAAAGACTACCCGGAAAAAGAGCAGGAAGAGCTTTTAAACATCATCCGTATGCGTTCCGATATGACGACAATAGAAGGGCTGTTCCGGCTGAAAAAATATTTTCCGCAGGTTGATGCCAAGGAGAGCGCCTTTTTGATCAGCCATGTAACGGCGCTGAGCGAAAAAGAGCTGGACGCCTTGCTTGCGGCGGCGGATACGCAGGAGCTCACCGCGCTTTTGAAAAAGACGCGCTATGGCAAGCTGTTGGATTTTTCTTCAGAAGAAATCATCGAGAAAAAAACGCGGCGTGCATTGCTGCGGCAGGATGAAAAGCATCTGCGATTTTCCACATATCCGCAGGTCACGCTGTTGAGTTATATCGGCATTTTGGATGTCGAAAATAAAAATTTGACCAACATCTCCGAAGGCATCGGCTACGGCGAAGCACCGGAAGAGATATTGAAATATTTAATTATTCAGGACACTTAAAGTGTTTCGCGGTATTTGCTGCGGTCTGAATTTAGCGTTTGAGATTTAAAGGAGACAAAAATGTCGGCTGCACGAGTTCGGCTGATGAAAGTCAGCGGCAATTTAGAACAACTGAATCCGTTGAGCGAAAAGCTGCAGGCGTGCGGGTGTTTTTATCCCGATGCGGTGGGCAAATATGTTTCTTCGTCTATGGGCTTTCTGCCGTATACGCAGGACGACCCATACAGCGACAAGCTGGAGCGGCTGCGTGCAACAGCTGAAGCCGCCGGGTTGACCCTCGAAGAGAACGGTAAGACATGCGACGGGGCATCTTGGTCGCAGGAGGACGAAGCCTATCTCGCCGCTCTGCAAAAGCAGGTTGCCGATTTGGCAGATGAAAAGCAGGCGCTCCTCGGGCAAAAGGAAGTCTGCGAAGCGGGCTTGCAAAAATACGCCCATTTTCAAGACCTGGACTTGCCGTTAGACAGCATTGCGGACTGCGCGTTTGTCAAGGCGCGGTTCGGGCACATTCCAAAAGAGAGTCTGCCGAAGTTTAAAACGGTGTTCGACGATGACCCGTATTTGCAGTTTTACCCGTGCTCCGAAGATAAAACCGATTACTGGGGCATGTATTTTGCCCCGCTTGACCGCTTAAATGAAATCGACGGTAAGTTTGCATTTTTGATGTTTGAACCGGTTACGGTACCCGGCGCCGCCGGCACAGTGACGCAGGTCATTGAGCAGGTGCAGAAAAGCATATCGATTTTAGACGAGCATCTCACCAATCAGGAAAACGAGCGAAAAGCGTTTTGCCAAAAGGAGCAAACGCGTGTAAACACCGTCTACCAAAAGTTGATTTACCTGCGCGACGCGTTCCGGCTTCGGGCGCACGCCTGGCACAGCAACCAAAGCTTTATGCTGGTCGGGTTTGTGCCGGAGGAAAAAGAAGACGAAATAGAAGCTATGATTTTAACATTACCGGATGTCACCGTGGAACGCGGCGACAAACGGATTTCGGCCCGAAAAGCCGCGAAAATGACAGGGAGGCGAAAAAATGGCGATTGAGCGAATGAAGCTGATGCGAATCATCGGTGATGTTGAACAGTTTGATGCGTTGAGCGCAAAGCTTTGTGAAAGCGCCTGTTTCCAACCTGACCCGGCGGGAAAATATGTTTCGTCCCCGATGGGTTTTGTGCAGTTCGGCGAGGAAAACCCCTATGCGGCCAAGCTTGCAGAGCTGACCGATTTTGCAAATTCCTCCGGTTTCACCTTGCAGGAAGCCGATATTTCCGGCAGCGATGCAGTAAGCTCTGAGGATGATGCCTATATCAAAACGGTGGAAAAGGCCGCCGCCGACCTCTATGAAGAGCGCACGGCGCTTTTAGAGCAGAAGACCGTCTGCGAAGAGGGCATCCGCAAATATGAGCATTTTAAAGGTTTAAATATTGATTTGGACAGCATTGCGGACTGCGAATTTATCAAGGTACGCTTTGGGCATTTGCCAAAAGAAAGCATGACAAAGCTCAACACGGTTTCCAAAAGCAATCCGTATGTGCTGTTTTACCCCTGCTCGGAAGACAAGACCGATTACTGGGGCGCCTATTTTGCACCGGTCAACAAGCTGGACGAAATCGACGGTATTTTCGCGTTTTTGCTGTTTGAGCCGTTTACGCTGCCGGGTGCTGCCGGTACGGTAGACGAGATACTCGACCAGGTGCACAAAAGCATTGATATTATTACAGGGCAGCTCGAAGAAAACGAACGGAAGCTTCAGGCATTCTGGGCGCAGGAAAAAGACCACTGCAACCTGATTTACACAAAGCTGATGTATTTGAACTCTGTGTTTGAAATGCGCGCCTATGCTTTGCATAACGAAAAGAATTTTATGCTGGTCGGCTATGTTCCGCAGTCAAAGGAAAAAGAGATAAAAGAGTTGATTTGCTCGTTCCCCGGCGTGAACCTTGAAGCGGCCGAACCGCCGCAGGACGGCAAGGTGACTGTGCCTGTGCGCATGCAGACCCGCGCAAAGTTTTTGCGTCCGCTTGTGGATCCGTATCATTATTATGTGGAAATGTACGGCACCCCGGCGTATTCCGACATTGACATTACGCCGTTTGTGGCAATTACCTATACCATTTTGTTCGGTATGATGTTCGGCGATCTCGGTCAGGGTTTTGTGCTTGCGATTGCCGGTTTCTTAATGTGGAAGCTTAAGAAAATGGAGCTTGGCAAAATCCTCGTGCCCTGCGGCATAGCTTCCATGTGCTTCGGCTTTTTGTTCGGCAGCGTGTTCGGGTATGAGGAAATGCTCGACCCGGTTTACCACGCGCTCGGCTGGAGCGGCAAGCCGCTTTCGGTCATGGACAGCATCAATACCGTTTTGCTGGTTGCAATCGGCATCGGCGTCGGGCTCATGGTCGTGGCGATGCTACTCAATATATATGCCTGTATCCGCCGCAAACGCTTCGGCGAAGCGATTTTCAGCCAAAACGGCGTGGTCGGGCTTTGCATGTACCTTGCAGGTGCCAACCTCGCTTCGGGCTTCATGAACGGTCCCGCGCCGCTTCCCAATTCCGTAAGCGGTATTCTTCTTGCGGTGTGCGCGGTGCTTTTGATGCTCAAGGAAATCCCGATTGGCATCATCGACAAGCACCCCGACTGGAAGCCGGAAAGTGTAATGGATTTCCTGCTTCAAAACATATTTGAATTGCTCGAATATGTGCTTTCCTACCTCTCCAACACAGTTTCGTTTTTGCGTGTCGGCGCGTTCGTGCTGGTACATGCCGGCATGATGATGGTGGTCTTCTCCCTCGCCGGTGAAAGCGAAAACCTGTTTGTCATTATACTGGGCAATGTTCTGGTCATTGCGCTTGAAGGTCTGTTGACCGGGATTCAGGCACTGCGTCTGGAATATTATGAAATGTTCAGCCGGTTCTATGAGGGCGGCGGACGGCCTTTCGTTCCCGTTACTCTTAAAAAAATCAACAATAACTGATTCTGGAGGAATTCAAAATGACAACTGTATTTTATCTGCTTATGATTCTTGCCCCCGCAGCCCTTCTGTTCTCCGCCTTTTTGATTGTCAAGAAAAGAGCGCAGGGCAGACCTGTTAAGAAAGCGCTTGTTACAAACCTGATGACCTTTGCGGTTCTGACTGTGCTGATTTCCGTGCTTTGCGTTAATGTTTTTGCTGCGGATGACAACAGCACCGCGACGGACACGGCAGCTGCACAGCAGACGGAAGAAACCGCTGCGGCTGAAACCCAGTCTGACAGCTCCAAAGGCATGGGCCTTTTGGCAGCCGGCCTTGTAACCGGTCTTGCCGGTATCGGCGGCGGTATCGCTGTTGCAGCCGGTGCACCCGCAGCTATCGCGGCAACTGCAGAAAATCCGAAGTCCTTCGGTAAATCCATCATCTTCGTTGCCTTGGGTGAATCCATCGCGCTGTACGGCGTTGTTATCTCCATCTTGATTCTGAACAAAGTCTAAAAGGCAGGGAAAAGCCATGCGTCTTTTTCTGATTAGTGATAAAACCGACCCCGTCGTCGGCATGCGGCTGGCGGGGGTCGAGGGCATTTGCATCCGCTCCGCCGAAGAAGCCGAACGCGAAGTGGAAAAAGCGCTCCAAGCAGGGGATATCGGTATTTTGCTGATTACCGCGGGCGTGCGCCGGCTTTGCCCCGAATTGATTGCAGACTTAAAGCGCCGCAACCGTCCGCTGCTTGCGGAAATTCCGGACAGTGAAAACGACACCGGAAGCGGCAGCTCCATTACCGAATATATTCAGGACGCCATCGGCGTTAAGCTGTAACGCGTCCGTTTTGACCGAGAGGTGATCTCTTTTGGAAATTGAAAGCAGCAAAACCGCTGTCTTTTTGGAAGCGATTCAAGCGCTTGCCAAAGAACAATGTGATAAAATTGACCGTGAGACTGAGGAACTTCGTGAACAGCGTATTCAGAACCTGCAGGAGACGGCAAAGGCGCGCTATGACGCCTATACCGAATATGAAACGGCGCGCATCAACGCCGAATTCAACCGTGAGATTTCCAAGCTGACCGAGTCTTCACGCCAGCAGCTCACCGGGCAGAGAACCGAAATTTTCGACCGGGTTTTTGCCGCAGTTGAAGAAAAGCTGCGCGCCTTTGTACAAACGCCCGCTTACCGGGACTTGCTTTTAGCTTCTGCGAAAAAACTTGCCGGCATGCTTTCCGGCGACGCAGTCACTTTGTATCTGCGTCCGGCAGACAAGGCGTTTGAGGAAGACATCAAAAAGGAATTTTCCGTTTCTCCCGTTGTCGCGTATTCTGACGAGATTCGCTTGGGCGGCATCCGTGCCGAGGGCGCGCGTGCCGAACAGCTGTTTGACGATACGCTCGATGCACGCCTGGAAGCGCGCAAAGCACAGTTTTTGACCGAATCCGGATTATCCATAGAGGGGTGAGAATATGTCAAAAAATAAAATATACGGCATTAATGGCCCCGTTGTTACCGTGCAGGGCGAAACCGATTTGAGCATGATGGAAACGGTGTATGTCGGCAACAGCCGGCTCATCGGCGAAGTCATCCGCCTGCAAAAAGATGAAACGACCATTCAGGTCTATGAAGAAACCGCAGGGCTTCACCCCGGTGAGCCTGTGTACTCTACCGGCTCGCCTTTGAGCGTTACCTTGGGGCCCGGACTGCTCGGCAATATCTTTGACGGTATTGAGCGTCCGCTTCCTGCAATCGAAAAGGAATTCGGTCCGTTTATCGGCCGCGGCGCGCAGTTCTCTCCGCTGGACACGGAAAAGAAATATGCCGTCACCCTGACCGTGAAACCCGGCGACCGCATTTCCGGCGGCGATGTTTACGCCACTTGCCCGGAAACCCCGGTCATTACCCATAAAGTTATGTTAAGCCCGCTGCTTTCCGGCGAGATTACAGAAGTCATGCCCGACGGCGAATACACCGTCAAAGACACGGTTGCCAAATTGAAAACCGACGACGGGAAAATCGTCGATTTGACACTTCAGCAGAAATGGCCGATTCGTAACCCGCGCCCGATTGCAGGCAGACTGCCCGCCAATAAACCGCTGATCACCGGTCAGCGTATCATTGACACCGTGTTCCCGGTTGCCAAGGGCGGCGCCGCCGCCATTCCGGGCGGTTTCGGTACCGGCAAAACCATGACGCAGCACCAGCTTGCGAAATGGTGCGATGCGGACATCATCATCTATGTCGGCTGCGGCGAACGCGGCAACGAAATGACGCAGGTTTTGACCGAGTTCTCGGAACTGGTTGACCCGCGCACCGGCAAACCGCTTTTGGACCGCACGGTGCTTATTGCAAATACATCCAACATGCCGGTTGCGGCGCGTGAAGCCTCCATTTACACCGGCATTACCCTGGCGGAATATTACCGCGACATGGGCTATCACACCGCGCTGATGGCGGACTCCACCTCGCGTTGGGCGGAAGCGCTTCGTGAAATTTCCGGCCGTTTGGAAGAAATGCCCGCCGATGAAGGATTCCCGGCTTATCTGCCGTCGCGCCTTTCCGAATTCTATGAGCGCAGCGGCTATGTGCAGAACTTAAACGGCACCGAAGGCTCGATTACGCTGATCGGCGCTGTTTCGCCGCAAGGCTCCGACTTTTCCGAGCCGGTCACCCAAAACACAAAGCGTTTCACGCGCTGCTTCTGGGCGCTTGACAAATCGCTTGCCTACGCGCGGCATTACCCGGCAATCAACTGGACGCTGTCTTACAGCGAATATATCGGCGACCTTTCCGACTGGTACCGCGACAACATTTCACCGGATTTCATCAAATACCGCGAAGAGCTTTGCGCATTGCTGATGGAAGAAAGCTCGCTTATGGAAATTGTTAAGCTTATCGGCGCCGATGTTTTGCCGGATGACCAAAAGCTGATTATTGAGATTGCGCGTGTCATTCGTGTCGGCTTCTTACAGCAAAATGCTTTCCACGCAGACGATACTTTCGTACCGCTGGAAAAGCAGTTTAAAATGATGCATGTCATTTTGCACCTGTATCACCGTGCGAAGGAAGTTATCGCAAGACAAATTCCGATTTCCAAGCTTCTTGCAACCGGCCTGTTTGACAAGCTGGTCAAGATGAAATATGATGTTCCGAACGATAAACTGGAAATGCTCGATGACGATATTCAGGAAATCGACACCGTGCTCGACCGCATTTTACGATAAGGGGGTAAAGCCGAATGATTGTTAAACATTTAAAATTAGACGGTATCAACGGCTCCCTTGTGACCTTGAACGGTGTGCAGGATGCCGCCAATGAGGAAATCGTAGAACTGCATTTGCAGGACGGCACTGTCCGTACCGGCCGTGTAGTTAAAATTGACGGCGAAGAAGTCACCATTCAGGTGTTTGAAGGCACGCGCGGTGTTTCCATGGAAAATACCTCTACCGTGTTCACCGGCAAGCCGATGGAAGTTGCGCTCTCGCCCGAAATCCTCGGCAGAGTGTTTGACGGCCTCGGCCGCCCGATTGATGGGTTAGGCCCTGTTTACCCCGTGGAAAAACGCGATGTGAACGGTGCGCCGATTAACCCGGTTTCCCGTGAATATCCGCGAAACTTCATTCAGACCGGTATTTCCTCTATCGACGCGCTTGCCACGCTGATTCGCGGGCAGAAGCTGCCGATTTTCTCCGGCTCCGGTATGAAACACAACGAGCTCGCCGTGCAGATTGTACGGCACTCGACGATTGCCGACGGCGACGATTTCGCAATTGTGTTCGCCGCCATGGGTGTTAAAAACGATGTTGCCCATTATTTCCGCAGCTCGTTTGAAGAAGCCAATGTCATGAACCGCGTGGTCATGCTTTTGAATCTTGCCAACGACCCCATCGTTGAGCGTATCATGACGCCGCGTGTGGCGCTGACCATTGCGGAATATTTGGCGTTTACTTTGCACAAACACATCTTGGTCATTTTGACCGATATGACCTCCTACGCTGAGGCGCTTCGTGAGTTCTCAAGCTCCAAGGGCGAAATCCCCGGTCGTAAAGGTTTCCCGGGTTATCTGTATTCCGACCTCGCCTCTTTGTATGAGCGTGCCGGTATGATTCAGGGCGTCGAGGGCTCTGTAACGCAGATCCCGATTTTGACCATGCCCAACGATGATATTACCCACCCGATTCCTGACTTGACCGGTTATATTACCGAAGGTCAGATTGTTTTGGACCGTGAGCTCGACTATAAAGGCGTTTACCCGCCGGTAAGCGTTCTGCCGTCCCTTTCCCGTTTGATGAAAGACGGTATCGGCGAAGGGTTTACGCGTGCCGACCACTCGGCTTTGTCCAATCAGCTGCTCGCCACCTACGCCAAGGTGCAGGACGCCAAAGCGCTCGCTTCCGTTATCGGTGAAGATGAGCTGTCGGCGGAGGATAAGCTGTTGATGGCGTTCGGCCGGGAATTCGAAGCACGCTTCTTAACGCAGAGCTTTACCGAAAACCGCTCCATTACCGAAACGCTTGACCTTGGCTGGGAGCTTCTTTCCATGCTGCCGCGCAACATGCTCGATCGTGTGGACGACGCAGTGCTGGATGAACATTATAAACCGCAGGCGTAAAGCCGGCAGACTGTTTTAAGGAGGTGTGTGGATTTGGCACAGGTGTTCCCGACAAAAGCCAATTTAATGGCAACACAGAAGTCATTAGACCTTGCCAAGCTCGGTTATGAGCTGATGGACCGCAAACGGAATATTCTCGTGCGGGAAATGATGCAGCTTGTAGACAAAGCGCGCACGGTGGAAGAAAACATCGGCGAAGCATACCAAAAAGCTTATAGTGCGCTGAAGCTTGCAAACATCACGCTTGGCGTGTGCGGCAATTTTGCCCGTTCCACACCTGTGGAAAAGAGTCTCACGCTGGATTACAAAAGCGTTATGGGCGTTGAGATTCCCTGCGCCTCTTTGGATGACGCAGATCTGCAGCCGCATTACGGCATGCAAAAGACCAATTCCTATTTGGACGAGGCGTATATCCATTTTAATGAGGCAAAACGCCTGACTGTGCAGCTTGCAGAAACGCAGGCGTCTATTTTCCGGCTTGCAGATGCAGTCAAGAAAACACAGAAGCGGGCAAATGCACTCAATAATATTATGATTCCGCAGTTTACCGAGACCATTAAGTTCATTACCGAAGCGCTCGACGAAAAAGAGCGCGAGGACTTCACTCGTTTGAAAGTGGTCAAAGCGACTAAGGAATCTAAAAAATAACCACAAAATAAAAGCCGTGCACCTTTTGCGTGCACGGCTTTTTTGCAGAAAGTATTTCGTGGTCAATTGCTGTTGCTTGCTGTTTGGGTATAGATTTCTTCGTTTATACAAACACGGTTACGGCCTTCTCTTTTTGCGCGATAGAGGTTTTCATCTGCTTTTTGAATATAGCCGTGTATTTCTTCATCGAAGCCAACCTTTGTGCAGACGGCACCTATGGAAACTGTCACAAACAAAGAAAGTGTTGTGTTTCCGGCTTGGATTCCCAATTTTTCAATATCCTTTTGTAAATGTAAAAGGCTGCTTGCGGCTTGTTTTTCGGTTTGCTCAACAAAAACAAGCAGAAATTCTTCTCCGCCGTAACGGCATGAAAGGTCAGTTCGCCGACGAAAATTCTTCCGAATACAGTCAGCCACCAGTTGGAGACATCGATCGCCCGCTTTGTGACCGTAAGTGTCGTTGTAATTTTTAAAAAAGTCTACATCAATCATGGCGACGGTGACAATGGATTCCACACGAGCACTGTAATCCATCAGCAGTTCGCTTCGTTTTCGCATACCGCGGCGGTTGAGAAGATTTGTCAGCGCGTCATATTCCGCCATTTGCTCCAGCTTTTCAATAGCAAGGTGTTTGTCCATATAAGCGGCAAATGCTATATAGTTTCCGATAACGCACAATACAGTGACGCCGAACATAAATAAAATGGAAATAAAAGGCGTGTGTGCATAGACCATGTAGCCAAGCTGCGCGGCAAACGCCGTCAGATAATACGGTACGGCAAAATTGGGCTTAAAGGTGGGCCAAAGGGTAAATGATATTAAATAAATCAAATACTGAAACAGTGTTCCTGTGTCAACCGCTTCAAAAAAGCTGCACGCAATAAGACTGAGTGTGCAAACGCTCCAAAAAAAAGCACTTGTGCGCTTTTGGGTGTGTGAAACAAAAGTCCCGGTGCGCAGCGTATTTTCAATCAGGCAAAGCGTTATTACCGTTGTTATCAGCAAAATACCGAAAAAGCCGATATAAAGATAAAGAAAAACAGAGTCTATGCGATGGGTTAGATGATAAACAATGCCGCAGATTTCCACAAACAGAAGAGATAACGAGGCAGGAATGATTTTTTTGTAATTGCTGTAAATGCGTTTTTCATCAACTCGCATATAGATGGGGTCTGTCTGCTTTTCAGTTGCTTCTGCAGAAATATGAATTTTTCTCTTCATATCCTTAAAAAACAAGCCAAGCTCATGTAATACCAAAGACACAGGCACACCTCCTTTTCCATATTATACAATGTAAATCCAAAGAAATAAAGCGAATATTCCGTAACAATTTCGTTTGACACTCATACTATGGTAGTGAAGTTTCAAACTTTATTTTACCATTCAGGAGGAATCTGTATGTCAGAGAACAAAGCCTGTTGTCAAAACGACAAAGGGCTGCCCAAAATCCGTGAGGCTGTCTGCATTGACACCAACCGCGTCTACGATTCCTGCGCCGACAAAGATTGTCTGGCAGACCTGCGCGTCTATTTCCCGCCGCAGTGTCAGGAAATTGTGGAACACGCCACCAATGTGCGCTGCAGAGGGACCGAGATACTTAATGTGTTTATGGATGTGGAAAAGGTGCCCTTTAACCGCGGCTGTTACAGCGTGGATATCACCTTTTTCTTCAAAGTAACCGTAGAAGTTTATTCTGTGGCGTCTGTGCCGCCGACAACCATCTGTGGTTTCTCAACCTTCTCGAAAAAATGTATTTTATACGGCAGCGAGGGCAATGTGCGCGTTTATTCTTCGGAATACCGTGCCGACAGCGACGACAATCAGCTGATTCCCACCAACACAAACCCGCGCGCCAAGATTCAGGTTGCAGACCCGATTTGCCTCGATGCAAAGATTTGCCGCCCGTGCGACTGCTGCAACAGTCTGCACGAAAGCTGCATGCCCATTCCGCGCTGCGTGCGCCGGGCTTTCACAGAGGACTTCCCAGAGGATATCGGCACCGGTCATCACGAGGAAAAAGTGGTTGCGGTCACCATCGGTATTTTCACAATCGTTCAGCTCGAACGCGATGTGCAGATGCTCATTCCGGCCTACGATTTCTGTATCCCGACAAAGGAATGCAGCTGCGACACAGACGACCCGTGTGAAGCGTTCCGCAAAATCTGCTTCCCGGTGGATGAATTTTTCCCGCCTAAGGAAGATAAGCTTGGCTGCTGCGGCAGCAATGCGCCGTTCTGCCCTTGTGGTGACTGACGGTAAAATGCTTCCTGCTTTCAAGCGCCGGAGAGACCCTCCGGCGCGTTTTTGCGCGGAGAAGCACTTGCATCGCGTCTGAAACTTTTGTATACTATAAGCATCTTTTTTAGGCGGTGAAGCTATGCAGGGCAGAATACATTCTTTTCAAAGCCTCGGAACCGTTGATGGTCCCGGTGTGCGCAGTGTGGTGTTTATGCAGGGCTGTGCGCTTCGCTGCCCGTATTGTCACAACCCCGACACCTGGGATAAAAACGGCGGTACGCTTGTCGAGGCGCAGGAGGTATTCTCGCGTGTTTGCCGTTATAAAAACTATTTCGGACGCGAGGGCGGCGTAACGGTTTCGGGGGGCGAACCGCTTTTACAGCCGGAATTTGTCACCGAGCTGTTTACACTTTGCAAAAAAGACGGGATTTCCACGGCACTCGACACCGCCGGCGTTCGGTTAGACGATAAGGTCAACGCCCTGCTTGCAGTTACGGACATTGTTTTGCTGGATATTAAGTATGCGACGGACGAGCTGTATCAAAAATATATCGGTATTCCGCTTTCCACGGTGCTGCGCTTTTTAGACGCGCTGAAAGAACAGAAAAAGCGCGTGATTGTGCGCCAGGTCGTGACCCCCGGCGTTAATGACAAAAAAACGGACATGCTTGCGCTTAAAAGCATTGCCGACCGTTACCGATGCATTGAAAAAATCGAGCTGCTGCCGTTTTTAAAGCTTTGTGCGGAAAAATATCAGTCTATGGGAATCGAATTTCCGTTTGGCGACAAGCCTGCCGCCACCGCACAGCAGACGCAGGAACTTGCGCAATACTTGCTGTGATTTGCCCGTAAGTGTTTACGACAGCTGCTTTTTTTGATATAATAACTTTGCTTAAGGAAGGTGGGTGAGAAAATGCGTGTCTTGGAAAAACTGTTTTCATTTTTAGATACACAGGAGGAACGGCAGCTGATTGCCGAAGCCCGCCCGACTGAAGCTGTGCTGAAAGACGATTTCAAACGGGAAATTGCCTTAATCAACCGCCGCAAAGCAATCCGCTTTTGGCTTTGGCTTTCCTTGTTGGTTGAAATTGTCCGTTGCGCTTTTTCTACTTATGCGGTTATGACTGTGCAGACTTCTCTTCCCACAGACGCTAAGATATTTATTGCTTTTTACTGGATTATATTCGGCATGACGGTTCTGTGTATTATAGGGGCTTTCGCTATGCGGAAAAACCCCGAAAAACACTGGCGGCTGATTATGCTGTGCTGCGATATATTCATGCTGGTATACATGCTGCGCGGGGTTGTTTTTGCTGTGCTCGACTTGGAAAGCGGCATTATCGGTTTTTCTTTGATTGTTGCGCTGTTTCTTTCCTGTTACACACTGTATTTCCGCCCATCTGTTTTAGCGGCCAACACGCTGATTACCATGGCGGCGTTTTTTGCTGCTGTCCATGTGCTTTCTCTGCGTGCTTTTTTAGAGCCGCTGGTTATTTTTCGTATTTTAATTATTGCCGTTCTGTCTGTTTTTACCGGAATTGCACGGTACCGCACCAAATACATTGCTTTTTTGAAAGAGAGAAATCTTTTAGAAAAGGGAAGGCAGCTAAAGCTTTTGAATGCACAGCTGCAGGAAAACCGAGAAAAGATTGAAGCGCAAAACGACCTGCTTCGAAAAATGAGCATAACCGATAACCTAACCGGGGTTGGCAACCGGCGCAGCTTTCGTCTGAATATGGAGTCGCAGCTTGCCCGCACTGCAAAAAGCAGACAGTTCGTGACACTTGCAATTGCAGATATTGATAACTTTAAAATCATCAATGACAGCTACGGTCATTCCGTGGGGGATGAATGTTTGCGTGCAATTGGCAAAGCGCTGCAGGGTGTGGAAGAAGAATCTGTGCACGCCTATCGGTTCGGTGGGGATGAATTTGTCGTTGTGTTTGAAGGCAAAAGCCGTTCTGAAGCGTTTTTGATTATGAACCGGCTGGTCAAAGAAATTTCCAACCTGCAGGTTGAGGGCTACAACAAAATGCTGACCATGTCTGTTGGAATATATTCGGCGATTCCTACGCTTGAGAGCACAACCGACGAATATATTGAAAAAGCAGACTGTGCTATGTACGAGGCAAAAGAAACCGGTAAAAACCGGATTATTACTTCCTATCAAAAAGGAGAATAAAGTTATGAGTAAACAAACACAAGCTCCCGTTCCCGGTGAAGAAATCGCGGTGTTCAAAACCTCTAAAGGCGATATTTTTGTCCGCCTGTTTCCTGAACACGCGCCCAAAGCCGTGGAAAATTTCAAAACGCACGCCAAAAACGGTTATTATGACGGGCTGATTTTTCACCGTGTCATCAACGATTTTATGATTCAGGGCGGTGACCCGACCGGCAGCGGCATGGGCGGCGAGAGCATTTGGGGCAAGAGCTTTGCCGATGAATTCACGCCGGAGCTTCACAACCTGCGCGGCGCGCTGTCCATGGCAAATGCAGGGCCGAATACAAACGGCAGCCAGTTTTTCATCGTGCAGGCGAAACAGGTCTCTGACGATATGCTTGACCAGCTGGAAACTGCGCCGGAAGAGCTGTTCCCGACGGAATGCGTGCGGGAGTATGAAGCCTTGGGCGGCACGCCGTGGCTGGATTACAAACATACGGTGTTCGGGCAGGTGTTCGACGGCATGGATGTTGTGGATGATATCGCCGGTGTCAAGGTGGACTTTTTCCAAAACAAGCCGGTTGAGGATGTTGTGATTCAAACCGTTGAAATCCGAACTGTATAAAATCTTGGCAATGGCGGCGGATTGTCGCCATTGTGTTTTTTCAGCACAAACGGAGGTGCTTTTATGCTGTTTTCCAATATCGGGATTTTAGATAAAGACTTTTGTCTGCAGGAAGATTGCTTTGTCGGCACGGCGAACGGGAAAATCGCCTATGTCGGCAAAGAAAAACCGGCCGAGGACTTCGGCGAAAGCTATGACGGGCGCGGCAAGGTTTTGATGAGTGGGCTTGTCAACAGCCATTCCCACGCGCCGATGACCCTTTTGCGCGGCTATGCCGAAAACCTGCCGCTTGACCGCTGGCTTAATGAGCGGGTGTTTCCGTTTGAAGACAGAATCAGTGGGGAGGACCCCTATTACAGCACCTTGCTTGCGATTGCCGAAATGCTTGAAAGCGGGACAACCTCGTTTACAGATATGTATTTCTTTTCGGAAAGCGTTGCGAAAGCGGTCGGTGAAAGCGGTATCAAATGCAATTTCAGCCGCGCAATCACAAGCTTTTCCGATTGCGATATTCACACGATAGCAAGTTTTCAGGAAAGTGAAGAAATCATCAAAGCTTATCACGGCGCGTTCGGCGGACGGCTGAAAATCGATATGAGCCTCCACGCGGAATACACCAACCGCCGCACAGTGATTGAACAGTTTTCCGAAATCGTGAAGGCGCACGGTCTGCACGCACATATTCACCTTTCCGAAACGCAAAAAGAAACCGAAGAATGTAAACAGCGCCACGGCGGTCTTACTCCGACCGGGCTTTTCGCTGCGTGCGGACTGTTCCAAGTGCCGGTGACTGCCGCACACTGCGTCTGGCTTTCAGATGAGGATATGGAGATTTTGAAAAATGCAGGCGCAACAGTTGCCACCTGCCCGGCAAGCAACCTGAAGCTTGGCTCGGGGGTTTGCAATGTGGCGAAACTTTTGGAACGCGGCGTTCGGGTAGCAATCGGTACAGATTCTGTTGCTTCCAACAACAAGCTGGATATGTTCCGCGAAATGTATTTGTGCGCTCTGCTGCCGAAAGGCACGACCTACCGTGCGGACGCCGTCAGCGACCGAGATGTCTTGAAAATAGCGACCGTCAACGGGTATTTGGCGCAGGGCAGAGAGGACTGCGGCAATGTGGAAGTTGGCAACCGGGCGGATTTAATCGTTGTGCGCACCGACAGAGTGCATATGTGCCCGCACACCGACACGGTCAACAACCTGGTTTATGCCGCCGACGGGCGCGATGTACAGCTTACAATGGTAGACGGTGAAGTGCTTTACAAAGACGGTGAATTTAAGACGATTGACATCGACAAGGTGCGGTATGAAGTGGAAAAACGAAGCTGCCGGATTATAAACGAGGTGACAAGCCATGCGTAAAACACCACAGGAATATGCTGAACTGATTCGTGCACGCGTTGCAATGACGCCGAAAATCGGCATTGTGCTGGGTTCAGGGCTCGGCGAACTCGGGGAAAAAGTCGAAAATCCGACTGCTGTGCCTTACGGCGATTTGCCGGGGTTCCCGGTTTCGACTGCGCCGGGGCATGTCGGGCAGTTCATTCTTGGCACACTCGGCGGGCAGCCGGTCGTTTGCATGCAGGGGCGTTTGCATTACTATGAGGGGCACGCATTTTCCGACATTCTGCTGCCGGTGCGCGTCATGCGCCTTTTGGGTGTAGAAACGCTGATTTTGACCAATGCCGCGGGCGGCATCAACCCGTCTTTTTCCGTCGGCGATATTATGCTGATTACGGACCATATTAATTTTATGGGTGCAAATCCTCTCATAGGTCCCAATGATGACCAATTTGGCTGCCGTTTTCCGGATATGAGCTTTGCCTATGCGCCGAAGCTGCGCGAACTTGCCAAAGCTTGTGCCAAAGAGACCGGTATAGAGCTCAAAGAGGGTGTGTATCTTGCCTGTTCGGGGCCAAGCTATGAGACCCCGGCAGAAATCCGCGCATTTCGGACCTTGGGCGCGGACGCGGTCGGCATGTCCACCGTGCCGGAGGTAATCGGTGCGAACCACTGCGGCATGCAGGTTTTGGCGTTTTCGCTCATTTCCAACATGGCGGCAGGCATTTTGAAACAGAAGCTCACGGAAGAAGAAGTGCTTGAAGCGGGCAGGCAAAAGGGCGCGCAGATGCAGGCGCTTATACAGAACATTGTGGAAAAGCTTTCATAACGGAGCGTGAAGCATGGATAAAATGCAAGGGGAGACGGTTCGGCTTGACCGCGTGCACAATCGGCTGCTCATTATCGACCAAACCAAGCTGCCCAATCAAAAATTGATTTTAGAACTGCACACATTAGAGAAAATGGTCTTGGCCATTCAAACCCTGCAAGTGCGCGGCGCGCCGGCTATCGGCGTGGCGGCGGCAATCGGACTTTCCGTGCTTGCAGGCGAAAGCACGGAAACAGATGTGGAAAAATTTAAAGCCGAATTTTCCGAAAACGCCCGCCGTTTAGAAAACGCTCGTCCCACAGCGGTCAATCTTGCGTGGGCAGTCGGGCAAATGTGTGCGGTTGTCAAAGAAAACAATAATGCGACGGTGCCGGTTTTAAAGGATTTGCTTTATCAAAAGGCGCAGGAACTGCACGACCGGGACATTGCCGTCTGCCGGGCAATCGGTGAAAACGGTGCACCGCTTTTAAAAAACTGCAAGCGCGTTTTGACCCATTGCAACGCCGGGCGTTTGGCGACTGTAAAATACGGAACAGCGCTTGCACCCATTTATATTGCAAAAGAGCAGGGGCACAGCCTTTCGGTTTATGCCGACGAAACAAGACCGCTTTTGCAGGGCGCGCGGCTGACTGCTTATGAGCTTTGCGAAGCCGGAATCGACACCACCGTTTTGTGCGATAATATGGCGTCATATGTCATGGGCAAAGGGCTTGTGGACGCTGTTTTGGTCGGCTGTGACCGCGTTGCCGCGAACGGCGACACCGCCAACAAAATCGGCACTTCCGGTTTGGCAGTTTTGGCCTCGTTTTACCACATCCCGTTTTATGTCTGTGCGCCGTTTTCGACGATTGATTTAAACGCGCAAAGCGGCAAGGATATCCCCATTGAAATGCGCGACGGGGAAGAAATTCGGTCGCTGTGGTATCAAAAGCCCCTGCTGCCCGAAAATGCAAAAACACTCAATCCCGCATTCGACATTACGCCGCACAAGTTGATTACGGCGTTTATCACGGAAAAAGGTGTTTTGCAGCCGAAAGATTTTTCTGTTGTTTAAAGATAAAAAAATCCCCGCAGTATTTTGCGATACTGCGGGGTATTTTAATAAAAGTTAAATGGATTTCAGTTTGCCGAGGTTGCGCAGGGTGTTCGGCACGCCTTTGAGGATTTTGCCCATGCCTTTGCAGAATTTGTCTTCGTTCAGGATAATCAGTAAGCCTTCTGCCATCTGCGGGCTGAACAGACCAAAGCTCATTGAGATAAAGTTCTTAACCGGGGTTTGCAGAGCAATTGCGCCTGCCATGGTGTCTTCTCCGAGCATCTTCTTGAACATCCGGCAGAATCTGCCGCCCCATTTGCCGTCGGCAGCGTCTTCAATGGTGTTGCCGAAGCCAAGCGGCTGGCTCTTATCGCGCTGGGCGGGGGGAAGCTCATGACCAAGCACAGCGACAAATGAGCTGTCGGCTACCTTGGACACTTCGCCGGTGTAATATTCCGGTGCAGTCGTGCGATAGTCCGGAATCTGCGCTTCAACGGTCGAGGTAACCTGCACGCTCTGCTCCAGACGGATGTCACGGCTGGAAGCGCCGACCAAAATACGGAACTCGCCGCTTTCCACATGCCAGTCATGCAGGTTGACATTATAATAGGCAAATGCACGCTTGCCAAGCTCGATTTCCACGCGCTTTTGCTCGCCGGCTTTCAGAAATACCTTTTTAAAGCCGCGAAGTTCTTTTGCCGGGCGGTAAATCGTGCTTTCACAGTCGTTGACATAAACCTGTGCCACTTCCGCGCCGTCGCGGTCGCCGGTGTTGGAGACCGTGAAGGAAACGGTCAGCGTGTCGGTATCTTTGATGCTGTCTGCGCTCAAAGCAAGGTCGCTGTATTCGAAAGTGGTGTAGGAAAGACCGTGACCGAACGGGAAGCGAACAGCTTTGTTGACGGTATCATAGTAACGATAGCCGACATAAACGCTTTCGCGGTATTCCACCGACATCGGGGTGCCGGGGAAGTAGTTGGCGCTGGAGTTGTCCTCCAAAGCGATGGGATAAGTCTCCGACAGCTTGCCGCTGGGGTTCACATCGCCGAACAGCAAATCGCAGACTGCGCTGCCTGCGGTCTGGCCGGTTAAGTAAGCGTTGAGAATGGCCGGAACTTTGTCTGCCCACGGCAGTTCCACAGCTGCACCGCCCGAGAGAATAACCACAACATTTTGATTGACTTTCAGCACTTCGTCAACCAAACGGTTGTGGAGCGGCGGCAGATGCAGGTGTTTGCGGTCATTGCCCTCGGTCTCGTAGTCGTCTGTAAGACCGATGAAGAGCAGAACGACCTCGGCGCCGGTGGCTTTCTGAACGGCTTCTGCAACAAAGGCGTCGTCGGAAGTCTTGTTTTTCTTTGCGGTAGAATAGCCTGCAGCATACTGGAACGAAACACCCATTTCCTTAAGGGTTTCATAAGCGCTGTCAAGCTTGATGGGGTTAATGAGGGAAGAACCTGCGCCTTGATAACGCGGCTTTTTCGCCATTTCGCCGATAACGGTAATTTTGGCATCCTTCTTAAGCGGCAACAGGTTGTTGTCGTTTTTCATAAGCACCATGCACTGCCCGGCGATTTTGCGTGCCAATGCGTGGTGTGCTTCCGCGTCATATGTATAATTGCCGCGAACCTTTTCCCCTTTGAGTGCCATATCTACAAGCCGGTCAACTAGCTCGTCAAGATATTCTTCAGAAACAAGGCCCTGTTTTACGGCCGCTACGATTTGCGCATTGCCCACGCCGTTGGAGGAGGGCATTTCCAGTTCCTGCCCTGCGAGAAGACCCTGAACGCGGTCGTTTTCCGCGCCCCAGTCTGTAACCACAATACCTTCATAGCCCCATTCGTTCCGAAGCACATCTGTAAGCAGCCATTTATTTTCTGCACAGTAGGTGCCGTTTAAGCGGTTGTAGGCAGCCATAATCGTCCACGGCTGTGCCTTTTTGACCGCAGTTTCAAACGGAGCCAAGTAAATTTCGCGAAGCGCACGCTCGTCAACGACCGCATTAACGGTCATGCGGCGTGTTTCCTGGTTGTTTACGGCAAAGTGCTTAACCGAAGTGCCGATACCCTTGCTTTGCACGCCGTTGATGAACGCAGCTGCCATTTCACCGGCCAACAGCGGATCTTCCGAGAAATATTCAAAGTTTCTGCCGCAAAGGGGTGAACGCTTGATATTGGTGCCGGGGCCGAGCAGAACGGAAACCTGTTCTTTTAAGCACTCTTCACCGAGCGCTTCGCCCATTTGATAAATCATGTCCGGGTCCCACGAGCAGGAAGTTGCCGCCGCAGTGGGATAGCAGATTGCGGGCACGCCTTTTAACGACATTTTTTCCTCTTTGGATTTTTCTTCGACACGCTTGCGGATTCCGTGCGGGCCGTCGGTCAGCATGATAGACGGGACGCCGGCGCCGGGCACATCGTTGGTGTGCCAATAATCCTTGCCGGAGCAAAGGCTGGCTTTTTCTTCCAAAGTCATTTTGGAAACGATTTCGGGATGTTTCATTTTTCTCCTCCATAGTATGAATCTCTTGCGCAAGGTTACTTTTCACCAAAAATCCGGTTGAAAAGATACCAAAATACAACAGTATATATGATAAAGCAAAAAATGGTATTTTGCAAGTGTTTTTACAAGGGCATTATTGCGCGGACTGCAGCTCTGCACACCGCGCTTCGATTTTTGGCCAAGCGGCATAGGCATCGCGCTGTTCGAGCAGACGGCAAGCCTCTGTATATGGTTTGGCTGCGGCTTCAAACAGCTTCATTTTGCGAAGTGCAAGGCGCGTCGCAACCTTTTTGGCTTTTTTCTCTGCGCGCGTGTTTTCCGGAAGCGCATACGCTTCGTCCACGCAGGAGGCGTCCGGAATTACCAGCCCGTCCGGGAAATACCGGGGAATCAGCACGCTGCTGCGCCGCCAAGCTTTGGCATAGGCAATTTCTTCCCGCCGCAAGCGGCGTTCCTTTTTTGTCTGCCGGGGCAGGGCTTTCGCCTGTTTGAGCATAGCGGGATCGTAGTGACAGAGCGACTGGACATTGGCTGCGAGTTCTTCCGCACGGCGCAGAATCTCCTGCAGCTGCGGTGTTTCAAACTTATGCAGTTCGTCTAAAGTCAGCTGCGCGGCAGTGTGTGCGGCCACAGCGGCTTTATCTTTTTCATCAAAGGGCTTTTCCAAAACGGCCTGTGCTTCGTGAATGGCTTCAACGGTATCCACAAGCATTTCGTCAGAAAGCTCGTTATGGCTGTAATCGGCGAACAGTGCGCGAATTTTCAAAACTTTGATCATGTTCGCGCGTTTTTCTTCAGAAAGATCATAGAACAAGAAGGGAATAATGGACAAAATCGTGCCGATGACGCCGTAAATCAGCATGGCATAAACAATGGGATTGCGGAAGTCGGCGTCAAAAAGGCTGTCATAGTTGTTTGTAAGGCCATAGCTTTTTAAGATGAACGGGATTGCGTAGCCCGTTGCAAGCGTTATGCCATTGCCCATCAAAACGCCGGTCTGCTCAATAAAGCCCTCCAGCCGGTCACCGGTTTTATACTGCTGGTAGTCCATAACATCTGCTTTCATTGCTGGCAGATAAATAATCGACAGTGCAGAGAACATATCCTTGATGAACATCATCAGGAACACGAGTATATAGCTTTTGTAGCAGGCCAGCATCAGCGCCATGCAGGCGGTCTGCACGGTGAGAGAAAGCAAACAGATTCGCTTTTTGCCGAATTTGTTGGCAAGCGGTGCGCCCAAAAGCATGCCCGGTGTAGAAGCTTCGCCGCGAATCACGACCATCAGTGCGTAAAGGGCGGGGTTGTTCATGCCGTAATAAAAAATCCACTGGAACAAATAGCCGTAGCCGCCCGCAAGGAATCCGAGCCAGGAAGAAGAATTGATGATCCAGAAGTATTTGTTGCGCGCCACCTTTCGAAGGCCGTCCCAAAACCCGACCTTTGACACATAGCGTTTGGGCACAATGATGCGCTCGCGCGTGCCGAAAACGCACAGCATGCTCACGCCAAGCCCAAGCGTACAGAACAGGGGAAAGGCGATGCGGTAAGTATGTAGGCTTTCAAGCGGACCTATCAGCGGCAAAACAGGATTTACAACGGTTGGGGCAAAGGAATAAATAATGGAGCTGATTTCAATGACCCACGCGCGTTCTTGGGAATTCGGCGACATGACCTGAACGAGCCCCGCATATGCCGCGGAATAAAACGGGGAAAAGAACTGCAAAAGGGTAAACACGACAAATACCCAAACCGCTTTTTCCTGATAGGTCATTGTGTCATAAGGCAGATAGACGAGCAAGGTGCCGAAAAAGGCGGTGGGAAAGCCCATGTAAAGAAGATAGGGCCGGAATTTCCCCATGCGGTTGCGCGTGTTGTCAAACAGCATAGCGCGCATGGGTGCAGTCACAAGGCCGATGAGCGTGGACACGACATTCATGGTCTGCAAATCTATGGCCTTAATGCCGATAGAAGCGCCGACAATCATGCTGCCTGCGTTGAGTGCGATCATCCCCACGAGCGATAAAATGAAATACACGCCTGCGCCGCCGACGGAATAGGCGGCAAGCTCTTTGTAGGGAATGTATTTCTTTTTCTCCGGCTCGTTCCAATAGGTTTTCACACTTTTGAGCTTCGCTGTGCAGAAAGACCAAAGGTTACGCAGCTTATTCATAGGCTTCCCTCGCAATCCGGCTGTGCCGGTTAATCAGCTTCTTCTTGAAAACCGCTGTCCTCCAAGCCCAAAACAGATGCGGCCTCCATTTGCTCGAGATCTTCAACGGTGCGCAGCTTTTTGCGAATGATGGTGTTGCGCTTTTGTGCATCGTCGAGCGTCTTTCCGGCGTCATCGATTTTCTTTTTCGCCTTCTCCAAAATGACACCGAAGTTTTCATACTGTGCCTTTGCCGCGCCTAAAAGCATGCGTACTTCATTTGCCTTTTCGTTGATTGCCACAGTTTTAAAGCCCATGGAAAGGGAATTGAGCAGAGCGGTAATGGTGGAGGGCCCCGCCACCATGACATTGCATTCGTTTTGGATTTTTTCCAAAATGCCGGAAGAGGACGAAACGATTTCGGCATATAACCCTTCCGTCGCAAGGTACATAATGGCAAACGGCGTGGTTTTCGGCACATTGATATATTTTTTGATAAGCTTTGCTTCACTAAGAACGCGGTCTTCCAGCGCCTTGCGCGCCGCTTTAACAGCGTCGGGGTCGGCGTGCTCTGCCGCGGTGCACAGACGCACATAGTCCTCCATCGGGAATTTGGAGTCTACGGGCAGGTAGGTGATGCGCGATTTGTCGTCGCTCGCCGGAATGCGAATGGCGAATTCCACGCGTTCCGAGTCTTTTTCACCGGTCGCAATATTCTTGTCATACATATTCGGAATGGTCTGGTCGAGAATGGTCTCGAGCTGCACTTCCGCCCAGGTGCCGCGCGCTTTGACATTGGTAAGCACCCGGTTGAGTGCGCCGACATTGTCCGTCACGCCGACTGAAAGCTCTTTCATTTCACCCAAGGATTTATACAGGTTTTCAAGCTGTTCGGAAACGGTCTTGAACGAGCTGTTAAGGCGTGTGGTCAGCGTGGAGGTCAGTTTTTCATCCACCGTCGCACGCATTTCATCAAGCTTCTTTTCGTTGCTTTCCTGCATTTTGCCGATTGCGGCTTCCACCACCTTGACCAGCCGTTCATTTTCCTGCACCGTGCGGTCACGGATGTCGTTCAAAGATTTTGTGACCGTTTCATTTAAGGTGATGCGTTGTTCAAAGTTCGCCTTGGTCATTTCACTGAGCTTGCCCTGCATGGTTTCAAGCTGCTTGGAAAGCTCCATGCGGTTGCGGGCAAATTCGTCGGAAACATTTTTCTGCTGTTCTGCCACGCGCGCGGTCAGCTGCGCGATTTGCGGCGCCGTGTCGTCCGTCTTTTTGCGGCCTGCCAAAATGGCGCCGGCAACGGCGGCGACAGCAGCCACAGCTGCAAACACTAAAATCAGGATTTCAAATGTAGTCATAAAAGCACCTCTATATAAGATTTGTTACCATTTTACCACCTTTGCAGTCCAAAAAAGCGGACAGCAAAGGCAGGGTGCTTTGCCGAATAATCTACTCTTTCTTATATTGTAACGGCAAAGCAGTTTGAAATATATCAAAATTCCGCTTGAAATGCTATTTTTCCGAGACGTCTTCCGAAAAATCAAAAGGATTCGCCGAAAACACGCGCGGCGTAACACCGTAAGCCTTTTTAAAACAGGCGATGAAATAGGACTCGGAGCAAAACGAAAGAAGATAAGCAACATTGCTGCACGAAAGTCCGTTTTCCAGCAGGCGTCCGGCTTCCCGCAGTTTTTCTGAAAGAATATAGCGGGAGAGCGTTTTGCCGGTTTCTTTTTTGAATACGGCGGAAAGATAGTCCGGCGAAAGAGAGCAGCTCTCGGCCACTTGCGGCACAGAGATTTTTTCATATAAATGCCGTTCAATATAGTTGATGCTGTGGCGCACATGTGGTGAATAGCGCAGGCGTTTGTGTGCCTGATTGACAAGCGTGGTCAGTTCCACCGCCTTTTGGGTAAGGAATTCTAAAATCTCGTCGCCGGTTTTAAAGTTGTCCACACATTGTATGTAGTGGTCGCTTAGGTTATAGGCGCTGATTTCCTCCAAGCCCCCGGCCATTGCGGCGCGCGCGGCAAGCGTAATGCAGCTGACCGCCCAGTATTGCATTTGCCGCAGGCTGTCGTTGGAAAGCTTGCCTATGACAAACCCGCTTTTGAAATACTGCTCCATTTTTTCTTCCAGGCGCTGTGTGTCGCCTTGGCGAATACAGTCGTAAAACGCAGTTTCCGCCTGAAGCGGTGTGTGCAAAATACCGCTTTCCCGCTGAATAAACGCCGCCTGTTTTCCGCTTCCGGGTGCTATCTGGATTCGGTTCATATCCGGTTTCAAGCTGTTCGCCTCCCCAAAAAAGTTCTGATAACAGAATACCGTTTTCAAAACAAAATGTCAACGGAATTACGACAGTTTTCGCGGAATTTTAGCGTGCTTGCCTGCTTGTGCGCGCGGCGATTTTTTGATATACTGAATTTGTATTTTCTCGGAGGTGATTTGGTGGTAGCTGCGCGCTCGAAAAATAAATATATAACGGCTTTGCGAGCCGCCTTTCCCTACACCGTGCCGATTTTTGCGGGCTTCTGGTTTTTGGGGATAACCTACGGGGTATTGATGCGTACAGAGGGCTTTTCGGTTTGGTATCCCTTTTTGATGAGCCTGACGATTTTTGCCGGTTCTGCGGAATTTGTCGCCGCAAACCTGCTGCTCGGTGCTTTTCAGCCGCTGGGGGCGTTTTTTCTTACGCTCATGATCAACGCCCGACACCTGTTTTACGGGATTTCCATGTTAGAGCGTTACCGCGAGGTGCGTGGGCTCAAACGCATTTATTTGATTTTCGGCATGTGTGATGAAAGCTTTTCCATTAACTGCACGGCGGACATTCCGAAAGGTGTGGACCGTGGCTGGTTCTATTTTTTTGTAACGCTGCTCAATCACATTTACTGGGTCACCGGCGCAACGCTCGGCGGTATTTTTGGCGCATGGTTCACCTTTAATACCGAGGGGTTAGACTTTGTAATGACCGCCATGTTTGTGGTGATTTTTATAGAGCAGTGGAAAAAAGATGACTGCCACACACCCGCACTTTTGGGGCTTTTGCTTTCGGCGCTTTGTCTTGCGGTGTTTGGCGCGGATAACTTCATTCTTCCGGCTATGGGCGCGATTTTGCTTGCCCTTACGCTTTTGCGCGGTAAGCTTGAAAGGGGGCGCGCAGCATGACAATGACGCTTTCCCAGCAAATCATCACCCTTGCGTGCGTGGTGGCGGCAACGGTGCTTACGCGCTTTTTGCCGTTTTTGGTGTTCCCGAAAAATCGCCCGATTCCGAAATTTTTACAGTATCTCGGCAAGGTGCTGCCGGGCGCGGTGTTCGGCCTTTTGGTGATTTATTGCCTGAAAAATGTACCCCTTTTGTCCGGCAGTCACGGGCTTCCGGAACTCATCGCCATTTTGGTGGTCGTCGCGCTGCATCTTTGGAAAAAGCAGATGCTTTTGTCCATTGCCGGCGGCACCGTCGTCTATATGCTGCTTGTGCAGTTTGTATTTTGATTTTGTGTGAGCGTAGTGGAGGAAGCTTTATGCATAAAGTGTTTGGAAAAAAAGCCCCTGCGCCGTATTATGAGAGGAAAGGCGCTTATATCATCCCGGTAAAAGACAACAAAATCGCCGTTGTCAAAACACCGAAAGGGCTGTTTTTCTTAGGCGGCGGAATTGAAAACGGTGAAACGGACGAAGCGTGTATCCGGCGGGAATGCTTGGGAGAAGCGGGTGTCGAGGTAGCAGTCGGCGAGCAAATCTGTTCGGCTGAAACCTTTACAAGCCACCCGCGGCTTGGACTTTTTCACCCGATTCAGACCTATTACACGGGCGAAATTAAAAAACCCATAGAAAAAGACCATGATTTTCTCTGGGCAAGCTTTGAAGATCTGGACGGGAAAGTGTTTGCCGAAATGCAAAACTGGGCTTTGCGGGAATTTTGGAAAAACCACACAGAAAAATAAGTTAGAAAAAAAGCGTTGCCTTTGGCAACGCTTTTTCTTTTATACTGTTATACTTTCTTTTTTAATGTGTTTAAAAGAATATAAACCCCGACAAGCAAAACAACCGTTACGCCAATGACGATATACATTTCACTGATTTGTACTTTTTCGTCAAAGAAATATAAATTGCAGTCAATCGCGTCTCGCATGCTGTCAACCACAACGCCGGGAATCCCTTGCTCTTCCATTTCCGCAAATACGCCGCCGAGCGCATGGTTTCGAACGAGCGAAGTGCCGTAAGTTCCCGGCAAAAACAGGAGCACTTTTTGAAGTCCGTCGCTGAACGAGGAGATCGGCATGTAAGCGCCGCAAATGAATCCATAGCCCGCGCTGATAATCGCGCCGACGGCAGAAATTTGCCCTTGTGTATTCAAAAAGAAATTGATAAGGGAAGAAAGCGCCGTGCCGAAAAGACTTAACAGTAAAACATCTAAAAGCAAAAACAGCACATCGGAAATGCGCATGTACCAACCGACAATGGCGACATAGCCGAGACAGATGCCGGTGGCAGCGAAACAGACAATCAGCGTTGAAATGAGGGTTGCGACATAATAACTAATGGAAAGCGTCGCCGATTTGACAGGCGAAATCCGCAAATCCTTAATACTGCCGTTCACCTTGTCCTGCACCATTAAAAAGTTGGAGCAGAACGCAACTGTAATGCAGGATACCGCGAGAATGGAGGAAATAAGCTGCCCGCCGACCAGTCCGTCGATCAGGCCTTCGTCCATTTTCACCCCTTGCGGCAGCCCGGCGGTGAAGGTGTCCCGATAGACATTGCCGAGAAAAGTGGCGTATAAAACCAGTAAAATTGCCGGAGTAATCAGGGAGGTAAAAAACATACCCTTATCCTTGAAAAACAGCTTGATGTTTCGTTTGATAAGTACGGCTGTGGTTGTCACTTCTGGGCACCCCCTTCCAGATTTTTGCCTGTCACTGCAAGAAACACATCATCCATTTTGCCTTTGGTGATTTCATAGTCTTTAAAAATGTCGGGGCGCTTTACAATCAGCGCTGTTGCCGCTGCGGTATCAGGCACAGAAAGCCTGTAAGCGTCGCGAAGCGGTTCATAAGTGACACCAAGCGTTTTTACTGCTTCCTCATTTACACTGTAAAGCGTGATAAAATCGCCAGTATAGGTGTTTTTCAGCTGTAACGGCGTGCCTTTCGCGGCAATCTTGCCGCTGTCGATAATGACCACATAATCCGCTTCAGCGGCTTCTTCCATATAATGTGTGGTGAGAAAAACGGTCATGTTTTCCGTGCTTCTTAAATGGTCAATGATATTCCAAATCGTTTTGCGCGTCTGCGGGTCAAGGCCGGTGGTCGGCTCGTCCAAAATGAGGATTTTCGGTTTGTGCAAAAGCGCACGCGCAATGTCAATTCGCCGCCGCTGCCCGCCTGAAAGCTTCCCGACGGGGCGTTTTAATAAATCTTCAAATTCCAAAAGGGTAGAAAGCTCCGAGAGCCTTGTCTTAAAATTCTGTCCTAAAATCCCATAAAGCGCAGCACGGCTTTCCAAGTTGTCATATACGCTCAAAGCGGCGTCCAAAACGGAATTTTGAAACACAACACCGAGGTCGCGTTTGATGCGGTCGGGGTCACGGTCGAGGTCTGTGCCGTCAATTTCCACATGACCGCTGTCTTTCGAAAGCTGACCGCAGATAATATTGATTGTGGTGGATTTGCCTGCGCCGTTGATGCCGAGAAATGCAAACAGCTCGCCGGTTTTTACGCAGAAGCTTAAATCCTGCACCGCTTTGACTTCGCCAAAATTCTTGTTTAAATGCTCAATTGCAATGATGTTTTCCATAAGCCCGTCCTTTCCATGCTGACAGGAAGTTGAAATCAGTATATCATATCTTTTTTTCGCGCGCAACAGGGTGCCTGCGCAAAGGTGTTGACAAATCGGTTTACATAATGTAGAATGGAATCGAACGACATGATGTAGACCAAAAGGAGGTGCTTTGGGTGGCGGACTTGACCTTGGGTGCGATTGAATCCCGTTTCGCCGATATCATTTGGAGCAACGAGCCGATTTCGTCTACCGAGCTTTCCAAAAGAAGCGAGGAACTGCTCGGCTGGAAAAAAAGCACTTCGTTCACCGTTTTAAAACGGCTTTGCGAAAAAGGTATTTTTCAAAATCAAAAGGGGCGCGTCACTTCGCTGATCTCCCGCGATGATTTTTACGCCGCGCAAAGCGAAAAGTTTGTGGACGAGACCTTTGACGGTTCACTGCCTGCGTTTTTGGCGGCATTTACAGCAAGAAAGGGCTTGACGCAAAACGATGTGGACACGCTGCGCCGCATGATTGACGAATATGAGGAGGGCTGAATATGGAAGCGCTTTTTCTCACGATGCTGAATAAAAGTATCACCGCCGGCTGGCTTGTGCTCGCGGTCGTGCTGTTCCGTCTGATTTTTAAAAATGCACCGAAATGGATTCGGAGCATTTTGTGGGCGCTTGTAGCGGTTCGCTTGGTATTTCCGTTTTCCGTCGAGAGCGTGTTAAGCCTCATTCCGAGTGCCGACACTGTGCCCCAAACGATTTTAACCGCTGACGCCCCAGAAATTTATTCCGGCGTGGCGTATTTCAACAGCACCGTCAACCCGGTGCTTTCCGATGCGCTTGCCCCCGACGTAACGGCCGCCGTGACACCCGCGCAAAAGCTCACTTTTGTTGCCGCGGTTTTGTGGCTTGTCGGCGTTGCCGCATGGCTCATTTATGCAGGCATCAGCTTTTTAAAGCTTAAGCGAAAAGTGCGCGAAGCGGTCCTGCTTCAAGAGAATATATGGCTTTGTGACCATATCCCAACGCCGTTTATTTTAGGGCTCTTCCGGCCGAAAATTTATCTGCCGTCCGCTATGCGAGAAGAAGATATGGAATATGTCCTTGCGCACGAACAGGCGCATTTAAAGCGCCTCGACCACCTTTTCAAGCCGCTCGGCTTTTTCCTGCTTTGCGTTTACTGGTTTAACCCCGTTTTGTGGCCCGGCTATGTTCTGTTTTGCCGCGATATGGAGCTTGCCTGCGACGAAAAGGTTTTGCGGCAGCGGGGAACGGAAATCAAAAAGGCTTATTCCGAATCGCTGGTCCGTTTGAGCGCACCGCGCAAAACGATTGCCGCCTGCCCGTTGGCGTTCGGCGAAGCCGGCGTGAAAGAACGGGTCAAAAGCATTTTGAACTATAAAAAACCGGCATTTTGGATTATCCTTGTTGCTTTCCTTGCCGTTCTTGTGACCGCGGTTTGCTTCTTAACCGACCCGGTGCGCGATAAAGAGTCTGCCGCGCCGCGTTCTGTCGCAAGCGCTTACGGCTATTATTATTTTTCGGGCAAAGACAGCGCCTATCTTTCGCTGATGCCGGATAGTGAAAGATGCTCGTTTTCGTTTTCCTTGTTGAGCAGCTATTTCCCTGTGGGCACTTATACGGAAACAGACGACAGTATTGTGATGACAACCGACGACGGGAAAGATACCTATACATTTAAAAAGGACGGGAAAAATCTGATTTTTGATGCAGACCGTTCCTCGCCGATGCCGAGTTACAGCTATTCTTCCGCCGCAGACGCCGAACTTTGTGTGCCGGACGGCGCTGTGTTTCAATTTGCAGAGCAAGACCCGTTTTATATGGATAAAACTTCATATGATATTGACGGCGACGGGGTTGCGGAAACGTGTATTTTAAGCTTCGGCCCCACCTCGGGGCTGTTCACCTTTCAGTTCACGGCGAACGAAAACGGACTGAAAGAATACGAAAATGTTTTTAAAACGGACGCTTGCGACCTCTCGTTTGTCATAGAGCGGGATAAGCTGAAAGTTAAAGCAACCGCAATGGACGACGAGACCAAAACCATAGTTTACGACATCGCCGTAAAAGACGGCAATATCGTCCTCGCCAATAATGGCAGATTGTTGGAAAGCATAAAGCAATAGGGCAAAAAACGGAGGCGTTATAAATGAACGCCTCCGTTTTTTTACCGCGTCCCTTAATGACACCTTGGGCAAGCGCGGTAACCCTTCTGTTCTGCCAAATCAGTATTATATATCCAAAAACTGGAATCATCAAAATAATCGCATCCATATTTATGATACAGTGTGGAACCTTCATTTACACAGGCGGCGTATTCTTCATAGAACGCCAAAGCATCTGCTTCTGTATGGCTGATTTCATATTGCAAATGCACGATGGTATCTTGCTGATCTTTGATTTTCTGCGCAAAATATATGGTGGTCAGAGTGCATATGGCAACAACGATTAGCAAAAGAATAATTAGCGAAGACTGGTTTATCCAAAGCCCTTTAAAATGGCGGTCTGTCTTTATGTTTGTATTGTCGGTGGCTGCTTTGACGGCCCTGTGGCGCTGTGCCGCCGCAACAGCCTTTTTCTTGCTTGCAAGAGAAGCGCTCTGTTTTGTAAAGGAAAAACCCATGGGTGCTTTTATGGACGGTGTAGTGCCATACATATTAATATAAATCGTTTTATAAGGCTGCCCGGAGGGGAGATATGTAGCATAAATGTCAACCGGGCCGTTGATTTCAGCTAGGCTCACGGAGCCTTTTCGCACATATTTGATTTTTTCTCCGTTGGAAGTATAAAGCCGGTCGAGATATTTTTCTTCCCCTTCAACTGCTTTTAAAGCAGGCGTGTAGACGGGCTTTTTCGGGACGAGGCCAAAGTCCGCCTCACCTTCATGGTTTGGCTGGTTTTGCCGGTTGGCATTCAGCGAGTCGGCTACATTTTTTGCCTGCCAATCTGCGATGATTCCCAAAGCTTGCTTTGAAGTCATCTTTTCTGTTGCCGGAGATGGATTGCACGAAGAAGTATCGGTGCCCAAAGCTGCCGGTTGCTTCGGCGGGTTCGGCTTTGCTGGCTCCGACGGCACGGAGGGCTGTTCAAGCGGTTTGCCGCAAAACTGGCAAAATACACTGTCGTTTGGAATATTTCGTTTGCAGGCAGCACAAATCATAATTTCACCTCTTCGCCGATTTCTTTTTCTGAAATTACTTCGGTACCGCATTTGCGGCAGAAGCGACAGCTGTCAGTCAGCGGCGTCCCGCACTTTCGGCAAAAACGGACTTCGCTTTCCGCATGGGAGACGGGCGCAGAGCTTGATCCTTCAAGGGATGTGCCGCAAGACGGCTGCACCTCTTTGGATTTATATGCATCCCATTTCTTGCACAGCTTTTTGGCAATGAAAACAACAACTATATAGAAAATAATATACCCAATCTTATAACCAGTAATATACCCTAATATGGTATTTATCAAACTTGCAACAAAAAAGCAACCAAACCAAATCAACACTTTCATTTTTCGTTTCTCCCTTTTCTTTTTTGCTCTAAGGTGCAGAAGTGCAGGAGTTCGATTTTTTATTCATGGAAAACAGATCTTTGCACCAGAAAGACATCGTCAGCGTGTCCAGATTTTGCTGTATGGCATTAGAGGTCGCAGAAGCATTCGGCCTCTTTTTGGAAGATAGTCTGCGTCATAAATTTTCTTATAAATATACTGTCGGTAAGTTCTATACGGTTATCTCTCTCATGTAAGCGCCGGGTTTATACCTCCATTATATCTGTTCCACAAAAAAAGTGCAACCACCTAAAACTAAATAGACCGTCTGTAGGTATGGTTAAGCTGCTTTTCGCATGCTTTGAGAAAGTATTAAGAAGATTTTGATATGTTTGAAGATGCCAATATATCACGAACCCAATGACGCAATGTAAAATTGAATTTGTAAGAGACTTTGTGTATGTAAATTGGAATAGTTCCGAGAACTTCTGTTAGCAATAGACGATTTGTGATTGATTGAAAAGGGAAATGCCGGTTTTGAAGCAATCAGTGTTTAGTGGGACAACAAGAGGTTGAAATGCCTGCCGCAAAGCGCCTTGACACATGTTGCTTCGCGCGTATAATTAGGTGTGACAGAATAACCGCGCCCGATAAAGCGGGGAGACATATGGGAACAGGTGCTGCCGCTGTTTTTGGCTTTAACGGTATAATCAAAACGAAACAAAAGCTTTGCCACAGCCGTTTGCAGCGTGTTCGTTAATTCAGGAGGATGCAATGTCGTTTCATTTAATAGATTTACAAACTTGGGAGCGCAAGGCGTTCTATGAACATTTTATCAACGAGGTTGTCTGTACTTATTCCACAACGGTCAACCTTGACATAACAAATCTGAAAGGCTATCGGCTTTACCCGACCATAATTTGGCTTCTAACAAAAGCCGTCAACCAAATTCCGGAGTTCCGCACTGCGCTTACAGATGAGGGCGTGGGTATATTTGATGAAATGCACCCCGCTTATACGATTTTTAATCCAGACAACAAAAATTTTTCGGCGATATGGACCGAATTCCATTCGGATTATCACGCTTTTCTGCGTGCCTATGAATCCGATCATGCAAAATATACATCGTCCGTCGAGTATGCGCCAAAGCCAAACAGACCCTTAAACACTTTTGACATTTCAATGATTCCCTGGTTTACCTTTACTTCTTTTAACATCAATGTTTTTGACAACGGGAAATACCTGCTTCCGATTTTCACTTTGGGGAAATTTTTTGAAGATAACGGAAAAAGGCTGATACCGCTTTCCATTCAGGTGCACCACGCTGTTTGCGACGGATATCATATTGGAAAATTCGTAGAAATGCTGCAAACAATGATTGCGCAATTTCACGCGTGAAATAAATAGTGGAAATTTGGCAATTATGTTTTTACCAGATGAGCAGTTTAGACTTATCCAAGATAACAAAAAAGAGCTATCAGACTTTCAAAAAATCTGATAGCTCTTTGCTTTTACAATAATTCAAATAATGCTGCCATTTTGTTGCCGCAAAGGACATTCAAACAGCTAAAACCGCATAACTACAGGCTTTTTTAAGTGTGAGAATTTATTCCCATTCAATCGTCGCGGTGGGCTTCGGCGAGAGGTCATAGCAGACGCGGTTGACATTGGGGACTTCCTTGAGAATGCGGTCGGTGATTTTGGTGAGCACCGCCCAGTCAAGAAGCTCAATGGTAGCTGTCATTGCGTCTTTGGTATTGACCGCGCGCAAAATGACGGGGTAATCAAAGCAGCGTTTGCCGTCGCGCACACCGACCGATTTGAAATCGGGCACAACGGTGAAATACTGCCAAACCTTTTTGTTGAGCCCGGCTTTCTCGAATTCTTCACGCAGAATGGCGTCGGATTCGCGGACAGCTTCGAGACGCTCACGGGTGATAGCCCCCAAGCAGCGCACGCCGAGACCCGGACCGGGGAACGGCTGACGATAGACCATGTTTGCGGGAAGACCGAGCGCATCGCCGACAACACGAACTTCGTCTTTGTAGAGGAACTTCAGCGGCTCGACAAGCCGGAAGCCCAGTTGTTCGGGCAGTCCGCCGACATTGTGATGCGCCTTGACGCCTTTTTCGCTTTCCAAAATATCCGGGTAAATCGTGCCCTGCGCCAAAAAGTCGATGCCGTCAAGCTTCTGCGCTTCTTCTTTGAACACTTCAATGAATTCGCCGCCAATGATTTTGCGCTTCTGTTCGGGGTCAGAGATACCCGCCAGCTTGCCGAGGAATCGCTCGGATGCGTCCACATAAATCAGGTTGGCGTCCATTTGATTGCGGAATACTTCGATAACCTGCTCGGGTTCGCCTTTGCGCAGCAGGCCGTGGTTAACATGCACGCAGACAAGCTGCTTGCCGATTGCTTTGATTAAAAGCGCGGCGACTACCGAGGAGTCAACACCGCCCGAAAGGGCAAGCAGGACTTTTTTGTCACCGACAGCCGCGCGGACTTCGGCGACCTGTTCCTCAATGAACGCATTTGCCGCTTGGGCGGTCGTAATGCGCGCTAAAGATTCCGGTCGTTTGTTGTTTTCCATATTTATGCCTCCGATAATTTAATTTTTCAGCATACGAACCTGCACCGCACATTGCGGGGAACAACAGGTCGGATTTAATCTCATTATAAATGGTTTTGTCAAAAATGGCAATCTTTTTCGAAAGCACTATAACACATAAAAGAAAGCCAAACAGAGAACTGTCTGGCTTTTTGATTAAATTTATTTGTTGGAAAAGTGTTTTCAACCTTTTTTATATATTACTCTGCTGTCATCCACTAAGGCTTTCGTAACCAATAAATTGTACGCGCCAATTCTAGAATGCCAATGCTTATGTTTAAAAAAGGCTTCCCAATTCAACTCTAAAATAAATTCGGGCTGAAATTTTTCATCGAGCTTAATAATAACGACATATTCAAACAAGGGTTTTACCGCCGTGAATTCAGCATCTTTTTCAATGCCGTAAAATGCACCGGTGGTGTTGGTGGTGATACACTTGATTGAATAGCGTTCGCCGTTTACACTGATGGCATCAATATTTTTAGTAGAGGTTGGTGCGAATTGCAGTTTTGGCAAACCTTTGGTTTTGCTATAGTAATCTACAACAAGATACTCACCCAAATCGCCGGTAATATTTTTGGTGCGCACCAAATTTTCTTTGCGCATTTGTGCCAACAGTTTGCCGTAAATTTGTATTAGCTCTGTTCCGGAGCATTTTGAAAAGTCCATAAACATCCCTGCCAATGGATTTAATTGCTCTTTATTCCCACTCCACCGTGCCGGGGGGTTTGGAAGTGATGTCGTAGACGACGCGGTTGATGCCGTCCACTTCGTTGGTAATGCGGTTGGAGACGGTCGCCAAAATGTCATAGGGGATGCGCGCCCAGTCCGCGGTCATGAAGTCGTCGGTCGTCACCGCGCGAACGGCAATGACATTTTCATAGGTGCGGTGGTCGCCCATCACGCCGACTGCCTTGGCGCCTGTGTAAACGGTAAAGAACTGGCTCAAATTCTTTTCATAGCCGTTCTTCGCCATTTCATCGCGCAAAACCGCGTCTGCGTCTTGCACAATGCGAATTTTCTCCGCCGTAATTTCACCGAGAATGCGAACGCCCAGTCCCGGGCCGGGGAACGGCTGGCGCCAAACCAGCTCGTGCGGAATGCCGAGTTTTTCACCGACTGCACGCACTTCGTCTTTAAACAAATCTTTCAAAGGCTCAATGACCCCCAAAAAATCGACATCGTCCGGCAGCGCTCTTTGGTTATGGTGCGTCTTAATCACCGCACTGCCGGCGCCCTCGCCGGAAGCACCCTTGCCGCTTTCGATGCGGTCGGGATAAATCGTGCCCTGTGCGAAAAACGCGTCGCCGTGGGCGCGCTTTTTAATTTCGTCCCAAAAGACTTCATAGAACGCGTCGCCGATGATGTGGCGCTTCTTTTCGGGGTCGGTCACGCCTTTTAATTTTTCTAAAAATACATCGCCGCAGTTGACGCGGACGAACTGCATATCAAACAATTTGGTGAAGGTTTCTTCTACAAAGTCGCCTTCGTCTTTGCGCATCAAGCCCTGGTCAACGAAAACGCAGGTGAGCTGTTTGCCGACAGCACGGCTCAAAAGACCGGCCGCAACCGACGAATCCACGCCGCCGGAAAGTCCTAAAATGACCTGCTTGTCGCCAATCTGCTCGCGAAGCGCCGCAACGGTGTCCTCAATGAAGCTGTCCATTTGCCAGTCGCCCTTGCAGCGGCAGACCTTATACAAGAAATTCTCAAGCATTTTGTCGCCGTAAACGCTGTGGGTGACTTCCGGGTGGAACTGCACAGCGTACAGCTTTTTCGCCGTGTTCTGCATTGCAGCACAGGGGCAGTTGTCCGTTTTCGCAATCGTCTCGAACCCCTCGGGCACAGCGGATATGTAATCGGTGTGGCTCATCCAAACCGTGCTCGTTTTCGGCACATCGGCAAACAGCGGGCTTTCTTCTTTTAAGGCGGTCAGCTCAATTTTGCCGTATTCCGAGACCGGCGCGGTGCTGACCGTGCCGCCCGAAAGATACGCCATCAGCTGGCAGCCGTAGCAGATGCCGAGCACCGGCACGCCAAGCTCCAAAATGCCTTTTTCATAATGCGGCGAAGTCTCGTCATAGACGGAATTCGGCCCGCCGGTGAAAATGATGCCCTTGTAGCCATTTTCGCGAATTACGGAAAGGGGCGTGGTATAGGGCAGAATTTCTGCATAAATATGATGGTCGCGGACGCGGCGTGCAATCAGCTGATTATATTGCCCGCCGAAGTCCAGAACTAAAACTTTCTCCATGAGGACTCCTTCGGTTTACCTGTAAATAATAGCTTCGCGCTCCGGCCCGTTGGAGACCATATCAATGCGGAAGCCGAGCTGCTTCTCGATGAATTCCACATAGTTGCGCGCTTCTTCGGGCAGCTCGTCATAGTTGCGGATGCCCTTGATGTTGCAGTGCCAGCCCTTGAGGGTTTCAAACACCGGTTTGCATTTTTTCAAAGTCGGGGTGGTCGGGAAGTCTTTGATGACTTTGCCGTCCACTTCATAGCCGACGCAGACCTTGATTTCGTCAAGATAGGAAAGACAGTCGAGCGCGGTCATGACCACTTTGGTTGCGCCCTGGCAGGCAATGCCGTAGCGGGTCGCAACGCAGTCAAACCAGCCCACACGGCGCGGACGCCCGGTGGTTGCGCCGAACTCGCCTTTGTCGCCGCCGTGCACGCGCAGCGCCTGCGCTTCTTCCTCGTCAAGAATTTCCGAAACAAATTCACCGGCACCTACTGCGGAGGAATACGCCTTGGTCACGCAGATGATGTCTTCAATTTTGTGCGGCGGAATGCCCGCGCCCACTGCGCCGTAACCGGCGAGCGTCGAGGAGGAGGTGACCATGGGGTAAATGCCGAAGTCGGGGTCTTTGAGTGTGCCGAGCTGGCCTTCGAGCAAAATCTCTTTGCCTTCGGCAAGTGCTTTTTCGAGATACGCGTGTGTGTCGCAGACATATGGTGCAATCATTTCACGGTATTTTACGCAGGTGTCGTAAAGTGCCTGCTCGTCCAACAGTGGTTTGTGATAAACATACTGTAAGGTCAGGTTTTTGAGTGTGCAGATATTTTTCAGCTTTGCTTTTAAGGTTTCATCGTCAAACAGCTCGTTGACCTGAATGCCGATTTTTGCATATTTGTCGCTGAAAAACGGCGCAATGCCGCTCTTGGTGGAACCAAATGCATTTTTTCCAAGACGCTCTTCTTCATATTCGTCAAATAAAATATGATAGGGCATCAAAATCTGGGCACGCTCGGAAACGAGCAGCTTGGGGTTGAGCCCCGCCTTTTTGACATCGTCAAGCTCTTTGCAGAACTTCTGAATGTCGAGCGCAACACCGTTGCCGATGATGCAGGTGGTGTGGTCATAGCAGACGCCGCTGGGCATCAGATGAAATGCAAACCGGCCGCGTTCATTGATGATGGTGTGACCCGCATTTGCACCGCCCTGAAACCGGATGACGATGTCCGCTTTTTCTGCAAACATGTCCGTAATTTTGCCTTTGCCCTCGTCGCCCCAGTTGGCGCCGACGATCGCCTTTACCATTATGGTATCCTCCTTAAATTTGCTTTGCATTTTAAAATACAAAGCCAAAATCACAATACAGTTTATTATATAATACCGTGGGCACAATGTCAACGAAAAGGCTTTACAAACCGCGCGTGTTTCGACACGATTTTTTGTGAAAAAAATTTTAAAAAATTACCAAAACAGAAAAAACTTTTCCGCTTATGTTCTTCTTGTTTTCGCGCAAAATAGAAATACAAAAACTTTTGGGAGGGAAAAACATGAACAGTCAAATGAATACGGCTATGAAAGCTGTGGGCATGAGCCTTGCAGTCGGCGGTGCGGTCGCTATGATCGGCAGCGCCATGAAAGGCAATTCCACCAAGCGCAAGGCAAAAAAGGCAGCTAAAAAAGCGGTCAACACCTTCACCAATTTGGTGGACAATATGCAATATATGATGAAATAACCCGGCAGCGGGAAACGCCGGCGCCTGCGGCTTTTTGCTGCGGGCGCTGTGCTTTGGAGATAGAAAAAATGAAAAAGAGATTTTTAACCGGCGCTGTGTGCTTGAGCCTTTGTCTCTCGATGTGGGCCTGCGCAAACGGCGACACTTTAGACAATGCAACCACGACGCAACCGGGCGCAACCGCGCGGAGTATAGAGCCTGCAACCAATATGCCGCAAAGCGAAACCACGATTGTGGCAACGCCGCTCCCCGTTACAGCGCAAAAGCCGGTTTTGCAAAACGGTGAGACCTACACTGGGCTTCCGGCACTGCCGCTGCAAAATTTTACAGTCAGCGACCCGGAAAACACAAAAGGCCTTTCGACGGAAAAACACGGGTATGGCTACGGCGTTGCAAAGGACGGGCAACCGCATTCCATTTCGGTTGGCAACCAGCAATATTTTGACACCAACGGATATAAGGCGGTGTGCCTCGACCAGAAAACCACAGACGAAAAGGTGCTCTATTTGACCTTCGACTGCGGCTATGAAAACGGCTATACCGAAAAGATTTTGGATGTACTCAAAGAGAAAAATGTGCCCGCCGCCTTTTTCTGCACCCTGCCGCAGGTTAAGGATTATCCGGAGCTTATCGCGCGAATGATTAGCGACGGGCATATCGTCGGCAACCATTCTGTGAAGCACCCGTCGTTCCCGACGCTGACGCGGCTGGAAATGGCGGAGGAAATCAAGGGCATGGATGACTATCTGCGCACCAATTTCGGTTACAGCGAACCTTATTTTCGATTCCCGATGGGCGAGTATTCCGACTGTGCACTGGACTTGGTCGGTTCGCTTGGCTACACCTGTGTTTTTTGGTCACTTGCGTATTCTGACTGGGATTTAGACAATCAAAAAGGCGCGGACTATGCTTTTGAAACGGTGACAGCGCGGCTGCACCCCGGTGCGGTTATCTTGCTGCATTCCGTGTCGCCGGACAACGCGAACGCACTTGGACGAATTATAGACGAAGCACGGGCGCAAGGCTATGTATTCAAATCGCTTCGGGATATGCCGGCATAAAAAAGAAACATCCGCGGCAGTTTTGCTGCGGATGTTTTGGGAATATGCATAGCGGAGGAACGCCGGCAAAAAGGGAAATGTGGGAGAAGAATCAGGCGTCCATGGCAATGATTTTCTGATTTTTTTCTTTGCCTTTCCACGAATGCATAATCTTCGGATTTTCGAAGATGCTGTCCAGGGTTTTGAGAAACGGTACGATATCGCCGAAGTCGAGTGCTCTGTGGTCGAAAGCGATGCAGATGGGAAGTACCTGTCGTGCTTCAATGCGCTTTTCGCCAAATTCGTCGGTCACAACAACCGGCTTATCCTGCACAGCGCCCACGCCGAAGGCGGTGACCTGCGGCGGTACAATTTCCAAAAGCGAGACGGCACCTTTTTGTCCGCGGTAAACTGAGCCAATGTTGGAAATGGTGACAGTGCCCTGTTCAATGTCGCGCTTGGTCAAACGCTCGGTTGCGGGAATTGCCTCGTAATCGCGCTTGGCTTTGCCGGAAAGGGTTTTGACTTTGTGCTTGCCGGTTTTTGAGCCAATCAGGCGGCAAACGGTCTGCCCGATTTTGCCGTGCTTGAGTGCGGTGAGGGTGTTGTCTAAAGATACCTCAAACATCGCTTCATTGAGGTCGGTGTTTTTGGCACGCCGTGCAACATCGGCGATATAGTCAGTCATTTCGTCGAGATTTTTGTTTTCGAAGTTGTGCAGGTTAATGGTCATCATTTCGCCGTTCGGCAAAATCATCGGCATAGAAATGTTGATGTCCTCGAAAGTGTCGATTTCGCCGCGGACGAGCTTGCGGTTAAAATGAATGTGCGAGTTCATCAACGGAGCGGCTTTCAAGCCCTCGCTGATGACTTTGAGCATCAGCGTGTTGACTGTGATTTTGTCCTCGCCGCTTCTGTTTAAGTTCAGCTTTTTGTATTCTTTCATAAAGGCAGTGACATCAGGCTCATACATATAGGTAACATGCGGAATGGTCTCCCAGCTTTCGGAAGTCATATTTGCGACGATTTTTCTTTGAATGCCGAAGTGAATGGTATTTGTCTTTTTCATAATGGTAACGCTCCTTTTTCTAATTCTAAAATATGCAGACGGAGTTGTCTTTTTTTCATTGATCAGCCCGGCAGCGTGTGTTTTTTATCGCCCCGGGAACACTTACAACATACACATTTTTTGCCGGTTGCGCTATACATTCCGGTTTCCAAACGACCAATTTTTACCGCAATTCCGGTTTGCAAAATCCGGTTGCCGTGCGCTTTGCACAAAAAAATATCCGGCACAGAATAAATCCTGTACCGGATGTCAAAGACGATATTTACTTAAAAAACGGAATTACGCTTCGCTCTTTTTGCGCTTTATAGCAACGCCGGCGACGACCGCGGCGGCGACCACAACCGCACAAGCAGACCCGATTGCCGCATATTTACCGGCAGTTGAGGGAATCTTTTCATCGACGGGCGGCAGATCGCTGAGCGTTACCGACAGTGCGTCGTCTGCAAACGAAACGGCAAGAGCAGCATCTGTGCTGTCTGTCGCTTCAGTATCTTTAAAAGAAAAAGCAGTTTTTCCGCCGGCGTCTTCTTTGACCTTAAAGGTGATTGTCGCCAGCGTGGCGGCGTCACTCTGAGAAGCGGACCAGACCATGAAAAGCCCGACTTCGCCGGCTGTGTCCGTTTTGGAAGTGTACATGTCGCCGGCGCCGAAAGTCACTTCGGAAAACTCCAGTTTTTCCGCATCGTAAGTCAGCGTTGTTGCAAAAGTTGCAAGGTCTGTACCGGCCGGCAAATCCATCGTGACTGTTACAGTGCCGTCGGCAAGCGTTGCTTTCGGGTTGACGGAAACAGAAGCGGCAAATGCTGGAACACACAGCACTGCCGTCAACAGACAGGCAAGGAAAACAGACATGATTTTTTTCATGGTCAAACATCCCTTTCGTGCAATATTATAATATGATTTAGTTTACCATAATCATAGGGTTTCTGTCAAACAGTTCTTCCAAGGCGAAAACGACCCCGGAAAAATAAACAACAATGCGCATGGTGTCTAATATGTGGGGCATTGGTCCGATTTGCGTTGACTTTGTCGAAAAATAGGCTACAATTAAATTGAGTTGCTTGCAGGAAACAAGGTAGGAGATATTATGAAGAAAAAAGCAATCTTGGCAACCGGCGGATTGGCGCTTATGCTGTCGGCTGTTTATCTGATCATATCCCACGACTATGACGACCCGGTTCAGCCGGTTTTGCCGCGTGAAAAAGACGACGCGAGCCAAAACCCCTATATTGTTCCGCACGGCGAGACTATGATTTCGGCACATCGCTCGGGTGCGGGCATCGCGCCCGAAAACACACTTCGTGCTTTTCGGCACTGTGTAGAAAGCGAATCGTTTTTTACCGATGTGTTTGAATTCGATTTGCACTTGACCGAAGACGGCGAGCTGATTTTATTGCATGACGATACCTTTGACCGCACCAGTAATGCGCAGGAGGCGTTCGGGGAAAAAGGTGTCCTTCCGAAAAACAAGACCTATGAGCAGCTCTATCGGCTGAATATGGGGGAACATTTTGAAACTGCTGATGGACAAACGCCGTATCGAGGCTTGCGCGATGCGGAAATTCCTGAGGATTTGCATGTCATGCGGCTGCGGGACATTTTCACCTATCTTGCACCCTATAAAAACTATCGGTTCATTATTGAATTGAAAGACGGCGGTGCGCGGGGCCGACAGGCGGCGGACAAGCTCTATGCGACTTTGTCGGAATTCGGCCTTTTAAGCCGGGCGGTTATCGGTACTTTCCA
The DNA here is from genome assembly GCA_949292775.1 of uncultured Eubacteriales bacterium. Taxonomy (GTDB): domain Bacteria; phylum Bacillota; class Clostridia; order Oscillospirales; family Acutalibacteraceae; genus Fimenecus. Next base: position 55,738 of record CASFBL010000008.1, read on the forward strand.
CGGGGAAGTAAGCCGTTATATGACAGAGAAATATCCCAACATGCTGCGTTCGGCCAGCGTGCGGGAGGTTTTCGGTTTTTATTTCTCCAGTTTGTTTGGTATTCGCCATAAACCCGGACATTACCGCTTTGCCGCGCTGCAAATTCCTTATGATGACCATGTCTTTAATCTCGGAACGGCGCGGCTGGTGAATTACGCACATAAAAACAATATTGCAGTGCAATATTGGACCATCAACAAACCCGAAAAAGTACGCCACTTGATTCGCATCGGTGCTGACGCCATTATGAGCGATTTGCCGGATATGGTATATTCTGTACTGCGCGGAAAGTCTTAACAGAATTGTGACGGGATTATGAATTTGCAGATTGTTGAATTGACACTTTTCGACTTTTGCTGTATAATCACTTTATATTTTTGACAAAAATTTTGCGATTTGAATTTCCGTGAGGTGTGTTATGAGTAAGGAAAGGAAGCATACGGAAGAGCAGGAAGTAGAGCTCAACCGTAAGCTGGATGAAAAAGTTGAAAAAAAGCTTGCAAAAGATAAACGCAAAGCCGAGAAACGGGCAAACAGCAAATTCCGCAACAGCAAATTCGGCAAAAAATGGTTTGCACTGAAAAAATGGCAACGCGTTGTAGTTTATGTTTTAATTGCCCTGATTTTGCTTGCGCTGATTGCGTTTGCTACGGTTTACGGTATTTATAATGGTTTCAGAACAGATATTAACGAGGAGAACCTCGGCATTTCCACTGAAATCGAAGAAAAATACGGCGAGACCGACATTTTCAATGTAGCGCTGTTCGGTGTGGATACCCGTGATGAGGATTCTTTCTCTGGCCGTTCCGATTCCATTATTATTGTAAGCATCGACAAGAACAACAATATTGTTAAGCTGACTTCTATTCTGCGCGACAGCTATGTTGCCATTGAAGGGCACAAAAATCAAAAGATTACGCACGCTTACGCTTTCGGCGGCGCAGAGCTGGCGATTAAAACCATCAACCAGAATTTCGGCATGAATATTACTGACTATGCCACAATCAATTTCTTCAAGCTGGCAGAAGCCATTGATATTCTTGGCGGTGTAGATATAGAAGTTTCTGAAGCGGAGCGCAAGCATCTGAATGAAATCGGCGATGACGAAAATCCGGATTTTAATTATTTAGATGAGGCAGGCCTTGTGCACTTGACCGGTGAACAGGCGGTTGTTTATGCGCGTCTTCGCTCTATCGACTCTGATGTGGAGCGCTCGAACCGCCAGAGAAAGGTTATTGAAGCGCTGATTGTGCAGGCTAAAAAAGTGAGCCCGACGAAATATGCAGAGACTGTCCGCACCATGATGTCGCTTTGCGAAACCTCGCTTTCGTTCTCTGAAATCATGTCTTTTGCACCGATGATTACCAAAGATATTACTATTCAGACTTTGGCTATTCCGGGGGATGAGGAAAACGCGATCGGCGGTATGTATGAGGGCGCATGGGTATGGCGCTATGACCTTTCCGTTGCGACCCAGCATATACATGAATTCATTTACGGGGAGCCGCTTGATACGGTGCCGGACAGTGTGATTTCGGCAAACGATTTCGACTCGGATTCCAAATCGGATTCAGACGACGATGAAAAATCATCGAGTTCCGGCAACAATAAAACCAATAATACGGGGAATAACAATAATAGCAGTAGCAATACCGGAAATAATACCGGAAACAGCAATGGAAATAATACCGGAAACAACAGTGGGAACAATACAGGTAGCGGAACCGGCAATACCGGAGGGAATAATAACAATAAGCCTGATACCGGAGATAATAATACGGAAGACGCCACAGAGGATCCTACAAATGATGGTTCTTCTGTAACTGATGAAGACTCAACAGATTCAACAGACTCGCAGGTGCCCGCCACCTCCGACCCGGCAGAGACCACTTCAGGCAATGCAGATGCTGCATAAAACAACACAACGAAAAAGACCGCTTTCCGAAACGGAAGGCGGTCTTTTTTTGGAATAGGATAGATTTTCAAGCCGATGTGTGATACAATAACCATAATATGTTTTGTGAGGTTTTATTGTGGGAAAGAGAATTGTTTCTGTTTTACTCATCTGCATATTGATGCTGCTCTCCTTTTCCGGCTGCTTCGGAAAAACGAAGGCCGGAGAGCCTTTTTCCATGCCGATTACCGATGAACCGACCAGTTTAGACCCGCAAATTGCCGACTCCAATGCGGAGCGGCTGGTCGTTTCCAACTGCTTTGAAGGGCTGGTGGCTGTGAATGCGGACGGCACACTGCGCAACGGTGTTGCCGAAAGCTATACGGTTTCTGATAACGGTTTGGTTTATACCTTTAAACTGCGGCAGGATGCACACTGGGCTTTATACTCAGGGCACAAAGCGCTGTTAGGGGAGAATTATGCCGATACCTTTGATATTACGGTTTATGCCGAGGATTTTGTATTTGCACTTCGCCGCGCGGTGGACCCGCAGACCGGTTCGCCGGACGCCTACCTGTTTTCGGCGATTTCCGGCGCACGGAGCATCCTCGCCGGAACAGCGCCTGTCAATTCGCTTGGCGTGCAGGCACTTGACAGCTTCACGGTGCAAATCACTTTGGATTATGCCGATGACAACTTGCTGTATGCACTGACTGCACCTGCTGCCATGCCGTGTGATGAGCAGTTTTTTGCTTTGACCAACGGGCGCTATGGCTTGGAAGCAGGCTATACGCTTTGCAACGGACCTTTCCATGTTTCCTCCTGGCAGGAAAAGACCACTATTAAAATGGTTCAGAACGAAGACTACAACGGCGAGATCGAAGTAAAGCCGTCAAGCCTTACATTATATTATAATGAGGATGCTTCCAAAATCCCTGAAAAAATGGCGTCCGGCAATTACGATGCCGCGTTTCTCGGCAAAACGCAGTTTGACGCCATGGAAGATACTTCTGATTTGAATGTGCAGGCGCTTGAAAATACGACAAAAGCGTTTGTGTTTAACCAACGGAACAGTTCTTTGGCAAATGAAAATCTGCGGCTGGCGCTTTGCTGTGCAGCAGATTTGAGCGACCTTTCTGCGCTTGGCGAAAATATTCAGCGTGCAGAGGGTGTTGTTCCGCCCTATTGCAAAATCGGCGCTCAAGCTTACCGGCAGGAGGGGCAGCGCACCAAATTGCCGTCTTATGACGCAGCGCGCGCCAAGCAATATTTTGAAGAGGCACTTTTGGAACTCGGTGCGTCGTCCGTCGAACTGGAGGTCTTGTGCACAGAAGAGGATAATGATTTTATCCGCCAAATCGTTCAAAATTGGCAAAAGGTATTGGGTGTGAAATTCGTCGCTACCATTAAGGCGGTCAGCCAGACGGAGCTGGAAGCCGAGGTTGCCGACGGCAACTTTACGGTTGCGCTCTATCCGCTGACGGCGAGCTCCGTAACAACAGCAGATTTTCTGGAAAGCACATTTTCAACCGGCAACCTGTTTGGCTTTACATCTGCGGAATACACCGCGCTGCTTTCGCAAATACGAACCAGCGTTTCTGATTTTGATGCACTGCGTACAGCTTGCATGAATGCGGAAAATTATTTGCTGCAGCACGCTGTCATTTTCCCGGTGTATTACCAGGAAAGCTATTTTGTCACTTCCGACGACACAAAAGGAATCTATTTTTACTCCTCTGGTGATTATGTGTACTTTATTGATGCAACCAAGAAATAAGCGGCGGCTTTTGCTGTTTGGCAGCTGGGGGCTGGTGGTTTTGTGCATGGCTGTCATTTTCCTGCTGTCCCACGAACCGGCATCTGCATCACAAAGCAGGAGCGACGGGGTCATCGCGGCGCTGTTTGCACGGTTTGGGGTTGAGCTTTCTTCCCACTTTGTGCGCAAGGCTGCACATGCGCTGGAATATTGCGGGCTTGCCCTTTTGCTGTACGGTGCATATTTTGTCAGCTTCCGCACGCCGCAGCCGACTCTTTCGTGGCTTACAGCGGCGCTGTATGCAACGAGTGATGAGGTGCACCAGTTTTTCATTCCCGGCCGCGCCTGTCAGCTTCGGGATGTGTTTATTGATTCTCTCGGCGCGGCGGCAGGCATATTATTTTGTACGATTTTATTTTTGATTCTACGCAGGAAACTGCGCAAAAGCGAGGTATAAAACATGGCAACAGTCAAACCTTTCCGGGCATACCGTCCGGCAGCGGGGTATGCCGACAAAATTGCGGCGCTGCCCTACGATGTGATGAACTCCGATGAGGCAAGAAAGCAGGCGTTTGGCAACCCCTATTCCTTTCTGCATGTTGACAAAGCAGAAATCGATTTGCCGAAAACGGTAGATATATATGATGAAAAAGTTTATCGCCAGGCGAAACAGAATTTGAGCAAGCTGATTTCGGCGCAGGCGTTGGTGCAAGACAGCGAAAATTGTTTTTACATATACGCACAGACTTGGCAGGGGCGCACCCAGACCGGGCTTGTTGCTTGCGCCAGCGTCGATGAATATTTAGATAACCGCATCAAAAAACATGAGCTTACCCGTGCGGAAAAAGAAGCCGACCGTATCCGTCATGTGGACACGCTTGATGCGAACACCGGCCCCATCTTTTTGACCTACCGCGGCAAAAAAGAAATTTCCGCTATTTTAGAGTCGTGGCAGTCGTCACATGAGCCGGTCTATGATTTTACGGCTGACGAAGTGCGGCAGACCGTTTGGGTAATCGATGATGCCGAAGTGATTGCCTTGCTCACACAGCAGTTTGCCGGTGTGGATTCCCTGTATATTGCTGACGGGCACCACCGTGCGGCTTCCGCGGTGCGTGTGGCGCAAATGCGGCGCGCGGCAAATCCGGGCTATCGCGGCGATGAGGAGTTCAATTTCTTCCTTTCCGTGCTGTTCCCTGCGGAAGAGCTGCGTATTCTCGACTATAATCGTCTTGTGGCGGATTTAAACGGTCACACTTCGGAATCTTTCTTGCAGGCGCTTGCTGCCGATTTCACCGTCGAATGTATGGGCGCATCGGCGTATCATCCGGCTGAAAAGCACACCTTCGGGCTTTATCTTGCGGGGAAGTGGTACGCACTGACTGCAAAACCCGGTGTTGTGGATGAATCTGACCCGGTCGCGCGTTTGGATGTTTCCGTTTTGCAGGCGCGGGTGATTGGGCCGTTGCTCGGCATTGAAGACCCGCGCACCGACCGCCGAATCGATTTTGTGGGCGGTATCCGCGGTCTTGCAGAGCTTGAAAAGCGCGTAAACAGCGGGGAAATGACCGCCGCGTTTGCCATGTACCCAACCACGCTCGAAGACTTAATGGCAATCGCCGATGCGGGCGCAGTTATGCCGCCGAAATCCACCTGGTTTGAGCCGAAGCTTTTAAGCGGTCTGTTTATCCATTTTCTTTCCGAGTAAAACACGACGGCTTTTTGCAGCTTGTAAACTTTTTGTGCTTTTTCGCACTTTTTCTTGCATACATTTTTCGATTGTGCTACTATATTTACAAAGGGGAATAAAAAGTACCTTTTTAGAGAATGAATGTAGGAGGATTTGCGGAGGGCTATGCGTGTTCGAAAACAGAAATTAGGAAACAAAAATTTGGTGGGAAGCCGTGTGGAACAGCTGCGGCATGCTGTCGGTATGCGGCAAAAGGAATTGCTTGCACAACTGCAGGTGCGCGGAATACCCATTAACGCTTCCGGACTTTCCAAGCTGGAAGGGCAGCTGCGCAGCGTGTCGGATTATGAGCTTTTGGCGCTGGCAGATGTTTTTGATGTCCCGCTGGAGGCTTTGTTCCCAAAAGCTTGATGCTATTTTTACAGATTAGGCGCCGAAACTTTCGGCGCCTTTTTTGTTCGACAAACTGTACACGGAAAATACCGCAAAATTGTATATTTATTTGTGCCACTTTTTCTGCTACAATGAGGTCAAACAAAGAAAGAGATGATGTTTTATGAAACGAATCGTAACCATTCAGGATATTTCCTGCCTTGGCAAATGCTCGCTGACCGTAGCGCTGCCGATTATTTCCGCTATGGGTGTTGAGACGGCAATCATTCCGACAGCGGTGCTGTCCACGCACACGATGTTCCAAGGCTTTACCTGTAAAGACCTTGATGACCAGATTGTGCCCATTACGGATCACTGGAAAAAGGAAGGCATTCATTTTGACGGTGTTTATACCGGCTATCTTGCTTCTGCGGCGCAAATTCAGACGGTCATGTCTGTTATTGAAAAGCTGAAAACCGATGATACCATGGTGATTGTGGACCCCGCCATGGCTGATAACGGCAAGCTCTATCCGGCGTTTGACAGCGCGTTTCCGCTGGAAATGGCAAAGCTCTGCGGTGCGGCGGATGTGATTTTGCCGAATATTACCGAAGCGAGCTTTTTGACCGGTACGCCCTATAAGGAGCAATACGATGAAGCTTATATCCGCGATTTGCTGCATAAGCTTGCCGCACTCGGCAGCAAGACGGTGATTCTCAAAGGCGTGCAGTTAGATGGAAAATACGGTGTTTTGTGCTATGACGCCGCAAGCGACAGTTATTCGGCTTATTGGCATGAAAAACTGCCGAAAGGGTATCACGGCACCGGCGACATTTTCTCCTCGGTTTTTGTCGGCGCAAGAATGCGCGGCAAAACGCTCGAAGAAAGTGTCCGCATTGCGGCGGACTACACCGTGGAATGCATTCGGATTACCACCGCGCGCGAAGGGTCAAACTGGTACGGCGTGGACTTCGAAGCGGTTATTCCGCAACTGGTAGAAAAGCTGAAATAAATCTTAACAATCTGTTGATTCATTGCCGTGCATTTTGCACGGCAATGTGATTATTCAGCACATTTTCACATTCCGCCCTGAATATTTACTATAATATTTCCGATAGTAAATAGGGGGCGTATATATGGCAGGTCAGCGGAACCTTGGCGAGCAAATGCGGCTGATTCGAAAGGCAAATGGTCTGACGCAAACGCAGATTGCGGAAATCCTCAACATTCATCGTACAACCTATACGGCTTATGAAACCAATAAAAATACGCCGGATATTTTACTGCTACAATCCTTTGCCCGTATTTTCGGCGTCAGTGTGGATTATGTTTTGCGAATCGACACCAACAGCCTGGAAACGCTGTGTGATGACATTGAAGAATACGAACCCCAGTCAAATGGCACTCTGTTTTCAACGCTCACGCCGGAGGAACAGAAGCTGATTGCGGAATATCGCATATTGTCAGACGACGACCGGGCTCGAATCTTAAAAAGCGTGCAGGAGAGCAATCCGTTTCGCAAAAAAAAGAAATGCAAATAGCAAAAAACGCCGGCATATTGCCGGCGTTTTCATTTTTTGTTTTCAACTGCAGTTATTTATCAGGCGTGTTGTTTTTTAGCGCTTTTTCTACGGTGTAACGCACTTGCCCGATGGATTTTTTGCCATATTCGATTGCTTCTTTCGGGCAATAGCTGATGCACGCCATACAGTGGGTGCAGTTGCCCGCCCAAACCGGTTTTTCGTTTTTCAGCGTGATGTTTTGCAGCGGACAAACTTCCGCGCATTTTCCGCAGGCTATGCAGGCGTCCGTTGCGTAAAACTTTTTGTCAGAAACGCAGGCTTTATAAAACACGGGGTTTACCGGGGTGCTGTAAATGCGGTCAAGCAAAGTGATTTTCGGCGCGGCAAACGGCACTTTTTTGCGGATGCTTTTTGCTGCTTTCAAAAGCACGGGCTTTGCCTTTTCCAAAATGCAGCTGGCTTCGGAAAGCGTCGGTGCATGAAACATGGCAATGTAGTTTTCCGGCATGGGGACTTTTTGCACGCCGCAAAACCGTAGCCCTTTTTGGTTGCACAGCTTTTGAAGATAAGCACCGGCATTGCCGATGCTGTCACCGCAGGTCATCACAAAATAGGCATCTTTGCAGCCGGAAAAGGTCGTGCGCTGAATAAACGCCTCCACAACACGGGGGATACGCCACGCATAGGTGGGGGTGACGAATACGAACGGCGTTTCAGAAGTATATTGCGCCTCGCCGCCGTTTTTTAAAACAGAATTCAAAGAAACCGTCGTTTCCCCGAGCTCGTTTGCAATCGTCTCGGCGGCATAACGGCTGTTTCCCGTACCGCTGAACCAAAAAATCATACAGCGGCTCCTTCGTCCGTTTCCAAAAGCTGTCTGCCCATGAGCACGCCCATGACGCTCGACATCATCAGGCCGTGCGTCCATCCGCTGGAATCACCCAGACAGTGCAGGCCTTTAATGTTGGTGTTGAACTTTTCATCCATTTTGACGCGATTGGAATAGAACTTGATTTCCGGGCCGTAAAGAAGTGTCTCGTCGCTTGCAAAACCCGGAACGACCTTGTCTACCGCTTCAATGAATTTGATAATGTTCATAAGCGTTCTGTACGGCATGGCGGCAGTCAGGTCGCCCGCAACCGCGTCGGGCAGGGTGGGGCGCACATTGCTGCGCGCGAGTTCCTGCGGCCAGGTGCGTTTTCCTGCTAAAATATCGCCGTAACGCTGCACCAAAATGTGCCCGTCTGCCAACATGTTGACCAGTTCACCGACTTTTTTCGCGTAGGGAATCGGTTCGTCAAAAGGCGCACGGAAATTGTGGCTGCACAAAATGGCGAGATTGGTATTGTCGCTCTTCGTATTTTTATAGCTGTGCCCGTTGACGACAGCAAGGCTGTTGTTGTCATAATTCTCCTGGCTGACAAAGCCGCCGGGATTTTGACAGAAGGTGCGCACCTTGTTGGTAAATGGTTCCGGGTAGCCGATAAGCTTGGATTCATATAAGACCTTGTTGACTTCATCCATAACTTCGTTGCGCACTTCGACACGAACGCCGATATCTACCGTGCCGGGCAGATGGTCGATTCCGTGTGCTCTGCACATTTCTTCCAGCCAGTCGGCGCCTTTGCGGCCGGTCGCAATAACCACAGAATCTGCATATTCCTCGCGCGTTTCGTCACTGCCGCAGGGCTTTAACACAGCGCCCTTTGCAACGCCGTCCTCTATAAGCAAATTCACGCATTCTGTCTGGAAATGAATGGTCACGCCGTTGTCGAGCAGGTATTTCTCAATTTTGCCGTAAAGCTTCTGTGCCATTTCTGTGCCGAGGTGGCGAATCGGGCAGTCTACAAGTTTTAACCCTGCCTGAATGGCACGCAGACGAATTCTTTTGACCTCTTCCGGGTGCTCAACGCCTTCCACATGCTTGTCTGCGCCGAAGTCAAGATAAATGCTGTCGGTGTATTCAATCATCTTTTGCGCAAAGTCAAAGCCGATAAGTTCCGGCAGATTGCCGCCGACTTCATAGCTTAAAGACAGCTTGCCGTCAGAGAATGCCCCTGCGCCCGAAAAACCGGTGGTGATGTTACAGTCCGGCTTGCAGTTGACACAATGCCCCACCTTTGCTTTGGGGCAGTTGCGCTTTTCAACCGGCAGCCCTTTCTCCACAATAGTGATGGATTTTTTAGAGCCGTTCTTCAGCATTTCCAAAGCAGTGAAAATACCGGAAGGGCCCGCGCCGATGATCAAAATATCCTGTTTCATATATTTCATCCTTTACATAAAAAAACCGCAAACGGAAGTTCCGTTTTACGGCAGTTGGTTTTTTCTGTTGAAAAATTTAACTGCATATCATTCTACCACGCTTTGGGGGCTTTGTCAATCGGGAGGCGGGCGGCAGCCGGCAGATGAAAATGAAAAATTTAGGTAAAATCTTCTGCTTTTTTATTGCTAATATGCCGATATTGTTATATGATTATAATATCCGACTTTAGGAGGCATTTGCATGAAGCAAATTAAAATACGGATTGCTGCAGTTGCTGCCGTTTTGTCGTTCTTTACAACGGTGCTGTGCATGCGCGATGTGCTGGCGGCACGCGACGATTTGCAGAGGACAAACCAAAAAAACTGAAAGGAAAGTCTTTGTGGGGAAAATTAAAAGTTTTTTAGACAGTAAAATCGTTAAATCAGATGTTGGTGAAGAGACTTATCTGACCTGGCGTGAAAACATTTCTTATGCGCTCGGCCGCGGTGCACAGGGTATGTGCACCTCTATGACAAGCTCTAAATACATCAACTACTTTTTGACCAATGTGTTGTTCGTCAACTTCGGCAAAAAGAATCTCGACCCGATGACCGTTGCGTCCAACATTCGCTTTTTCTGCGGTATTTTTGACGCAATCAACGACCCGATCATGGGCGTTCTCGTGGACCGCACCCGAACCAAAGACGGGCAGATGCGCCCCTACATAAAATGGGCGCCGATTTTCCTGTCTATCATCATGGTGTTGTTTTTTGTCGGGAGCGGCAACGCGCCGATTTGGCTGAACATTTTGTGGACTACCGTTTTGTTTGTCGGTCTCGATGTGACCTATACGGCGTTTGATATTCCCATGGGCGCACTGGCGTTTTCGATTACGCCGAACGGTATTGAGCGCACCAAATTGTTCGGTATCGGCTCCATTGTTCGTTCTATTGTCGGCGCGCTGCCGATGCTGTTCGTTGCAGGCGCAAGCTGGCTGCCGTATTTTAAGGACCATACACCGCAGGCATATCTGACCTCGGCGACGGTGTCTGCCATCGGTATTATTTTCCTGACACGGCTGACCTATCGCAACACCAAAGAACGCGCACGCCACAGTGAGGACACGCCCTCAGTCAAGGAATGCTTCCGGCTTCTGTTTAAAAACCGTCCGCTGTTCATGTTGTTCCTTGCAAATATGTTTTTCCTGCTGGTCAAGGTTACAGAACAGGTTTCTTTCTATTTTGTGGCGGACTTGATGTTCACCACCAAATATAATATCTTTATTGATATTGTCAAATTCCCCGGCTTTTTGGTTGCCGGCCTGGTTGTTCCGAAAATCGTGGAACGCCTCGGCCGCAAGGCGGACTCCAAACGCTTCTATCAGGCGTGCTGCATCATTGCCATCGTACTCCACCTTTTGTTTGCCGCAACCTGCTATAACGGGCTGATGAACAAGGAACCGGGCACAGCGGTTTCACTGCCGACCGGTATTCTGATTGTTCTGTTTACCGGCCTTACGGCGATTCCGCTGGAATGCAAAAACCTGATTCAAAAAGAAATGGAAGCCGAAACCGTGGACTATGTCGAGTGGAAAACCGGCAAGCGTGCAGAGGGTATCATGCTTTCAATTATGTCGTTCACCGGCAAAATCGAAAACACTTTCTCGTCTTCCATCGGTTTGTTCATTCTCGGTCTTACACACTACCAGACCCATGAAAACGGCTCTTTAATTCAAAACGATGCGACCAACTGGGCGCTGTTCCTGCTGACCACCGTTGTACCGGCAGTCGGTTATCTTCTGATGCTGCTGCCCATGGCGTTTTACAACATTACCGGCGACGGTCACCGCCGCATGATGCAGGATATCAAAGAACGCCGAGAGGCAGCGCAGGCACAGGCTGAGACTGCACCTGCGGCAGAAGGCTGATAAAATATGAAACTGACGGTTCTTGCCGATTTGCATTATTTCGACCCTTCTCTTGGCACAGAAGGAACGGCTTATGCGCTTCGAAGCGGTTCCGACCAAAAGTGCCTTGCGGAAACGGGGGCGATTATAGACGCTGCGTTTGCTGAAATTGCGGCAAGCGACACAGACGCGGTGCTCATCGCCGGAGACTTGACCAACGACGGTGAGCGCGTCTGCCATGATGGTATTTTAACAAAACTGTACCGGTTGAAAGAAAAAAAGCCGGTCTATGTAACGACGGCGACACACGACTGGTGCTGTGACCAAAATCCCCGACGCTTTCAAGGGGAGTGCGTTTACGGCGATGTCGAAACGGTGTCGCCGCCGCAGCTTCGGAAACTGTATTATGATTTTGGCGAAACGGCGGCGAGTGCGGTTTATGTGACGCATCTCGGCACCGTTTCCTATCTTGTGGAATTGCCCGAAAATGTGTCGCTGCTGGTGCTTAATGACGACCAGAACGGCAAAGGAAAAGCGGGCTACAAGCCGGAGCACCTGCAATGGATATTGCAAACCATCCGTGCGCAGACCGCACTTGGAAAAACCGTTGTCGCCATGCAGCACCATTTGCTGTATCCGCATATTTCCCCGCTGCTCACCGGCGGTGCGTGCTGCGGCGACCGAGAAGCGCTGCTTGAAGCGCTCAGCGAAGCGGGACTTCGGTTTATGTTTGTGGGACATTCGCACATACAGCATACCGCCCGGTTTGTTTCTTCTTCCGGCAAAGAATTGTTTGAAATCAATGTCGGCTCATTGTGCGGTTACCCCGCGCCGATGGTGCAGGTGGAGATTACGAATGATATGGTGCGGGTGCACACCGATTTTTTAAAAACCTTTACTTTTGGCGGCAGGACTTATGACGCGCAAAACTATTTACGAACGCATGCGGTGCACCTGCTCGGCGGTGTGCTCGACGCATTCATGACCGACCAGAAGGCGGCCGCAAACAAGCTGGCAGCGCTGGGCGTGAAGCAAAGCGAACAGATTGTGCGCAAATATTGGCATGTTTTGCGGTTTACAGCTGTAAAGCTGAACGCCTTAACGGTTGAAAAGGCAGGCACAATGCTCAATCGCCTGCTCGGCGGGGTCAAATTCAGAAAAGAAGACCTGTGTGCTTTACAGAATGTGCCGGTGCTCGACCTGGTGTATACGGTGCTGTGCAGTATATTGTCCGGGCGCCCCATTGCTTCGAAAAAGTCAGAAAGTTACGCGCGCGTTGTCTATACGGCAGGGCAGCTGCCCCAAAGCCTTTTGCACACAATGCCCTGCAAAACGAAGCCGGAAAGTATGCAGCGGGTTTGCAAAGAAATTGCGTCTGCGTTTCAGGAAATCGTGTATGGCTCGGCGCCGGACAATTTACAGTTTGAGACCGGGAGGCGACAGATATGAAAACAGCAATCGTCTATGCGACGAAATACGGCTCGACGAAAAAAGCCGCGGAAATCATTGCCGAAAAACTGGGTGACTGCACACTTTTTGATATTCACGCCCTGCCGGAAAGCCTGGAAGCTTACGACTGCATCATACTCGGCAGCCCGGTGCATATGGGCGTTTTGCAGCGGGATATCCGTGCATTTGCATTAGGGCAGATTCGCTTTTTGCTGACAAAGAAACTGGCGTTTTTTATTTGCTGTGCATTCCCGGAAAATGAAGCAACTTATTTTAATAACAATATCCCGTCTCAGCTTTTACAGCATGCAGCGGCGTGTGCCGCATTAGGCGGGGAGCTGGAGCGGAATCGGTTAAAGGGAATGGACCGTCTTGTCGCCCGCATGGTGCTCAAAGCCGACCATGCCAAAGGCATTTTACACACCTTTTCCTTTCAGGACGACAAAATCAATGCGTTTGTTGATAAATTGACAGACGCCGGAGAAACTGTTTAACGGCCGCAACTGAAGTTTACAAAAAATGATGCCCTGCAAAGTAAAATAGGTTGCGCAACTGAAAAAAAGAGCTTATTGTGGAAGAGAAGCGCAGGCGTTGGAACATCGTCTGCGAACGGAATGAAAAAGGAGAATCAACAATGGGCTATCTTGACAAAATCAAACTGGCAAACTATACCCGGGCAGAGGACTGGCTGAACTCTATTTCGCACATGGTCGGCGGCGGCCTTTCTGTGGTTGCACTGCTGATGTGCCTTATCCGCGCAATCGTTGTTCGTCGGTGGGATTATGCGCTTTTGGGGCTTGTATATGGGCTTACGATGATTGCAATGTATTCCTGCTCCTCTGTCTATCATGCACTGCGGCCGAACCGCGGCAAAAAAGCCATGCGCATGGTCGACCACGCGATGATTTATCCGATGATTGCGGGCACAATTTCTCCAATCGCCGTGCTGGTGATTGTGCCGGTTCGTCCGGTGCTGGGTTGGGTGATTTTCGGTGTTGCTTGGGCGGTTGTTGCCGCCGCTGTGCCGATTACTTTGACATTGTTTCATAAAACAAAAATCACACAAATGGTTTTATATCTTGCACTTGGCTGGATGATTATTGTCGCCTTGCGCGTGCTTCTGGAGCATTTTGACCGAACCGGCACCATTCTTTTGGTTGCGGGCGGCGTAGCATATACGCTCGGTGCCATTATTTACGGCATTGGCGCAAAACATAAATATTTTCACAGCGTTTTCCATTTCTTTGTGCTGGCAGGCTCTATTCTGCATTTTTTTGCCATTTACCTTTATGTTTTTGTGAAATAAACCGGGCTGTCGGTGAAAAGTCCCCTGTTAAAAACAGGGGACTTTGCTTTTTTCGGCAAAATATGTTATACTGTCCACATTTCAGAAAACTCTTACAAACAGGAGAGGTTCTATGCATAAGACGACATCTGTAAAAAAGGGTGCTTGGCGCGTTGCCGCGCTGCTGATGGCGATTGTTCTGCTGTTGGCGGGCTGCGGCACCGGCAGTGGGGTGCAAGTGCAGAAAATCGGTACATCGACCGCCGTTCCGGCAACTTTTACGGACAGACAGTACCATATAGCGGATTCCAGTAATTTGATTTATGTGGCAAAATCCGGCTTGATTGAGTTGTATTTTGACAATGTGACCTATGCAATCGGTATTCGGGAGACCAACGCAGATGCGCTGTGGATGGCGCTGCCGGGCACTTCCGAGGGCGACGAGAATGCACAGACTTCTGTCTTGTCGATTACGGTTTCCGGCGGCGGCAAGCAATATGTGCTGAATTCTCAGGACAATTCCGTTGCATTCGGGGCCGCTTCGTTTAAACCCATGACCAACGGTATTCAGGTCACTTATGATATGGCGCTGGACAGTGAGACGGCGAACAGCGCACTGAATACAGTTGCGCAAGGAAATTTATATGTTTCAGCGACTGTCTCTTATACTTTGCAGGACGGTGCACTGCATGTGGCTGTGGATTGCGGGCAGCTTTTGGCCAGTGAGGGCTTTACCGTTGAATCGGTCACGCTTTTGGACTTTTTCGGTGCTTCTTCT
>CASFBL010000009.1 GCA_949292775.1 uncultured Eubacteriales bacterium
AAAATGCTTCGGCAGTCGTGTGCTCGGTTTTCGGCATTACGGAAAGTTTGTCAAAGCGTTTCATAAGCTCGAGCATTTCCTCGGTAACACCGCTGCCGCCGTCCCCGTAGCCGAACATGGACAAGGTCTGCCCGCCGGTATTCTTGTCCTGATAGGCTTCCCAATTTTCCTGAATCTGGCTTGGCATATTCCAAGTAATGAAATGGGTTGGCGGCACACAGGCATAAACTTCGCTGCCGTCAATGCCCTTCCAAATAAAATTGTTATGCGGGAAACGGTTGGTATCGTTCCAGGTTGACATTTTGTTGGACACAAAATAATCAACGCCGCTTTTTTTAAGAATCTGCGGCAAAATCCAGCTGTTGCCGAACACATCGGGCAGCCAGCAGTTATGAATGGTTTTTCCAAACTTTTCGCGGAAATACTGCTGTCCGTAAAGGCATTGACGGATAAGACTTTCCGCCGCCGGAATGTTGCAGTCCGGCTCAACATACATCGCACCCACCGGCTCGAATTGTCCGTTGGCAATTTTTTCACGAAGCTCCTCAAACACTTCCGGGTAATATTTTTCCAGCGTTTCATAGGTGTACGCTTGGGTGTGCGTGTAGTGGAACTGCGGGTAACGGTCTATTAAGCGCAGCTGAATGAGCACCGTGCGCAGATTTTTCTGCACCGCGTGAATCCGCCGCCAATAATAGGCAATGTCTAAATGGGAATGGGCAATCAAAGCGACATCGCCGCTCCCCTTGTAATCGGTATTGGCATATATAACTTCGTCTACATAGCGCTTTGCTTCGGAAAGTCCCGGTAAATCGTCATCTTCAAAGTCAATATAATTGAGCGCGTTGTTCAGTTCCCGATTGAGAAACGCACGGTAGTCTTCGTTAAACAGCTCGCATTTTGCCACATCAAGCAGCAATTCCAAGTCATAAACCAAATCCAAAACATCATGGCGAATCGTGGCAAGATAAGCGCCTTCAAAAATCTGACGGCATCCGCGAACGGACAAAGATTCCGGGTTGCGCTCGTCGTCGGGTTTCGAACGGTTATAACCCTGCATTTCAAAATGAAGCTTTTCCGTGCCCGGCGCAAGATAAGGTGAAAGCAAAATGCGGTCGCGGTTCGGGTCGACGCCGCCTACATATTTCCCGTTGACTTTTACAATGATTTCCGCCGCGGTTTTCAAAGAAAACCAAAGCTCTTGCTCGCGCATATCCTCGGGAATAACAATATCGCCGCGGATAAACGCCGTGCCGTCCGGCGTAAAATACATATCGCCTTTTATAAGCGGGCGGTAATCCGCTTCGTAATAGGCATATTCCATTTCGGAAACCTGGCGCGCGTCGCGAATCTGCAAGGTTTTGATTTCATATTTTTTGGCGTAAATATGGCGTTTGAGCCATTCAAAGCGCAAATCCGTCCATTCTTCCGGGCGCATGCTTCTTCGTACAACTTTGATATGTGCCATAGGTTTCTCCTTTATTTATCCCAAAAGTACGGCTTTTTGCGAACTGCGCAGACGGTGACGCCCAGCCCTAAGTCTTTTTGCACTTCACTTTCAATCCAGCGAAGACAACGGTCTAAAATTAAACACTTGGAGCATTCACCCTGAAACACGAGCGTAAGCTTTCCGTCGGAATACCCTTGGAAACGCACTTCGCCGCCGTCCCCCTGAATCTTGGGGCGGATAACGGATTCCATATACTCTTCAAGTTTCACGCCTCAACCACCGCCTTCATTTGTTCGCGGAGCACAGAGAGCTGTTCAGCTGCCGCCTCGCGTGTTTCCCCTCGAACGGAATAATACACTTTCAGCTTTGGTTCCGTACCCGAGGGACGGACTGCAAGCCAGCTTCCATTCACAAACAAAAATTTCAATACATTTTCTTTCGGCAAATCGCCGATGCCCTGTAAGAAATCCTGCACCGTCTCTACGCCGGGGAAAGCATTCGCCCCGCGGGCGCGAAGCATGTCAAGCACGGCGTTCATTTTCTGCACACCGTCAATCCCCTGCAACACAAACGAGTCGAGCGCATCGAGATAAAACCCATATTCCGCATAGATTTCTTCCAGTACGTCCACAAGCGTTTTGCCGTTTTTCTTGTGGAATGCCGCCATCTCACAAATGAGCATGGAGGCGACCACGGCATCTTTATCGCGTGCGTGCGTGCCGACGAGATAGCCGTAGCTTTCTTCATAGCCCATGACAAATTCTTTTTCGCCGGTTTTCTCGTAACGGTTAATCTGATCACCGATATATTTAAAGCCGGTCAGGGTTTCCACAATCTGCAAACCATATTTTCTGCCAATGTTTGCACCGAGGTCATTGGTAACGATTGTTTTAACCAAAGTGGATTTTTCGTTGAGCGTTTCCGCCTTAAAGCGAAGCACAAAATCCGCCAAGAGCGCACCGACCTGGTTTCCTGTCAAAAGCACATAGTCGCCGTTGTGGCGCACAGCAATGCCTACGCGGTCACAGTCGGGGTCTGTGCCGAGCACCAAATCTGCATTTTTTTCTTTAGCGCAGACAATCGCCAAATTAAGCGCGTCTTTCTCTTCAGGATTGGGCGAACGCACCGTGGAAAAATTCCCGTCCGGCACAGCCTGTTCTTCCACGACGGAAACCGCATAATCGGCGAGGATACGGCGAACCGGAATATTGCCTGTTCCGTGCAAAGGTGTATAGACAATTTTCAAGTCCGTTGAATCTGTATACAGCGCCTGCGTTTTTACGGCGGCGAGAAATGCGTCTAAAACCTCTTTGCCAATCATTTGAATCATGCCGCTTTGCAGCGCCACCTCAAAATCCAACCGCGGAATAGAACGATAATCTGTAATCTCCTGTACGCGGGCAATCACTTGGTCGGCAAGCGCCGGCACGAGCTGACAGCCGTTTTCATCATAAACCTTATAACCGTTGTATTCTTTGGGATTGTGGCTGGCTGTAATCACAATGCCGGCAACACAGCAAAGGTGCCGAACCGCAAAAGAGAGCACCGGTGTCGGTGTAATTCGGTCGAACAGATAAACGGTAATGCCTTTCACGGCAAGAACTTCCGCCGCACATTTGGCAAAGTCTTCGGAATTGTTGCGGGAATCATAAGCGATTGCAACACTTTTCTGCGGGCCGGGAAAATCCGCCAAGTAATTTGCAAGGCCAAGCGTGGCGCGAGCAACCGTATATCGATTCATGCGATTGGAACCCGCCCCCATAACACCGCGCATACCGCCGGTGCCAAATGCAAGGTCTTTATAAAATCGGTCTTCTATTTCTTTTTCGTCTGTAATTTTTAACAGCTCCTGTTTTGTATCATCATCAAACAAGAACCATTCGTTGTAGCGTTCTTTAAAATCCATGCCACGCCTCATTTCCATTTTATTGTTTTTATTTTACTGCATGACCCTAACAAAATCAACAAAAAAGCAAAATTAAATTTGGTATTTCATGATCTTCATTTTGTGGTATACTGGAGCAACAAAGTACTTTGCGGAGGTTATTATGGAAAAATTTAAAATGCAGGTGGCCTATCAGGTCGCAAAAACTTCTTACATCACCAACCAATTTGAAACCGAACATTTTCGGATGGATTGTAAGGCATATAAAGACCATATCGTTTTAAAAATGCGCACGCCGGTGCCTGTAAAAGTACAAAGCCTTTCTATTACGATTCCCTATGATTTTAAAGCGGATGATCGTCTGTTTTTGAACGGATATCAGTCATGGACTGACTGTCGTGAATATTTCCCCGATGACAAGCCGTCTTACCTTTCACCTTTTTTCAAACCGTTTATTATGATGACCTCATTCCGCTCCTCCGGTGACTACACCTTTGTTGAGTACGCAACAGAAGCCGGACATTTTCACGGTTTTTCCTACGGCTATGTGCGGCGCGGCGAACAGTATGATTTGTTTGCCTCACTAAACGAGCGAACCGGTTACACCATTTTCCGTTTCAACACCAAGGAAAACACCATTGTGGTTGAAAAAGATTTAGAGGGCATCGCGATTGACGGTGAATACACTGTGCTTGACATCGTAAATCTTCAGGGCACGATGGACGAAGTGTTTGACAAATGGTTCGCCCTTATGGAGATTCCGAAAGCTACGGCGCCGATTTGCAACGGATACACCACCTGGTATAATTATTATCCGAATATCAACGACAAGATTGTAACACAGGATTTAGAGGCACTCTCTTCCGTAGACGCGGAAATTGACATTTTCCAAATTGATGACGGTTACCAAACCAATGTCGGCGACTGGCTCTCGGTCGACCCCAAAAAGTTCCCCTGCGGCATGAAAGTCGTTGCAGACAAGATTCACAAAAAAGGCATGAAAGCCGGCATTTGGCTTGCTCCCTTTGGTGCACAATATGTTTCGGAAGTCGCCAAAAACCATCCCGATTGGATTATTCGCGACAAAAAAGGTCGCCCGGTGCGCTGCGGTTTAAACTGGGGCGGTTTTTACGCGCTGGATATTGAAAACCCCGAGGCGCGCGAATACATTCGTCATTTCTTTGATGTCATTCTCAACGACTGGGGTTATGACCTTGTTAAGCTTGACTTTTTATATGCGGCAGCGATTGTGCCCAATCACAACAAGACCAGAGGGCAGCTGATGTGCGAAGCGATGGACTTTTTGCGTGAGTGCGTTGGCGACAAACAGATTCTCGGCTGCGGCGTGCCGCTGTTCCCCGCTTTCGGAAAAGTGGACTATTGCCGAATCGGTGCGGATATGGGGTTAAAGTGGAAAAGTCAAACCTTTACCCACCGCGAAAATGTTTCTACAACACATACGCTCTGCAACACGATTTTCCGCCGCGCATTAGACGGCCGTGCATTCCGCAACGACCCTGATGTTTTCTTG
The DNA here is from genome assembly GCA_949292775.1 of uncultured Eubacteriales bacterium. Classification (GTDB taxonomy): domain Bacteria; phylum Bacillota; class Clostridia; order Oscillospirales; family Acutalibacteraceae; genus Fimenecus. The sequence goes on from CASFBL010000009.1 coordinate 4,867, forward strand.
CTTCGCGAAAACAACATGCACTGCACCTTTGAGCAAAGACAGATTATTGCCAAGGTCAACAAGCTGTTCGGCAGTGTTTTGTTCATCTCTGACAATGTGGACGATTACAAACCGGTGCAAATGGAGACTTTGTGCGAAACTTTCCGCAAAGATGACATTCAAATTCTGAAAGCAGAATTTATGACAACGAACCATGATGTTTTGGATATTGATTACATCATCAACGGAGAGAGTAAAAACTTTAAATTTAATATCGAAAACGGAACAATCGTCTAAACCAAAAGAGGTGCAGTAAAAACTGCACCTCTTTTTTATTCCGGAAACCACCGGTATTTTTTCAAATCCACGCGTCCGTCATCGCTAACCTCTATGCCCTCTGCCCGAAGAAGCTCTATTTGGGCATTACTGCCGCCGAACGCAAAAGCCGACGACACTTCACCGAAACGGTTAACCACACGATAACAGCGTATATGCTCGGGGTCGGGGTTCACATGCAGCGCGTACCCGACGACGCGAGCCAGACGCGGATTCCCGGCAAGTAGCGCTATGTCACCATAAGTCGCAACTTTGCCAAAAGGAATTTGCCGCACGACTTCATAAATACGCGAAAAAGTATTCATCGTCTATCGCCTCCGGCTAAAGCATAGCGAAAAAAGAGAATAAATGCAAGCAATATCAGATATTTTCTGCACCGTTTCCGACATATTTCACCTCGATTTCTGTTTGGATATCATATTCCACCTCAGGCAACACCGTTTTCCAATCTTTGATGTGCGTTTTATAATAGCTCGCATACGACTTTAAAAATCGTGTGCCAAAGCAATACGGGTCCGCATTATTTGCCACAAAGGATTGCTTGATGCTTTCGTCTAACAAACGGGTGATATATGCCTTTGCGCGCTTTGTTGTGCTTTGTATAAAATCCTTGCTCACGCCAAAAGGCTTTTCCGTTTGATTTTCTGCAATATCCACCGTCATACACAGACAGATTTCAAAACAAATTTTATCGTTTTTTACTGCCGGCTGGATTTCTACCCGGCTTTTTCTTATTTTCAGAACGGTTGTGGAGTCATAGTCCGGATTTTCTACGAAAAAAAATCCAATTTCCACTTCATTGGTCAAAAGCTGCAGTGCAGTTATTTCTTCATCGTGCAGTTCAAAATGCAGCTTATCTTTGTCAAAGACTGCCACCGAAGATAATTTTACTTTGCTTTCGCCCTCCTGCTCCTGTTCCGCTTTTAAAACAGGCAAATATGCATCTGCTGTGTCTGATTCCATTTTGTTGATAACGGTATACAATTCCTGCATGACCACCTCGGCGCTGAATTGCTGCGCATGCAGAATATCCTCCAAGCTGTCCGCAGTCAAAACATTTTCGCCCATTTTTGCACTTACAACATCAGAAGCGCTTGTATCAGAAACCGCCAACAGCACGGTAGAACGATTTTCTGTATCACGGACAAAAAAATCCAAATGCTGCAAAATTCCCTGCTCTGCTGTCTGACGGCCAAACACAATCAATCTGTTTTGTGACAAAAGCGGTTTTTTGCCTATAACGGTAGCCGCGTTGGAAATCGCATCAGCCACCGTTTTTCCGGAAACTGTAAAAGAAGTAACCACATCCCCGAGGCTTGCACCGCTGCTCGGATTCCCCGCCATTTCAGTATCGAGCGTTTGCAGGGTAACAAGCACCGTATCATCTTCTTGCTGATCAATGCCAATCGCTTGAATAATCAGCCTGTTTTTTAATTCGTTTCCTGAATTTTCACAGCCGCTAAATAGTAAAACTAACAAGCCGAGTAAAACAAGTATCTTAAGAATTTTTTTCATGAGCACGCTTCCTTTTTAAAGTTGCAGCAGTTAAAGCAATAATTGGAATCACCAGTGTAAACACAGCAAAAAACAGCATTCTTTCCCAAAGCGCCGTCCCGAAAAAGAATTCGGAAAATACGCCGCCAAATAAAATTTGAACAACAAAAATCAAAATGCCCGCTGCGAGGATATAAAGGTTTTTCCACTTAGCCGAAAAGGATTTTTGCAGAAGCATGGCCTGCAAATACAAAAGCAAGCTGATTTTAATAAAGGCCGTTAGAATCCAAACGCCTGTCAGCAAGACATCGAACCGCTGAAACACACTGAATTGCGACAACTCTGCCATTGCATGTATTGGGAAAAGCTGGCTGAGCACAAAATCACCGAGTCCGCCCAAAACAAAAAAGAAAACCAAAAGCATTCCGCCGCCCAACGACAAAATCCAGGCGGCATACATTTTTCCCGGTTTTCCGCTGGCACGCGGCATCAAAACAGAAAGCACGGCAATTTCCACTGTACGCGACGCGGCATCCAAACCGGCTTTCAATGATGGCTGCACACCGTCATAAAACATAGGCGAAAAGTTGAGAAAATCAATTCTTTCCGCCATGGCAAGCATAATAAAAATAAAGGAGGCGCAGAAAACAGCTAACGATATGCCGCTTGCCCTGCCAATCGCCTCAAGGCCGAGCGTAGCAGCATAACAGGCAGCGATAACACAAATCAGTACAAAAAGAAAACTGCTGTTTTCGGGAAAAATAATCGTTCCAACAAACCATTCAAGCTTGCCAAGCGTTGTCAGTGCATTGAATGTAAAGAAAAATGCGAGACAAAGCGCCGTGCCTTTGGAAAGAAGCGGTGACGCGCAATAAGCAACATCGACAATGTCAAGCGTTGGGAATGCTTTTCTCTGCCACACAAGCGGCAAAGAAAACAGCAGAATAAACAAAACGGCAAATCCGACCGCTGCAAAATAGTCGGAAGTGTGCTCTAAGCCTTCTGCGCCCACCGGGGTATAAGTTAAAAGGGTCAGAAGTCTTGACAGCAACACAATGGAAAACAACTGCCAAATGCTTATTTTTGTACTTTTTTCCATGTTATTTCTCCAAGCTTTTTATTTTTAATTCACGCCTGCCAAGCCATTTCCACCCCAGGCGCAAAAAGGAGTCGCGGAAAAGCGCACCGGGATTCGTCGGTGAAAAAGGTGCGGTAAACGGTGTTTGCATGGAGCGCATCGCACAAATATTGACAAGCACTACACCAAACCCAATGACAATGCCGTAAAAACCTGCGATTCCGCCGATAATCATAAAAGCAAACCGTAAAAGGGAAACCGGATAGTAAATTTTTGAAACAACGAATGAACTGATTGCCGTCATGGCAACCACTATCAGCATCGGTGCGGCAATAAGCCCCGCAGACACAGCCGTGTCACCAATCACCAGCGCCCCGACAATGCTGACTGCGTGTCCGACGGATTTCGGCATGCGCAGACCCGCTTCGCGCACGATTTCATAAATAAAATGAATGAAGATTGCCTCTAACATAACCGGAAACGGCGTGACGCTTTCCTGTACGGCGGTATCATAAAGCATAGCCGTCGGCAAAATTTCCTGATGAAAAGTACAGACAGCAACATAAAGCCCCGGCAGAAAAACGCTTAAAATAAACGAAAAGAACTTTAAGACACGAATAAAAGTAGCGTAATGCGGTTTATGGTTATAATCATCCAGCGATTGGAAGTTTTCAGAAAACAGATACGGCACAATCAGCGCAAACGGCGTACCGTCTACCAAAATGACAACACGCCCCTCTGCCATTTCTGCGCAGGCGGTATCCGGCCGCTCCGTCGTTCCGACACCGGAAAACAAGGATACGACCTCCGTTTCTAAAAACGGGCGCAGGTAACCGGCACCGAGCACAACATCCAGGTTTGCTTTATTCAAGCGGCTTTTGACCGTTTCCACCATCTGTTTGTCGGCACGATCGGCAAAATAGCAGACACAAACGCGTGTTTGGCTGGTTGTGCCGACCTCTTGGACCTCAAACCGAACCACAGGAGAGCGAATTCGCCGACGGATGAGCGCCACATTATCTTTAAAGCTTTCCACAAACGCTTCCTGCGAGCCTCGTTCCTGCACTTCAGTTTGTGCATTTTCGATGCCCCGCTTCGGGAACCCTTGCACACCGAAGCATTCACAGAATGGAACACCGTCAATAAATAAAACGACCAGTCCGGACACCACCTGTTTTATAGCTTCGTCCAAACTGTATTCTTCTCGCTGGTCTATCCCGCTGGAAATACAGTCGCGGATATATGCCATCTGCTCTTCGGGTTTTTCAGGCAGATTTTGCGCCGTTAAGATTGGATTAACGACTTGCCCCGTCACCAAAAGATTGTCACACATACCGTCATCCATAATAAGCATGGCTTTGTTGCCGCCAATTTGTGTTTGCTTATACATAATATCAAAGCTTGTGCCGAGCTTTTCTTTAAAATAGACGATATTCTCTTCAAGAGAACGGCTGATTGGCACAGAAGTGCTGTTGGAAGAAACCGGCTGTGTGATTTTTTCCATTTCATTTTTTATCCAATTCCACATAGAATCACCTGTAATATTTTGACCGAAGACACACACGATATTCTCAAAGGAAAAGAATAAAGCTGGGATAAAAAATGCTAATCACTTTATTTCGTACAATCATTTTATATATTCTTGTTCTCATTACCATTCGCATTCTCGGCAAAAGACAAGTCGGCGAGCTGCAGCCTGCCGACTTGGTGCTGACGATTTTGTTGTCTGAAATTTTGGTCATTCCGATGCAGGACCCGGAAATCCCGCTGATACACACTGTGATTCCGGTGCTTTTGCTCATCGGCTTTGAAATTGTAATTTCCGTAATAAGTTTAAAAAGCCTGCGGTTTCGCACATTGCTGCAAGGCAACTCGCTGATTGTAATACGCAATGGGGTTGTCGATCAAAAACAGCTGCAGCGGTTACGCTTTACAATTGATGATTTGTTGGAGGCGCTGCGCAAAAAAGATGTGTTTGACATTACGACAGTCCAATATGCAATTGTTGAGACAGACGGGACTTTAAGCGTGCTGTTAAAGCCGGAACACACCGTACCTGCTGCCGGAAATTTAAAAGTGCAGTTGCCTGACAACGGCATGCCGACCGTTATTATCAGCGACGGCAAAATCGTGGAAACAGACTTTAAAGAGTGCAACATGACCCCGGAGAAAATGGATAAGCTGATTCAAAAAAAGCATATTATAGTAAAAGATGTCCTTTTAATGACAATGGATAAAAACGGCAACACGCACATGATTAAAAAGGCGGATACCAAATGAAACGACTGTGGATTGCAATTCTTTGCCTGCTGCTTGCTGCTGTGCTTTCAACCGGCGGATATTTCGGGTTGCAGCACATTTGCCTGCAAATGGAAGAAAAGGCTGACGCCGTGATTGCCGCAGCTAAGGCGGAAGATTCAGAAAATCAAAAGAACGCTATAAATGCGTTTTTATCAGCATGGAAAAAATATGACTCTTTGCTGGGGGCATTTGTCAACCACCATGAAACTGACGACTTGGACATTCTCATCCGCGGGCTTTCCGACAAGGCAAGCACAGAGGATTTTGAAGGCGTTTATGAAGATATGTGTGAAATACACTATCGGTTTCAGCATTTGCAGGAAGCCGAAAACCCAAATGTGAAAAATGTATTTTAAAAAAAGCGAAAGGAGTATATTCTCCCTTCGCTTTTTTGCTCTGTTATTCGATGACGACCGCACCATAGTCGTTTATAAGTCCTGCCGTGTCGCTGTAACCGCTTTCAAACACCTGCGTGAAGGCATCCGGCGTCATGCCGACAATTACGGTTTCTGCAACCGGAACAGAGGTTTTGACTGAAAAGCTGTCAGTCGCGCCTTTCATAATCAGCCTGCCGTTGATTTCCAGCTCCAAAACAACGCGGTGAATAACCTGATTTAATCCTGCCTGCTCAAATTGAAACGAAAAATCCGCTACCGTGTTGGTAACCAGCTGCATGGTAAAGTGAACTTTCGGTCCCAGTCCGTTTGTGTATTCATTGCCAAGGAAAGTGCCAATGGGTATCGAGATGGTATATCCTTCTTTTTGTGCCACGCGTTCTGATATTTCCAGGGAAATCCGGCTCTTGATCAGGTTGGCTGTAAACACATCGACTTGCAGGCTTGTAACATAGCCCGATGCATCCTTGCTCAAGTGCACAATGTCATCGTAGGCAATATCATTTTCTGAAACCAGTGCAGCAACGGCTTCGTTGGCGGAAGTAATCATCATGCGCTTTGCTGTGTTTTGCGCATAGGAAATGACAACAGGACGCATTTTCAGAAAGGCGGCCAAAATAAGTATAAGTACCAACAGAAACGCTGTCACCGAAAAGAACAGGCGCTTTTTTCTGCTTTTTCTTTTGCGCATAGTTCACCTGCTTTCCGCATTCCATTGTATGCGGTCACTTCCGCAGGTGTGCAGCGTTAGAAAGAAAGGATTCCTAAGTGTTCCAGGAGGATTTTAAGACCAATCAAAACTAAAATCACGCCGCCGGCAAGCTCAGCTTTATTTTTATGCTTTGCGCCAAATTTATGTCCCAAAAACACGCCGACAGCAGATAACAGGAAGGTCGTGCAGCCGATTAAACTGATGCTGACCCAAATGTTGGCCTGCAGGAAAGCAAAAGTGATACCGACCGCCAAAGCATCAATGCTGGTGGCAATCGCCAGTAAAAAAATTTCCCGAATACTGAATGGCGCGTCGTCTTCTTTATCCTCTTCTTTTTTCAGCGCATCAAAAATCATTTTTCCACCGATGAAAGCCAGCAAAACGAAGGCAATCCAGTGGTCAATACTTGTGATATAGGTTTCAAACTGTTTGCCGAGCACCCAGCCGATAAGCGGCATCAGCGCTTGAAACCCGCCGAAAAACAATGCAATAATCAGGGTTTGCTTCGGCTGGATCTTGTGCATTTTCAGGCCCTGACAAACCGACGCCGCAAATGCATCCATAGACAGCCCAATGCCAATCAACAACAATTCTCCAATCCCCATTTGTGTTCACTCCTATTCTTTTTTTGCCGCAAAAAAAGACCCATGCACAGCAAAAAAGCCGTACATGAGTCTTGTCATTTCAGGTAAGCCAGACCAAACGGTCAGTATGTTGACTTGCCGCACCAAACGATGCTGACTACTCCCTCACGAGGTAAAGCAATTCTAATACAGAATCCTCGGTTTGTCAATACAAAATCCTGCATTTATTCCGGCAATTTTTCTTGCAGTCTTTTCTTAGCGAGCAGCGCGGCGCCAAGCATTCCGGCTTGATTTCTCATTTCCGCTTTCTTAATGGCAACAGACTTACAGCTATGCATCGGGCGGGCATGAATGCGCCTGCCGATTTCCTCAATAATATAATCCTCATTCATAATGCCGCCACCGAGAATGATACAAGGCGGGTTGAAAATAAAAATCAGCGTAATCAGTCCCCCGATTACTTCATCAATCCAGTTGTCAATGACCGCACGAATCGTAACATTGTTGAAGTATTCGGGCTGGAAAATCTCGCGGCCGGTTAAGGTTTTTCCGGTTGCTTCTTTCACACCCTGCACAAGCGCTCGGGTGGAGGCGTACATTTCATAGCAGCCGTTGTTGCCGCAGGTACATTTTCTGCCGCCGGTGTGGGTAACAATGTGCCCGAATTCGCCGGCTGAAAAATGCTCGCCCGTATAAATTTTATTGTTTATCCACATGGCGCCGCCAACACCGGTGCCGTAGGTGAGGCACAGAAAATCGCTGTAACCGCGCCCGGAGCCAAAGTTCGCCTCTGCGGTGGCGGCGGAATTTACATCATTTTCCACACTGACAGGCAGATTGTATTTCTTTTGAATGGTTTTGGTAATTTCTATGCCGGTATAGTTCGGGATATTCTCACTTGCAAAAATGATTTTGCCAAGCTCGCTGTTGACCTGCCCCGCCGTACTGATGCCGACACAGGCAACCTCCTTTGCATATTCGCCGACAATATTCATGATTTTGTTCATCAGATGCGGCCCACCGAGATTGGCTTCGGTCGGAATCTCAAAGGACTGTTCAATAGAAAAATCTTCACGAACAATACCATATTTGATGGCAGTGCCGCCAATATCGATTGCAAGTATTTTCATAATGTTCTCCAACACCTTTAATTTATTTCATTTTCTCCGCCAAACTGCACAGTTTTTGAAGGCGGTGATAAACCCCGGAACGAGACATCGGCGGCGAAAGTGCATCGCCAATCTGCTGCAAGGAAAAGTCGGGATTTTCAAGCCTTAAGTTTGCAATTTCCTGCAATTCCGGCGGCAGCTCCCGAAACTTCACACTTTTTTTCAGTTTTTGGATACTTTGTGTTTGCCGAACCGCGGCATTGACGGTTTTGTTTAAATTGGCGTTTTCAAAATTTAACCGGCGGTTCACATTATTGCGTATGTCTTTGTAAACAATGACATCTATAAACTCCATGACAAATTTAGAAGCACCCATGATGCCGAGCAGATTTTGAATTTCCTCTGTCTTTTTAAAATACAGCACATAAAGCCCGTTGCGCTGAACCTCTTTGGGCGAAAAATCACTGTTTTCCAAAAACTTTTTTAAGTCCTGACTAAGGTTATAATGCGGAACGACAAACTCCAAATGATAATTTTTTTCAGGCGAGCTAATGGTGCCGCAGGCTAAAAAAGCACCGCGCAAAAATGCGCCGACACAGCAGTCGTCCGCAATATTGCTCCAGTTCAGGCGTCTGGCTCGCTCCGTGCCGTCGTAACCAAACGCGGCAAGCACCCGAAGCCTGTCCGCCCGCTGCTCAACAGCAACCCGAAATTTTTTGGCCGTTGACTGCTCCAAATCGGCAGGTTTTAAACAAAGGCGTTCCGTTAAATATCTGTATTTTTCGGCAACCGCCTTATTTTCTGTGGAAATGGAGATGTCTTTTGCCGAAAAGCCGCGGCCAAATAAAAACAGGCCATAACATTCCGCCAACTGACAGCAGGCGTTTTCCGGCTCGATGCGCAAAAGCTCTTCTTTCAACTCCGAAGAAAAAGACATAATGACTCTCTACCTTTTCATATCTCTGTGATACACACGGCTGTTGGCGCCGGTTTCCAGCAAATGCTTATTGATAAGCTCTGCAAATACGACGGAACGATGCTTGCCGCCTGTGCAGCCAATGGCGATGGTCAGCTGACTTTTTCCCTCGGTTCTGTATAAGGGCAAGAGGTAATCCAACAAATCAAGCAGTTTGATTTCAAGACCTCTCGACTGGTCAAATTTCATGACAAAGTTACGCACCGGTTCTTCAAGCCCGGTGTGCTGTTTTAATTCGGGAATATAAAACGGGTTAGGCAGGCAGCGCACATCAAAGACCAAATCCGCTTCTTTCGGTGCGCCGTATTTAAAGCCGAAAGAAATGCAGGAAATTTTCAGTGCACTTTCCGCATTATCCAAAAAGAGGTTTGCAACACGCTCCTTAAACTGGGAGCTGGTGACATCGGATGTATCAATGATATAATCTGCTTTCTGCCGTGCAGGCAGCAAGATTTCCCGCTCTTTATTAATTGCCTGTAAAATCGACGGCGTGCTGAATTCATCAGCCAGCGGATGCTTACGGCGTGTTTCCTGATAACGACGCATGATGACCTCATTGTCTGCGTCAATATAAAGGATTTTATATTTGACCTTCATATTTTCAAGGTCGCCCAAAACATCAAACAGAGAGGAAAAGGAACTGCCGAGCCGAATATCTGCAACCAGCGCCACACGATCGCGTTTTTCCTTAGATTTCAATAAAAGCTGCACAAAGGTGGTAATCAGCTCCGGCGGCATATTGTCTACACAAAAATATCCGATATCCTCTAACGCGTCAATCGCGCGGGACTTCCCTGCTCCGGAAAGTCCGGTAACAATGACCAAATCCATTTTGGCTCACTTCCTATCCTATATATTTTACTTCCGTTTCCAAATGTACGCCCTTTTGCGCGTACACACGCTCTTGAACAGCGTGAATCAGATTCAAAATATCCGTTGTAGTCGCGCCGGCTTTGTTGATGACAAAGCCGGCATGTTTTTCGCTGACTTGCGCGCCGCCGACCGTAAATCCTTTAAGCCCGCATTCTTCAATCAGCGCACCGGCAAAGTAGCCTTCCGGGCGCTTAAAGGTGCTTCCCGCACTCGGATATTCAAGCGGCTGCTTCGCTTTGCGGCGAGACATTTTATCATCCATCGCCGCCCGAATTGCAGAAGGTTCACCCGGCTGCAAGTGCAAACGAAGCCCGGTAATCACATAGTCAGAATCTGTATAAACACTTTTTCGGTAACCCAAAGCAAGCTCGTCGCCCGAAAAAGTTCCGAAAGACCCGTCCGGCGCAATATGCTCGCAAGCCAACAAAACATCTTTCATTTCTCCGCCGTAGGCACCTGCATTCATATAAGCAGCGCCGCCTGCCGTGCCGGGAATTCCGAAAGCAAATTCAAGACCCGTCAGCGCGTGCTTAAGCGCGAAATTACAAAGACCGGTCACAGAAACGCCGGCATCACAAGTCACGATGCCGTCACCGTGATATTGAACCTGTGAAAAAGCGGGTCCAATACGGATGACAACCCCGGGGAAACCGTCATCTGAAATCAAAAGATTGCTGCCGTTGCCGATGATGCAAAACCGCACCTTTTGCGCACGGCAGGCTGTGAGAATATCCGCCAGCGCGTCACGCCCGCTGGGCAAAACATACAGCGCCGCAGGACCGCCTGTCTTGAAACTGGTAACCGAAGACAGCGGAAATTCTTTATGATATTCAGTTTTATGCTTTTCTGCAGCCGCTATAATCACTTCGAACAAAACAATCCCTCACAAATTATTCATCTAACAGCGCTGCGCCAATCACACCGGCATCATTGCCGAGGATAGCGGAGCAAATCTGTGTCTGCTTGCCGCAGTGAATGCTGTAACGCTCTTTTTCCACAATCTTACGAATGGGTTCAAGCAGCGGTTCCCCTTCACAGCCGATACCGCCGCCAACGCAAAGCACATCAGGCTGAAATACATTGATGGTATTGGTAATGCCAGCAGCAAGATATTTTATGTATTTATCCACAACAACCTTAGCGGCAATGTCGCCTTTGCGCATACCGTCAAAAGCCGTTCTGCCGTTGACTTGGTCAAGGTCACCGTTCACTATTTCCCACATCAGGGAGTCTTTATTTTCCTGCATTGCCTTTTTGGTTTGGCGCACCAGGGCTGTTGCCGAAGAATACGCCTCCCAGCAGCCGCGTCTGCCGCAGGTGCAGGGTTCACCGTCTACAACAATGACCGAGTGCCCCATTTCACCTGCCGCGTCGTTGCAGCCGTTGACAATTTTGCCGTTGACAATAATACCGCTGCCAACACCGGTGCCAAGCGTAATGGCGACGAAGTTTTCAACATTGCCGCCGGCACCTGCAACCGCTTCGCCGAGTGCGGCGCAGTTGGCGTCGTTCTCAAGATAAATCGGCTTATCGAAATATTTAGAAAGAATATCTCTCGCAGGAACTTTGTCAAAACCAAGGTTATTGGCATATTCAATAATGCCCAGCCGTTTGTTGACAGAACCCGGGGTGCCGATACCGATAGAAGAAACCTCATCCATCGTAATGCCTGCATCTGCAATCGCATCGTTTACACTTGCGGCGATATCGGCCAATATCTCCTTGGCAGGCCGCGGGCAGGCTGTTTTGCGTTTGCCCTTGCCGACGATTTTATACAACTCATCAACGACGCCCGCCACAATATTGGTTCCGCCGAGATCTACACCTATTCTATACATATTCTGATTCCTCCGAAAAAATATTTGCAATGTTATGGCATCAATAGTTCTGCCAAATTTCCAGTTCTTCTGCCGGGGCACTTTCCTCATCATCCATGCCAAGATGATGTAACAGTTCGCGCGCCGCATTATAGCCCATTTTCTTTTGCCGGTTGTTCATAGCGGCAACTTCAATGATAACAGCAAGGTTACGACCGGGTTTAACAGGGACAACCGTGACCGGAACTTTTACTCCCATGACATCAATATAATCATTTTCAAGACCCATGCGGTCGTAAACCTTTGTAGAGTCCCAGGGCTCCAGCTGAATCACCATGTTAATGGTTTCGGTAAGTTTGACAGCACCCATACCGAAAATGCGCCGCGCATTGATGATTCCAATACCTCGCAGCTCAATAAAGTGCCGAATATTGTCCGGTGCGGAGCCGACCAGCGTTTTTGCAGAGACACGGCGAATCTCAACTGCATCGTCTGCAATCAGCCGGTGACCACGCTTGATAAGTTCGATAGCGGTCTCACTTTTACCAACGCCGCTGTCTCCGACAATCAAAATACCTTCGCCGTAAACTTCGACCAAAACGCCGTGACGCGTGATGCGGTCAGCAAGCTCTGTGCCAAGAAAATAAATCAACGAGGACATGCAACTCGATGTAGATTCCTCTGTCCGCAAGAGCGGCACTTCATATTTTTCAGCAAGCTCCCGCAAGGTTTCCGGGCACTCCAAATTGCGGGTAATCAAAATTACAGGCGGGTGTCGGCTTGTAAGGCGGTCGAGCCCCTCTCTCTGCTGCACAGGCGTCTGTGTTTTCAAAAACTCCAGTTCAGAAAGGCCCAAAATCTGCACTCGCGCGGGGTCAAAATAGTCGTCACGCCCCGCAAGCAAAAGCCCCGGACGGTTGACATCCTGTGAGGTCACAGACAGCTCTGCCGGGTCTTTCGGCATATACAGCGTCTCAAAAGAAAACTCTTTAATGACACGCGCCAAAGAAACGGAATAGTTGGAAGCCATTAAAAGCCCTCCCTAAGTTCATATTCCTTTATATTATAAACGATATAAAACAAGTTTCCAATAGTTTTTTCCCAATTTCAGTAAATATTTTCACGGATTTTTCTGCTTTTCCCCCGTTATGTAAGATTTTAAAAAAATTGCAAAAAAGCTTTGCTTTTCATATTGCTTTTCTAACATTTTTCTTGTATGATGATTAAAATTTTCAGTTTGCGCGGAGGAAACTTATATGCATACCATATTTATTGACGCTCTTGGCGGCAAAACCAAAATCAATCGGGAAATCTATGGGCATTTTTCCGAACACCTCGGCCGCTGCATTTATGACGGGCTGTTTGTGGGAAAAGATTCTGATATTCCGAATATAGACGGCGTACGAAAAGATGCAATCGAAGCGCTTCGCGCCATAAAAATCCCTGTCCTGCGCTGGCCGGGCGGCTGTTTTGCCGAAGAATATCACTGGCGCGACGGCATAGGTCCGGTAGAAAACCGCCCTGTTACCGTCAACAATTACTGGGGAAAAGTTCCGGAATCCAACCATTTCGGCACCCATGAGTTTTTTAACCTCTGCGAACTGCTTGGCGCACAGCCCTATCTCGCCGCAAACCTGTCCGGCGGTACGGTGCGTGAAATGCAGGATTGGGTAGAGTATATTACCTTTGACGGGCATTCAACACTTTCTGACCTGCGCCGCAAAAACGGCCGCAAAAAACCATGGGCGTTGCCCTTTATCGGCATCGGGAACGAAAACTGGGGCGGCGGCGGAAATATGCGCCCGGAATACTATGCAGACGAATATCGTAAATATCAGACTTTTTGCAAAGATTACGGCGACAACCGCCTGAAAAAAATCGCCTGCGGACCAAGTGACGACGACTATGACTGGACGGAAAAACTGGTAAAATCTATTCGTCGCTCCAAGCCGTTCGGCATCAGCATGCATCACTACTGCGCACCGACGCGCAATTGGGATAATAAAGGCAGCGCGACCGCTTTTTCAGATGATGAATACTATTCGACCATTGCCCACGCCATATTTATGGACGAACTGATTCAAAAGCACGGAGCGATTATTCGCCGGTATGATGCAGACATTGCGCTTATTGTGGATGAGTGGGGCGTTTGGTGCGACACAGAGCCGGGAACGAATCCAGACTTTTTATATCAGCAGAATTCCATGCGTGACGCAATCGTCGCTGCCGTTACGCTGAATATTTTTAACAACCATGCGGACATCGTTAAAATGGCAAACCTCGCGCAAACCGTTAATGTTCTGCAATCTGTTTTGCTGACAGACGGCAAAAATATGCTGAAAACACCAACCTACCATGTATTCGACCTGTTTAAAGCGCATCAGGACAGCACACTTCTGCCTTCACATGTTGCTGCACCTGCAAAAGACGATATTCCGTTAATATCTTGCTCCGCATCTCTGACGAAAAACGGTAAATTTGTTCTCACACTTTGCAATGCTTCGCTGACTGAAGCCATGCCGCTGCGCTGTATTCTGGATAGTGCAGATGTTTCCGCCATTGCCGAAGCAAGAGTGCTCACAGCGCCGAAAGAAGCCTGCAACACTTTCGAAGTACCCGACGCTGTTCACCCGGTATCTTTTGACGGCTGCGTTTTAAAGGATGGCTGTCTTTCCTGCACCCTGCCGCCGGTGAGCGTTGCGGAAATCGTTTTAAAATAACATTGCATAAGTGTTTTTGAAACTGCCATACTACTACCGGTGAATAAGATGATTACAGTCGTTGTCCCCGGTTCTGAAAATGAAAAACATGCAAAAGAGCTCTGTTGTATCCTTGAGAAATTCGGCGGAGCTCTTTTTGCGTCCGCTGATTCCGTTTTGGATTTTTCCGCTGCTGCACCCGCTTTTCTTGTATTCAGCACAGATATGGTCCGCACAATCACAACCCGGCACAAGCTTTTGCTGCTCTGCGCAAACACAGTGAACAGCAAAATTTCCAAAAGCTGTAAATTTGACCGCATTATCGCCGACGGGCTCAATTTAGCCCACAACCGTGACGGTCTGCTAACTATTGGCACCGGACGGAACAATGCCGTAAGCATTGCCAGTGCTGATGCTGATACCCTGCACATCAGTGTGCAGGAAATTGTGCACACGCTTGACGGCGCCGAAATTTTGCCTTGTGAATTTTCGGTTTATTTTCAAAATGTAAGCGCCCGAACAGCCCTTTACGCCTTTTCTGTTTTGCTGCTTGCCGGCAAGGCAGACCCCGGAAAACTGCAAATCCAACTATAAAACCGCCCTGTTTTCACAGAGCGGTTTTAATATAGATAAAAATCATCTATGTATCAATACCCCATTGTGCCGTTTAAGGATTCGTCTTCATCAATCCACTTCTGCACATGAACAATACGGTAGTCATCCTTGGTGTCGCGGATAATAACATGTGCTATACCGGCGTTAATAATCATTCGCTTACACATGGAACAGCTGCTGGCATTTGCCACATATTCACCCGTGTCACATTCAACACCAACCAAATAAAGGGTGCTGCCGAGCATCTTATTTCTAGAACTACTGATGATTGCGTTTGCCTCAGCATGAACGCTCCGGCAAAGCTCATATCGTTCACCGCGCGGCACATTCATTTTGGAACGGATGCAGTAATTCAAATCCGTGCAGTTTTTGCGACCGCGAGGCGCGCCAACATAACCGGTAGAGATGACCTCATCATTCTGGACGATAACTGCACCATACCGCCGGCGCAGACAGGTGCTCCGCTGTGAAACCACCTCGGCAAGGTCCAGATAATAATTGATTTTGTCGCGTCTTTCCAAAATGAACACTCCCTACTTTTAGTATAGTAACATTGTATCATACACTGCATATAGGTGCAATACGGTATTTTTCACAAAAAAAGCTGTTTTCTTATAGGAAAACAGCTTTAAAAAAATCAGTCTAAAAAGTCTTTAAGCTTTTTGCTGCGGCTGGGGTGACGAAGCTTGCGAAGCGCTTTTGCTTCAATCTGACGAATACGCTCACGCGTAACGCCAAATTCACTGCCCACTTCCTCCAGTGTTCTGGGGTGACCGTCCTCCAAACCAAAGCGCAGAGACAGCACCTTTGCCTCGCGCAAAGTCAGCGTTTTGAGAACATCGTTAAGCTGCTCTTTCAAAAGCAGCATAGAAGCCGCGTCGGCCGGTGCAAGGGCATCGTCGTCGGGAATGAAGTCACCAAGATGGCTGTCATCTTCTTCACCGATAGGCGTCTCCAAAGAAACAGGTTCCTGCGAAACGCGCAGAATTTCACGCACCTTTTCCACCGGCATGTTCAGCTCAGCGGCAATTTCTTCCGCCGTCGGGTCACGGCCGTTTTTATGGAGTAGCTGGCTGTTGGTCTTTTTCACCTTGTTGATGGTTTCCACCATGTGTACCGGAATACGAATGGTGCGCGCCTGGTCGGCAATCGCACGGGTAATTGCCTGACGAATCCACCAAGTCGCATATGTGGAAAATTTGAAGCCTTTGGTGTAGTCAAACTTGTCCACCGCTTTGATAAGGCCCAAATTCCCCTCTTGAATCAAATCCAAAAACTGCATGCCGCGGCCGACATAGCGTTTTGCAATGCTGACCACCAAACGAAGGTTGGCCTCAGCAAGACGCTGTTTCGCCTGTTGATCATCGTCGCCGATACGAATGGCAAGTTCAATTTCCTCTTCCGGTGTGAGCAGCGGTACACGGCCAATCTCTTTGAGATACACTTTGACCGGGTCGTCCATTGTCACATTGCGGGAATCCGCAGCGGCGGCCGCCGCCTCCTGCCCTTTGGGCAGTTCGGAATCAAAATTCAGCTCGTCCAGCGCCGAATCGTTCATATCGTCGATGATCTCGATATTTTGCGCTTCAATGTTTTCATAGAGCTTGTCCAGTTCATCCATTTCGAAATCCATTTCAAGAATTGCGGCATCGATTTCCTGGGTAGTGAGCTTACCGGCGGCTTTGCCTTTTTCAAGTAAAGCCATTACCGGACTTTTCTTCTCTGAATTCTCCATAAAATCTCCTTCATTTTATGTAAATTTAAGGATCCACACAAATCCTAATTTTGGCGAAATAGTTTCAAATAGTCCTCATCCGACAGACTCGATGGGTCCACCGGGACACTTTTATCTTTTTCCTTTGAGAGAACATTTATGCAATCTCGGCACTCCGTTATGGTGTTCGCAAGCTGCGGAATAAGTGTTTGAATGCGGGCTACCGCGCTGATTTCCTCACCGGTAAAATCGGAAGCGGAAAGCGCCGACAACATAAACTCCCCATTATTTTCAATTTGCCCAGAAACCGCCTCAAAAACGCGTCGGTTAAAGGAAGTCAAAAACAAATCGGAAGAAATACTGTTTTTGAGTTGCCCGAAAAACGCCGGATTATTCATCAAAGACGCAAGCAGCACTTCTTCAGCGCGTGCAGCGCGCAGGTGTTTTTCTCGTTCGGGATTCACCTCGCGAACCGCCTTTGCTGCGGTTTTTTCATAGTCCCGCACTTCTTTGAGCTTTTCTTTTTTATTTTTATAAGAATTGGCCTTATGCATGCGCTTGGCTTGCAGTAAAATCGCTTGCTTATCTACACCGAGTTCTTCCGAAAGCCGGCCGGCATAGACATCCAATTCCACGGGACTTTTTACCCGCGCCAAGACAGAACAAGCGGTCTCGAAAAATTTGACCTTACCGTCAGAGGTATTTACATCCAGTCCTTCACGCGCCTGCAAAAGCTTATATTCAATATCATTTGCCGCATCGCTAATCAAAGACTTAAAACGCTCCGGGCCGTATTTCTTTATAATTTCGTCGGGGTCTTTTCCGCCCTCCATATGAATTACTTTCACATGTACGGTGGTTTTCGAAAACAACGCCAGCGCTTTTCGTGCCGCTTTCTGCCCGGCTTCGTCGGAATCATAGCACAGCAAAACTTCCGATGCATAGCGCGAAAGCAAAGACGCCTGCTGTTCTGTAAGCGCTGTGCCAAGCCCTGCGACAGCGTTATCAAAGCCGGCCTGATGCAGGGAAACAACATCCATGTTACCCTCACAGAGGATAAGTGAATCCTTACCGGATTTTTTAGCGAAGTTTAACGCGAAAATATTTTCACCTTTTTTGTAAATCAGCGTGTCGCTGGTATTGACATATTTTGCACGCGCATCCGAAGTAATCGCACGACCGCTGAAAGCAAGCACATTGCCACGCAGGTCAATTACAGGGAACATAACACGATTGACAAACGCGTCGTAATAGTGTTTTCGGTCGTTTTTTTGACTTAGGCGCAACAGGTTCGCTTCATAAAGTTCCCGGTCTGAAAAGCCGGCGGCATGCAGCGCGGTGCGTAAGGCGTCCCAACTGTCCGGCGCAAACCCAAGCCCGAATTTTGTGATAATCTGGTCGGAAAGCCCGCGGTCATGTAAATAAGCAAGCCCAGCCTGCCCCGCCGGAGAATACAGCGTTTTGTGGAAAAATCGGGCGGCAAGCCGGTTGGCCTCAAACATGCGGCGGCGCTTTTCATGAAGCCCGGCGTCGTAATGATTGTCCTGCGGCATAGAAAGCCCGACTTTTTCCGAAAGGAACCGCACCGCCTCGACATAGTCAAGGTTTTCAATATTCTTGATAAAAGTGATGACATCGCCGCCGTTGCCACAGCCAAAGCAATAATAGGACTGCGTTTCGGGATAAACGGTAAAAGATGGCGTTTTTTCATTGTGAAACGGGCAAAGGCCTGTTAAAATCTTCCCCTTACGCTTAAGAGAGACATAGGAAGAAACGATTGACTCAATGTCCGCACGCGAACGCAGTTCCAGCAAATACGATTCATCAATCGCCACCTAAATCACCTCTTTTTTAAAATTTATAGAAATTAAAATCCCTTTTCAAGCCAGGCTTTGGGAATAAAAATGCGGTGGTAGACGCTTAACACATAGCTGTCGGACATGCTCGCGACATAGTCGCAGGCAGCCCGGTTTGCGCCCTCTTCAATGGTTGTCTGCCAAAATGTAGAGGGAAGTTTGTCGGGGTGCTCGGAATAATAGACATATAAGCTTTTTATAAGCGCCTCGGCCTTTTTCTCTTCCCCTTTGCAGACGGGATTCGTATATACATGCTTAAACATAAAGCGGTTCAATTCCGCAAACGCCTGACTGACAGGCAAAGAAAGAGAAATGTCGTTTTCACTGTTTTCTATAACCGACACGACCAGCGTATTGATGCGCTCTGATTTAGAAGCGCCGAGTGTTTCCCGCACATCCAGCGGAATATCCTCTTCCCGCATCACATTGGCGCGCACGGCGTCGTCGATGTCGTGGTTTAAGTAAGCAATTTTATCAGCGATTTTAACAATGCGCCCTTCTAAAGTGTCTGCCTCTTTGCCCGTTGTGTGGCAACGGATGCCGTCGCGCACCTCGTAAGTAAGATTAAGCCCCTTGCCATTTTTTTCGAGCTTGTCCACCACACGCAGGCTCTGCTCATAATGACGGAAGCCGCCTTCAAACACTTCATCGAGTGCACGCTCCCCTGCATGACCGAACGGCGTGTGACCGAGGTCGTGTCCGAGCGCAATCGCTTCGGTAAGGTCTTCGTTCAGACGCAGTGCTCGCGCAATGGTGCG
Organism: uncultured Eubacteriales bacterium; assembly: GCA_949292775.1. Classification (GTDB taxonomy): domain Bacteria; phylum Bacillota; class Clostridia; order Oscillospirales; family Acutalibacteraceae; genus Fimenecus. The sequence continues at coordinate 24,163 of CASFBL010000009.1, forward strand.
GGCAATTTGCGAGACTTCTAAAGTATGTGTCAGCCGGGTGCGGTAGTGGTCACCCTCCGGCGAGAGAAACACCTGGGTTTTATGTTTCAGGCGGCGAAACGCATTACAGTGGAGAATCCGATCGCGGTCGCGCTGAAATGCAGTGCGAATCGGGCATTCCTCTTCCGGCACTTGTCTTCCGCGGCTGTTTTGCGCAAGGCACGCACGGTCTGAAAGCGTTATTTGTTCAATTTCTTCGGTACGCTTGCGAACAGAAGCATCCATTTTTCCACCGCCATTACTGTCTTTATTTTGATATACGCAAAAAAATGCTGCATCCCTTTAAATTTCGGCAAAATTTTCACCGATTTTTTTCGCTCGGATTCGACCGTCGGAAGCATCAAAGATTTTTTCGCAAAGCGCTGTTTCTTTTTCAGAAGCTACGGAAAACGAAAGCGTCACTTTATCAGAAAAATCTGAAGTTTGCACCGTGGCGCCGCAATCCGGCAAAATGGTTAAAAGGCGCTGATAAAACGCATAGTCGGTTTCCACCTGTAAAATGCTGCACGGTCCCTTAGTGACAATACCGCCCGCCAAAACTGCGAGCTTTGCCGTGTGCGAATAGGCACGCACAAGCCCGCCCGTTCCCAAAAGCACGCCGCCGAAATATCGGGTCACGACTACGGCAACATCAAAAAGCTTTTCTTTTTCGAGCACATCAAGCACCGGAACGCCCGCTGTACCCTGTGGTTCGCCGTCATCGCTGTAACGCTTAACGCCGCCGTCCCGCAAAATATAGGCAAAAACATTGTGTTTAGCGTCCCAGTGTTTTTTTCGGATTTCCTCAATAAAATCCGTTGCCTCTTGCGCAGACTGCACGGGACGCACATATCCGATAAATTGCGAGCGCTTTTCAGTAAACGAATCACACCCCGCGCCATGCACGGTTTTGTATGCAGAAAGCATAGTCTTTCTCCTAAAAATGAAAAAAGCGGCACATCTGCGCCGCTTTCATCGAATGCGTTATTTGTTCAGATTGAATCTCTTGTTGAATCTGTCTACGCGCCCACCGGTGTCCACCAATTTCTGTTTACCGGTGAAGAACGGGTGGCAGTTTGAGCAAATGTCCACGCGAAGATCCTGCTTGGTGGAACGGGTTTCATACTCAGCGCCGCATGCGCATTTCACGGTCGTGGTTTTGTATTCGGGATGAATTCCCTGCTTCATTTCAGTCACCTCTTTCGGTTCCAATTAAAGTATACATTACTATAACAGCAGATAGAATTTTACCACAGCATTTTATAAAATGCAAGTCTTTTTTTGAAATCCTCGTCAAATATTTACAAGGACCTCTTTTTTCAAATCAAAAGCATATAAAACAGCGCATTTTACAGGCATTTCGAACATTTCTTCGGCGGCGCGTTTGTAAACGGCAAGCTGCTTTTTATAGCGTTCCTTGAGTGTGTCTTCGTTTTTTGTTCGGTCGGTTTTGTAATCGACCAAAACGAGCTGACCGTTCTCACAAAACACGCAGTCAATGACGCCCTGCACCAAAACGCACGAAGAAGAGAATTCTGCCGAAATATCCCCTTGGACTTCGCTTGCCGGGAAAAATACAGTGAATTTTTGCTCTCTGTAAAGTGCGTCCGCTTTCTGCATTCTTTCAAGCAACGCGGAATGAAGAAAAGCTTGCAGCGCATCACGGTCGAGCATTTCACACGCCTCCGGTGTTAAAAATCCACGAGATTGCAGGCGGTTGATTTCCTGTTCCAAATCCGCTTTTGCCGCCGCAAAATCGCAGACCTCAACAAAGCGGTGTGTCGCCGTGCCGCGCATGGCGGGGGTCATGCCGCCCTTTCCTAAAAACGCAGGTTTTGCAGTTGCAAAAAAGGTAAAGCCGGTATCGCTTTCATTAAGCGCCGAAGCAGAGACTTTAGCAGGACAAACCGAAAGCGGCAAGCCCGGATATGCATATTCCACGCGCGAAGCGATATAAGAAAGCCATTCATCGGTAGGCAACGCAGGCTCGGCACTTTCCGTTTCTTTCATCTCTGCGGTAAAAGGTTCATCACAGAACACCTGCAAATGAAAATCAGCAGCGGCTTTCGGAATCATCGGAAACTCCGAAAGTGCCCGAAGCGTTTCCGCTTCCGGGTGATGCACCAATGCGGCGATAATCCAATCCAAATAACTGTTCACACCGCGCACAAACGCCGCGGGCAAGGTTTCATCACCTGCGACGGTTGCCGCGCGGTCGACAATTTTCGGCAGGCGATGGGTATAAGACCCGGACCCGACCAAAATCAATTTTTCTTTGGCTCGCGTCAAGGCGACATATAAAACCCGAAGTTCTTCCGCTTTCGCATCAATATCTTTGGCAAGCTGCGTCGTGACATAAGGCAGAGAAGTATAAATGCGCCGCCGCGCCGAATCGTAAATGCGAAGCCCAAGTTTAAACGCCGGATGAATCAGCAATTTTTGGCGTTGGTCGGTTTGATTAAACTGTTTGCCGCAGTTGGCAAGAATCACGACCGGAAATTCCAAGCCTTTACTTTTGTGAATGGTCATAATCCGCACGACATCGGCATATTCCGAAACGCCGGTTGCCGCTTCCAGCTTCGCTTCGTTCGCTTCCAATTTTTCAAGATAGCGTAAAAATCCGGAAAGCCCGGTTTTGCCGTTATCGGTATAAGTTTGGGCATATTCCAAAAGCAAAAGCAAATTGAGCTTTCGGTTGTCGCCGCCGTTCATGGCACCGGCAATTGCCATAAAGCCGGTGCGCTCGTAAATCGTCCGCAGCAGCGCTGCCGGCGAAAGCGTGACCGAAAGCGCACGCAGGGCATTATATTCCGCCAAAAAGTTTTTGCATTTTGCCGTTTCGGACATTTGCATTTTCTGAAACAGCGTTTCTTCTTGAGATGACAGCTTAATTTCAGCGAGTTCGTCCGGCGCAAACCCCCAAATCGGCGACATTAAACAAGCGGCAAGCGGCACATCCTGCAACGGGTTGTTAATCGTTTTTAAAAGCGAAAAGATAACGCGGATTTCTTGCATTGAGAAAAAGCCGCCTTTTTTCTGATAAAACGCGGGAACACCGGCGTTTTCCAGCGCGTCGCGATATTTCGGCGCGTTGCCCAGCGCACGCATCAAAATACAAATATCGCCGTACCGCACCGGGCGTTTTTCCCCGTCTTTGCCGGTCACGAGCATGCCGGATTCTATAAGCTTCTCGATAAGTCCCGCCAAATATTCCGCTTCCGGCAGTTTGCCGGTCTCTGTCGGGGCATTGGAAGTTAAAAGGTGCAATTCCAAAGGCGGGTCTTCTTGTTCGTTAAATTTCGCCGCGGGGTTTAACCGCTCGGTCGCGCGGTAATCCACACCGCCGATTTCCGGCGTCATCAGCCGGTCAAACATGAAATTGATGCCTTTCGCAACGGTTTTTCGAGAACGAAAATTGCGGTCGAGCGTAATGCGCGCCGGAAAGGTTTTACCGTCAAAATCGGCATAAGAAGCGCGGCGGTTAAGGAACAATTCCGGCATGGCAAGGCGGAAGCCGTAAATGCTCTGTTTGATATCGCCGACCATAAATAAATTTTGCTCGTCGCGGGAAATCGCCGAAAACAGCAAATCCTGCATTTCGTTCGTGTCCTGATATTCGTCTAAAAAGATATAATCATATTTTTCCCGCAGTGCGTCAGCGACCGCCGTTTTGCGGTAAGAGCCGTCCCGTTCCTGTGTCACAACGAGGCTTAAGGTCATATGGGAAATGTCGTTAAATTCATAGGCGTTTTGCGTGAGTTTTTCTGCAAACAGCGCTTCGGAAAACGCGCAAACGGTATCAATTAAAAGTTGCACCACCGGCTGGAGGAACGCCATATCTTCTTGAAATTCCTGTTCGGAACAGGGCATCAGTTCGGGAATAGACTCTATACTTTTTTTTGCCCTTTCCCGAAGCGCTTTGACATTGGCCTGTATAGCGCTGTCTTTATATTCTTTTGGAACCCGTTTAAATTTTTCTTTCTTATTTTTATAACCCTGCGCAGCTTCCAGTAAAGCATCCCAACTGTCCGAAGAAGCGAGCGCATCCAGTTCGCAAATCATTTGCAAGTCACTTTCAATCGCCGGTGCATAAGCTTCTGCAAGCGGGGCGTCGTCACACATCAAGTCGAGCGCCTGCTGTGCAGTGCGTTTGCCCTCATCTAAGCAGTCTCGGACATTTTGCAAAACGAGCGGATACCAAATCGATTCCTGTATGGAGAGCGCCGGCGAATAGACAGCGGGAATTTCGCGAAGCCAGCGTTCCGGCGACGGGTAAACCTGTGCATTTCTGAAAAGTGTTAAAATTGCATCTTTCAGCGTCGCGTCGGAGCTGCCGAGCGCAAAAAGGTTGGAAAGGTCACGAAACGCGGCGCTCTTTTTTTCGCACAATGTGTTGACGCAATTTGTGACGACCTCGTCCTCCAGTGCGGCGCGCTCGCTGTCGTCCAGCATTCGGAAGTCCGGCGCAATGCCGAGTTCGTGGAAGTAGCGTTTAACGACAGTCGAGCAAAAGCTGTCAATCGTGCAGATTTCTGCCGAAGGCAGCAGCATTTGCTGACGGCGAAGGTAAGCGTTTGTCGGGTTTTGTTCGAGCTTTTGAGACAGAACCTTGCCGATGCGTTCGCGCATTTCCGCGGCAGCGGCTTTGGTAAATGTCACAATCAAAAAGCGGTCAATCGGGTGGGGGTTCGCAGTGTCACAAACCATTTGAATCACGCGTTCGACAAGCACGGCGGTTTTGCCGGAGCCCGCCGCGGCGGAAACCAGCATAGAGCCCCCGCGCGCATAAATGGCATGTTTTTGTTCATCGGTCCAATCGCGTGCGCTCATTACTGTTCCTCCCCTTCCGTTTCGAGTATTTTTTTCACGGCGGCAAATGTGCCGTAGTTCGGGAGTTCCCGAACGGTGTCGCCTTCTTCATAACCGCAGACGGCTTTAAAGTCGCAATATTTACAAGCCGCATTTTCGCTTTTGTTATATGCCGGCAAGACGGGAATTTCGCCCCGGTGCAGGCGCTCTGCCATTTCCCGTAAGTTTTTGTCCATATGCTCTTTCAGGGTGTCAAACACCTTTTGACTCAACAAATTCCCTTTGAAGCCACCCTTATCGGCGCTAACCGGGATAAAGCGACCGGAAACGGAAGAATCCATGCCGAGAACGACATCGGTGTTATCCAAAACCACACCGTCCATACGGCTGTTTTCCAAGCGTTTTTCCAAAATCTCTTGGTCATCGGCATTTCGCGAAAGCTTATCCTCCACCGTCTTTGCCTGAAAATACAAAACGCCCGCCGGCATAATATCGCCGTAACGATCTTCTCCGTTTTCGCAAATTGCAAACAGGTAAATGAGCATTTGCATATTTAAGCCCGACAGCACCTGAGACATATCAAATTTTTTGCCGCCGGATTTATAATCAATCACGCGAAGATAGCTTTTTCCGTCTTTTTCCATCACGTCCACGCGGTCAACCGAGCCGATAATCCGTATAGAGCCGCCGTCAGAAAGCGACAAACGGTAAGGCTGAATGTTGCCGTCCGGCCCAATGGAAAGTTCAAAATCGGTCGGAATAAAGGCGCTCACGGAAAATTCGGCAATCAAGCGTTTTATCACGTCAAACACCGTGTCGCAAAGGTTATGAAGAAGAAACATAAACCGCGGTTCTTTGTCGGCGCCTCCGCCGAGTTTTTCCTCAATATATTCCTCTAAAACCGTCTGGATTTTTTCGTGCAAAGTATCGTCGGACATCTCATGCAAGGCGTCACGGTCGTTTTCCGACAGGATTTTTTCAAGGCAATGGTGAATAAATGTACCGCTTTGTGCAAAATCCAGCTCCGCTTTCTTTAAAGGGTTCAGATTTAAGCCGAATTTGCAGAAATAGGAAAACGGACATTTATAAAACACTTCTGCTTTAGAAGCGGAAATCAGTATATCTTTTTTGAACAGGCGTTCGGCAAGCTCGGGGTCTTGAAACGCTGTCGGCAGGTGTAAAATCGCTTTTTCCACAGCCGATTCCCGCGCCTTGTAATCTTCACGCGCACGGAAATAGGCTATCAGAGAAGCCGAAAGCGGCGTATTTTCCGTAAATTGCGCCACCATAGTCTCAAACGCTTCCGCCGCGCTTTCCACGCGGTTCTCGGGCGGCAAGGTGTAAGCGTCCGTCACGGCAATTTGCGGAAAAATATCTTGCATTTCTGAAATAATTTCAGAAGGCGAAAGCCCGTTGCCGCGGTAATCCGCCAACGCATAAGAAACCGTCAGTCTTTCGCGTGGGAGCGTCATGGCGTAATAGGCATAGAAATATTCATCTACCGCCTTGAATTCCGCAGTTTCGGTCAGCTGAACGCCTAAAGATTCCAAGGTTTTGCGCTCGGTATCGCTCAAAATACCGTCGGTCGGCGGTGTTTGCGGGAAACAGCCGCTGTTCGTACCCACCAAAAATACAGCGCGCGGCGGCGCGATACGGATACGGTCGGCAGCGCCGACGGTAATCACATCAAGTCCCTGCGGAATCTGCCCCAAATCGACACACCCCAGCAAAACGGAAAACAACTCGCGGTAACGCTTCGCGGACAAGACGGATTCGCCGATTGCGAGCGCCAGTTTGTTGAGCATGTCCATCAGCATTTCCCAAACGGTGTTCTGTTGTTCAGCGACGGCAGTCTGGCCGTTTGCTGCTAACTGCTGCGCTAAAGTCTTGAGGCTTTCGCCGGCGTGCACCGCTTGCAGAAAATCGTAAAGCATGCGGGATTTATCTAATCCTGACGCGGATTCAAATTCTTTCCGAAACGCGAGCACGGGGCCGACTGCACGGCGGCGCAATTCGTTTAATTTCGCAAGCTTTTTCTCTTCTCGCTCCTGCATCTCGCGCCCGAGCCCGGCGGGGTTCCCGGTGAAATCCGACCGCCATTTTGCACGGTCGACATTCCACATAACCGCATAATTTTCAAGGTCGGCGGCTTCGTCGGCGGCAAGCCCTGCAAGCCCGGTTTTCAAATAGCGCAGCAGCACTTCCGTTGTGATGCCGTCGGCGGCTATATCCAAAAGGCCGGAAATCATTTGCATTAACGGCTGCATATTAACCGGCTGGCGTTTGTCTTCAAAAAACGGCAGGCCGAATTTTTGAAACGCGGCGTTAAGCTCGTGGTCGTAGGTGTCTTTTCTTCGTTCAATAACGGCAATATCGCCGGCACGGTAGTTCTCTTCGCGCAGAAGCTTTCGAATTTCGCGCGCGACAAAATCGCTTTCATCGGTTCGGTTAGCGGCAGAGAAAATTTGTAATCCGACAGGCGTGTCGGAAAACGCTTCTTTTTGCGCACGGAAAACATTTTCTTCCAGTGCGCGCAATTCCGGCGTTTTGCTGTCTTCTGCAGCTGTGCAAAGCACAGGTTTTGCGACAGGCACAGAAATTCGGGCGCACACGCGCTTGAGCTTTTCCACCTCATCGCGGATATTATCAAATAGCAAGGCATCTTCGCTTTTTGCTGCATCCATGCAAAAAGTGATATATACATCTTTGCAGCGGCGAAGCATGGCCGCAATGACATTTCGCTCTTGCTTTGTAAAGCCGCAGAATGTGTCAAGCACGACAGTTTTACCGTCAAAATAATCCGTTTCCGGAATCAGGTCTGCCAAGCGCGTCAGCAAATCGGTGTCATCGGAGAAGCGGTCGTGCACAAGTGCGTTATAAAGGTCTGTAATTTGAGAAAGCTCAGAAAGTTTATGTTTGAGTGTGCCGTCAGGTAAGGCTGCCCCTGCCTGTTCGAGGGCATCTGTGGTAACGGCGCACTGTTTTAATTCAGTAGAAAAAGTAACAAGGCTTTTCAGCAATGCAGGGCGGCCGATAAACTTCTGATAAATTTCTGCGTTTTCCCCCAAGCCTTCCAAAGCAAGGCTCATTAAGACCGCGCGTGTTCCGTCGTCGATTTTTGGCTTGACATTGGGTGCATATATAGAAAGGACGGTTTCGGCAAGCCTTGAAAAGCTAAGGATTTCAAGGTTCAGCATATTTTTCGGCCCAACTTTTTCAAGCATGGCACGCTCGGTTTCAAATGAAAACTGCTCCGGTACAATCAGAATCAGCCCCTGCTCACCCGAAAGTAATTTATCGGATAAAAGCTTTCGCACATATTCGGTTTTGCCACTGCCGTTTCTGCCGAAAACAAAACGAAGCATAATTCCTACCGCCTTTCTGTAAATCAGAAATATTTTAGCATACCCGTGCCCAGTTTACAACAAGGGCTTTTTTCATAAGTCCGATGTTTCGGACATAAACTGCAATGTTATGTTGAATTCTTTAATAATTCTTAAGGTTCGTTTTGATTGCTTGCGATTTTTCAGAAAAAGAGTATAGTTTTTAGTGGTGATTAAATTGAAAAGGAGAAAAATCGGCCGTTCCAAAAAACAGAATATCCGGCTTGTGCGCATCCTGTTTTTGGCGCTCATTGCCGCTGTGCTGGTCGGCGGTACAATATTTGCCGTTTACATACACGAAAGCGTTCCCGAAATTTCAGTGTGTCTTGACGCGGGGCACGGCGACCATGACCCCGGGGCAATCAACGGCAACCGGCAGGAAAAAGATGACAACCTGCGTATTGCGCTGCTTGTTCGAGATAACTTGGAGGCCAAAGGAATTCGCGTTTATATGACGCGTGAAGACGACACCTTTTTAAGTTTGGAAGAACGCTGTGCGCTTGCAAACCGAAAAAAATGCACGCTGTTTGTTTCATTGCATCGCAACAGTGCTGAAAGCGGCAGCGGTGTGGAAGTATGGGTACAAAATACACCGGGGAAAACCGACTGGGCGCTTGCAGAAAATATTTTAAACGGACTGAGCGAAGCCGGGATTTCAAAAGCCCGCGGTGTGAAAAGCGGCTATGTACACAACCCGGACGGCAACTATTATGTCAACGCTCACACCAAAATGCCGAGTTGTCTTGTGGAGCTCGGGTTCATCACCAGCGACACGGACAACGCCCTGTTTGACGAGCATTTAAACGATTACGCAAAAGAAATTGCAGACGCAATAGAAAAAACTTTACAAGAACAGACTCAAACAACCGAAGCATAAAAACAACGCTCTGTAAAAACAGAGCGTTTTGTTTTTTTATTCGGTTTGCAGAATGACTTGCCACGCCGAAAGCAGGCGTTCCATGTTCCAAGCGGCGTTGGCCGGGCTTGTGGACGGTAAGCAAACAGATTGTATGCCTGTTGTTTTGAAAATATAGCGCATATAAAGCGCATCTGCCGTTTTTCCGTTGGTAAAAATCTTTCTGACACCGCTTGCTTTTAAAATCGGGGTAATATCGTTTGGCTTTGCGTTGCGGATGCTGCTGTCTGCGGAGCCGACGATTTCGCAGGAAGCGATAACATCCCAAAGGGCAATTCCGTTTTGCAGCGCCAGCTTTTTCTTTTCTTCAACGCTCGCCGGGACAGGTTCGCCGGTCAGAGCGGCGAGCACCGGCCAAAACCGATTTTGGGGGTGCCCGTAAAAAAACTGCTGTTCGCGGGATTTGACCGAGGGAAAACTGCCGAGGATCAGCACCCGGCTGTTTTCATTATACAGCGGGCCGAACGGATGCAAAACAAGCTGCGGTGCAAGCGGATTTTCTGATTTTGCCATTACATTATCTCCCACAAAAAAGGACGGCTTTGCGCCGTCCTTTCGTTGTTTGCTTATTTTGTGCCGAAAATACGGTCGCCCGCATCGCCAAGACCGGGAACGATATAGCTGTGCTCATCGAGTTTCTCGTCGAGCGCGGCACAGAAAATATCGACATCGGGGTGCGCGGTCGTCAGCGCTTCAAGCCCCTCGGGCGCGGCAATGATGCCCATAAATTTAATTGACTTCGGATGATAGGTCTTGATTTGTGTAATTGCATCAATCGCGGAACCGCCGGTTGCGAGCATCGGGTCAAGCACAATGACTTCGCGCTGCGAAATATCCGACGGCAGCTTGCAATAATACGGAACGGGCTTTACAGTCTCCGGGTCGCGGTACATACCGATATGCCCGACCTTTGCAGACGGCACCAGCTCGAGCACACCGCCGAGCATGCCTGTGCCGGCGCGAAGAATCGGCACAAATGCGAGTGTTTTGCCGGAAATGACCTTGGTCTTTGCCATAGAAATCGGGGTTTCAATTTCAACTTCCATAAGCGGCAGGTCGCGGGTTGCTTCGTAGCACATCAGCATGGCAATTTCCTGCACCAAAGCGCGGAACTCTTTTGACCCGGTATTTTTGTCACGCAGAAGCGTCAGCTTGTGCTGAATCAGCGGATGATTCGTAATGGTAACCTTTCCCATAAAGCGCCTCCAAAAAGCTTTAGATTTTTTCTTGTCTATTATATAACAGTCCGAAAGAAATTACAAGAATTTTGTCACTGAAAATCCGGTGTTCGCATTTCAGCGCTGGCTTTGCTCGATTGCCGTAATCTGATCAACACGGCGCTGATGGCGTCCGCCTTCAAATTCTGTATTTAAAAAGACATCGACAAGCTCGCAGGCCAGACCCGCTCCGACAACGCGGCCGCCCATGCACAGCACATTGGCATTGTTGTGCAGGCGTGTGTATTTTGCACTAAAATAATCCGAGCAGCATGCGGCGCGGATGCCATGAACCTTATTTGCCGCCATGGAAATGCCAATCCCCGTTCCGCAGCAAAGAATACCAAGGCTGCCCTCGTCGGCGAGAAGCTTTTCACAAGTTGCCTGTGCAATCGGCGCATAATCAACCGACTCCGCCGAATGCGTACCGCAATCCTCCACTTCGTAGCCCTGCTCCAGCAAATGCTGTTTGATGGCCTCTTTCAATTCAAATCCGCCGTGATCGGCACCCAAGTAAATCATTTTATTTGCTCCTTTTTTTGTAATTCTTTTTGCTTGTTATTAAGCTCCCGTTCTGCCTGCGGCAAGCGCAAATACATTGGCAGCAAGCTGCCGGCCGGCACAGGACTTTCCCCTGCTTCCAGTTTTTTTGCGGCGAGGCAGGCAACACTGCTTGCACGCAAAAAGCGCAGAGGCTCATCCGCCGCAAAGCAGGGTTGTTCAAGCCGACTCGGAAGATACTCGACCGCTTTTTGCGTTCCGTCACCTGTTAAAAGAACCGGCAGCGAAAAAGCCTTCAGCGATTCAGCAAGGTCTGCAAGAGACATCGCCTTATCTTCCGTAAGGCGTTCCCCCTTTTGAAAGCAGGCGGTATAAACCTGGTCGCGCCGCGCGTCCATTACCGCACAAACCACGCCGTCAAAATGGCGGTGCGCATATGCGGCGGCTTCCAGCGCAGAAACGGCAAAGCACGGTTTCGCGGCAGCGTCCGCCATACCTTTTATAGCCGCAACTCCGATTCGGACGCCTGTAAACGAGCCCGGTCCGTTAGTCACGGCAAAAATATCAATGTCGTTCGGCTGTATGCGGCAGTTTTCCAACAGCTCTTGCGCCATTGACAAAAGCGTTTGGCTGTGCGTCAGCGGCACATGGGTAAAGCTTTCGCCAAGCAGCACGCCGTCGCCAAGAAGCGCTGCCCCGGCCGTAGCGCCGGCACAGTCTAAAGCAAAAATCGTCATGCTTTTCCCTCCCAGCCGTCTATGTGGATAATCCGTTCATTTTCGGTGTTACCAAGCTCAATTGTAATCCGAACCGCGTCTTTCGGCAGGGCGTTTTCGATATTTTCGCTCCACTCCACGCAAAGGACACTGCCTGCGTCCATATATTCGAAAAATCCGGTGGAATCAAGGTCTTCCCAGGAATCCACCCGGTACATATCAAAATGACAAAGCTCCGCATTTTTGCCGTATACATTTACAATCGCAAAAGTAGGGCTGGAAACTTCACAGTCAATCCCCATGCCTTTTGCAACGCCCGTCACAAAAGCAGTTTTGCCCATGCCCATACCGCCGAAAAATGCAAGCACTTCCCCGCCTTTTAGCGTGCGGCCGATTTTTTCGCCGAGTGCAACAGTCTGCGCATAGCTTTGCGTTATAAAAGTCTGCATTTTATCACCGCCTGTCATTGTATCACGGTTTTCACCGTTCGTAAATACTTTTTGCTTGAATTTGGGGTACAACCATACTATAATACAAACAGAACTTTGTGAGGTATTAAAATGAAAAAACGACTGCGTTCTGTTCGGCTCTTTTTTAAAGAAACCGATTTGCTTTTATTGATAACCTGCATTATTACATCTGTTTTCGGCCTTTTGATGGTTTACAGCGCCACGCGCCACAGCCTGAAAGACGGTCAGCTGTTTACCCGTGATTTTTTGATTATGTTGATTGCTGTTGCACTCGGCATTGTTTTGTGTTTGGTTGTCTCCTATTTCAATTATGAGGTATTTACAAAATACTGGATATGGATTGGTGTAATCTGTATTGCCGCCATGCTTTTGCTGTTTAAATTCGGTACCGGCCCCAGCGAGCGGCCGGATGTGCACACTTGGCTGGATTTGAAAATCTTCAGCATTCAGCCGTCGGAGTTTGTTAAAATCGGTTTTATTATTACATTCAGCGTGCATTTGGAGCGGTTAAAGGACAAGCTGAACAAGCCTTTGAGTATTTTGCAGCTTGCCGTGCACGCCATTATTCCGACCTTTTTGGTTTTAAAGACAGGCGACATGGGTTCTGCGTTGGTTTTCCTTGTAATCACCGCTGCCATGCTGTTTGTCGCGGGCTTACATTGGGGGTATTTCCTTGGCGGTGTTGCGCTGGTTGCCGCCGCTGCGCCGCTTGTTTGGACCTATGTGTTTTCATCCATTCAAAAAGACCGTTTTTTGGCTCTGATTTACCCGGAGCTTTACCCAAGCATTATTTACCAGCAGGAGCGCGGCATAACCGCCATTGGCGCGGGCGGGATCACCGGACAGGGCTTGTTTAAAGGCGCCTATACGCAGGCAGGCGCTGTGCCGGAAAGCATGAACGATATGATATTTACCGTTGTTGGCGAGGAACTCGGCTTTGTAGGCTGCATTGCTGCACTTTTACTGCTTTGCTTTATTTGCGTTCGAATCATTTTAATCGGTAAAAAATCGCGCGAGCGTTCCACCAATTTGATTTGCGACGGCATGGCCGCCATGATTATCGGGCAAGTGGTTATCAATGTCGGTATGTGTTTGATGCTTCTTCCGGTTATCGGCATTACGCTTCCCTTCTTCTCTGCCGGCGGCTCATCAAACCTTGCTGTATATCTTGGCATAGGGCTTGTTTTAAGCATTTATCGGCACAACTGTGATTCCGGCGCGGTAAATATCCGCGTATATGATTCTTTAAAAAACACTTAAAGATTTTGAATATAGAATGAAAGACCTCCACAAAAGCGGAGGTCTTTTCATTTGCTTTGCTCAAATCAGCCGATAAACATCTGCACCCAATAACCGTTACCGTTCACAACCACACAGCCGAAGCCGACAGAAGTAAATGCACCGTTTAAAATATTGGCGCGGTGTCCCTCGGAATTCATCCAGCCATTCATAATTTCATCGACACCGTAATACCCCCAAGTGCCCATGGCGATATTCTCACCGGCAGTGCTGTAAGAGATGCCGCTAAGCGCTGTAAAACAGTCGCTGCCGTCGGGACGAGTATGGGAAAAACAGCCGTCTTTGGCGATTTCCGCGGCGCGCACCCGCGCCGAAGCGCACAAGCTCTGATTCAAGGTTAGTTCAGAAAGCCCGTTTTTCTTTCTCTGGGCGTTGACCGCTTTTAACATATCGGATTCAAAGCCGGTTTGCGCGCCTTCGACGGTGTCTTTTGCAGGCGCTTGCTCGGCAGGTTTTTCCGGTTTCGCCGTCGGTTTTACAGCCGCTTTTGTGGTTGTTGTTTTAGAATTATTTTTCTTGGCTGTTTTGGTTGTCGTTTCGGTAGTCTCTTGCGTTGTGGTTTCTGTAGTAGTCGCCGTAGTTTCGGGTTCAGAAAACGGCTCGGTTACGGTGGTTTCCGGCAAAGCGGTAGTCGTTGTCGGTTCCTCCGGTGATTTTTGACAGGCGCAAAACAACACCGTTATGCACAGGCAAAATACACAAATTCGAAACAGGAAACCTCGCATCAAAAGCCCTCCCTATAGTAAGCCTGCTAAACCAGCTTTAGATTCGCCATGCGCGCCATCAATTTTTTCGTACCGACTTTCTGGAAAGCAATTTCCAAAAGCATATCGTTACCCATTGGCCGCACGGTTGAAACCACGCCCACGCCGAACGCCTTGTGTTCGACTGTGTCGCCCGGTTTGAAGTTTGGGATTTCCCCGCTTGCAGCTGCCTTTTTGGTAAAACCGCGGTTGACACTCGAAGAAGCCGCGCTTGCAGTGGAATGCGGTACATTGTGCGAAGAAGTGCCGGTGTGAGGCGCACCGCCGTAACCGCTTTTACCGCCGAAGCCATAACGAGCACCAACGCCCGAAGCCCGGTGGATGTCAAGCAAAGCTTCCGGAATCTCGGCTACAAACCGAGAAGGCTGGTAATAGTTGGTAGAACCATAAATCATACGCGCTTTTGCATGTGTTAAATACAGTTTCTCTTTGGCGCGTGTTATGCCGACATAGGCAAGGCGGCGTTCTTCTTCCACTTCTGAATCGATATACATGCTCTGCACGCCGGGGAAAACGCCCTCTTCCATACCGGGGATGAACACCACAGGAAATTCCAACCCTTTGGCGGAATGAAGCGTCATCAATACAACAGCCTCGGCCTCGGCGTTGTAATTGTCGATGTCGGTAAGAAGCGCAACTTCCTCTAAATAATCGTTGAGCGAACCCTCGGGATTTTCCTCAGAGAAACGCACCAAAGTTGCAGAAAGTTCGTTGAGGTTCTGCACACGGTCGTCGAATTTTTCCGGCTCAGCACGCAGACTTTCCACATAGCCTGTCTCATCTAAAACCTGATTGAGCACATCGGCAAGCGGAGCGTCAGACGCCGCAGCAGCTATGCGCTCAATCATTGCCGTAAAGGCTTTCAGTTTTTCAGCCGAGCGTTTTAAGACATCATATTCATCGGCCGTTTTCAGCACTTCAAACAGTGAAACACCCAAAAGGTCGGCAATTTCATTCGCACGCGCCACAGTCGTATCCCCTATGCCGCGCTTTGGTACATTGATAATGCGCTGCAAACGAATCTTGTCGGCAGGGTTATTGATGACCGACAAATAAGCGAGCATATCTTTTATTTCCATTCGGTCATAGAATTTATGACCGCCGATGATACGGTAAGGAATCGCGTTTTTGATAAGCGCCCGTTCAATGGGACCGGACATGGCGTTCATACGGTACAGCACCGCGTGGTCGCCAAACGAATGCCCGCGCGCGACAGAATCCAAAATCTGACCGGCAATATAGTTTGCCTCTTCCGTCTCGTCCTGCGCGGTTTCGAGTGTGATTTTTGCGCCCTCGCCATTCGCTGTCCAAAGGTTTTTGCCCTTTCGTTGGCTGTTGTTGGCAATCACGGCGTTGGCCGCATCCAAAATAGTCTGCGTAGAACGGTAATTCTGCTCCAAACGAATGACTACGGCATCCGGATATCGCGTTTCAAAGCTCAAAATATTTTCAATGGTCGCGCCGCGGAACCGATAAATACTTTGGTCGTCGTCACCGACCACGCAGATGTTGCGATAGCCGTCGGCGAGCAAAGAAGTCAGCTTGTACTGCGCGTGGTTGGTGTCTTGGTACTCGTCCACCATGATATAACGGAACTGATGCTGATAGTGTTCAAGCACATCGGGATTTTCCTCAAACAAACGCACTGTGTTGAAAATAATATCGTCAAAGTCCATCGCGTCTGCATTTTGCAAAAGGCGCTGATATTTTTCATAGCAGTCTGCAATCTTCTGCATACGCACATCTTGCCCGGCGGTTTTTTTGAACTCTTCTGGTGAAACGAGCGCGTCTTTGGCACGGCTTATCTCCGCCAAAATCGATTTGTGCGGTAAAAAACGATCTTCAATATTTAAAAGCTTTTGGCATTCCTTCATGACGCGTTTGCTGTCATCCGTGTCATAAATCGTAAACCGATTTGTAAAACCGATGCGGTCCGCATTGCGCCGCAAAATGCGCACGCAGCTTGCGTGGAAGGTGCTCGCCCAAATGTCCTGCGCATCTTCGCCGAGCATGCCGCCAAGGCGTTCCTTCAGTTCATTGGCGGCTTTATTGGTAAAGGTGATTGCTAAAATCTGCCACGGCTTCGGGGCATTTGCTCGAAACACATCGGCAATTTGCGGATAAACAGAATGATCCCCCGCAAGGTAAGCACGCATGTTTTGCAAATCCGTGTCGTCGGGCGTGCGGTCTGCATAATCAGAGGTATAAGCTTGGCCGAAGCGCAAAAGATTTGCAATTCGGTTAACCAGGACTGTGGTTTTTCCGCTGCCTGCACCCGCCAGAATTAAAAGCGGTCCATCCGTTTGAAAGACCGCTTTTTTCTGCATCGCATTCATGCGTTTAAATTCGTTTTCAATAATTTGTTTGCGCAAAAGTAAAAATTCGTTGTAGTCCATAAATACTCCGTAAATCAGGTTTGAAAAAGGTTGCCGCCGTGGCAGTCAATCGCCACAGTCAACGGAAAGACGCTGAATTCCAGCCGTTTGACAGATTCGCAGCCAAGGTCATCAAACGCAATGACTTCACAGGAAGTTATGCATTTGCTGGCGAGCGCGCCGGCGCCGCCCACGGCACAAAAATACACTGCGCCGTTGCGCACAATAGCGTCGCACACTTCTTTGCTTCTCGGCCCTTTGCCGACCATTGCGGCAAGCCCCAAGTCGAGCATACGCGGCGCATAGACATCCATTCTGCCGGAGGTTGTCGGCCCGCAGCTGCCAATAGCAAGGTGCTCAGGCGTCGGTGTGGGCCCGGCGTAATAAACAACAGCACCGTCCAGCGCATAAGGGAGTGTTTCCCCCGCATCTAAAAGCGCCATAATGCGTTTATGTGCCGCGTCGCGGGAGGTGTAAACCGTACCGCTCAAATAAACCGTGTCGCCTGCGTGCAGTTCTTTTGCACACGCTTTAATTTCACTTGTATGTAACTGAAACTCTTTCAATGCTTCAACCTTCTTTCGGTTTGTCGAACCGATAAACCGAATTCGGCGTGATGTTTAGGTCTTCATTAAATTCCGTGTTTGGAGGATAGTGAATAAAGGTAAGACCGCTGCCGTCATCGGTTCTTGTAATGCCGGCAATTTCTTCACCAAGTTCTTCAGCGATATGGATGGAAATATCGGGTACAAATTTTTCTGCATCCTTACGGTTTGCAAGCGCCTGCGCGGCTTTGGAAAGCTTGGCAGAAAGCGCAGAAATGTCGGCATGCAGGCTCTCGATAGATTTTGTAAATGTGGCAGCCAAAGCATCTACATCCGATGAAAGACGCGCGACCTCGCTCGCCTGCTTCGCAATGCTGTCGGAAGCTTCGGTCTGAGTTTCATTTGCCTTTTTATTGGCGGCTGTCACGATTTCGTCGGAATACTTTCTTGCATCTAAAAATGCAGCGCCGAGCTGGGCTTCCGACGCGCGGACCTCTTCGCTTCTCTTTTCTAAATAAGCCTTGGTTTCATCCAAAGACGAGACCTGCTTTTTCAAGCTTTCATTTTCTGCCTGAACAGCCGCAGCCTGCGCTTTTGCACTCTGAAGCGCGGAGTCTGACTCCTCTAATTTCTTTTCAGTTTCTTTTGCCTGCTCACACACAGCGGAAAGCTCATCCACTTTTTGTGTCAAAGTCTGCACTGATGCGCCTTTTTCCTGCAATTCCGCATGTAAAGCGGCAATTTCAGTTTTTAACTCCTCTACATATTTCAACACATCTTCGCGCTTAAAGCCTCCGAAAATGCTGGTTCTTAAAATCCGTTCGGACTCCATTTGACTGCCTCCTGTTTTGTCTGTTCCTAAAATCTGCATAAATCCTGAAATATTTTAGCATATTTTCATTTGTATAGCAACTGTTTTTCCTGCTGAAAGAAGCTCGATTTTTCCTGTGATAATCTGTGCAATTTAGAGCAGAAAAATTTAGCACAATTAAAATCCCACCCGAAAAAAGCAGGTGGGATTTTGATTTTATGTATCGCTTTTCGGTGTTTCCGATGCAGCTTCACTTACAGAGGCGTTTTCTTCCTGCGCTTTCAATTCCGCAGCACGGTTCAAAAGCACCGCTTCGTGGATTTTTTCTTTGCGCTCGCCGGTCAAACGATAAAAGAAGAACGGCACACCGGCAAGAAGCATCATTAGGCCGTGGAAAATTGTATAGAAAAACAACAGCATAATTTTCGTATGCAGGGTTTGGTCCGGGTAGACCCCCTCTTGGGGCTGAATATACTGAATGATAGAATTCTCACCATACAAGACCATTGGCGCAACGCCGGACGCAATAGCGCCGCTGATGGTGGAACCAATGCCGCAGACAAACCCGAGACTTGCGTCGAGCCGTTTGTGCGTTTTTAGCTCGATATCTTCCAAAATATCCGCCTGGAACATGGACGGCAAAAGATTGGAAGCGCCGAATTGCAGACCAATTAAGAACAAGGACAAAACAAAAACGATTTGCAGCGCAGAAGAGCCGGTTTTAAAATATGCCGTACCGATAGCAAACGCAAGCGTATTTGCAAGCACGGAATACACGCCCGATGCAATATAAATCTGTTTGGAATTAAATTTTTTAAGCAACGCTTTGACAATCAGCATGCCGACAAAAGTACCGATACCTGTCGGGAGCCCCAGCAAAATATATTTGCTTGTAGAACCAAGCAGAGCAGCCGCAAGGAAAATCCCCATGTAAGTCGCAACACCACGGAAATTTTTCAAAAATTCACTAAGCAAAACGATCCAAGCATACTTGTTTTTGAGAATATCCAAATACCCTTCCAACGGGTCTCTGTGTGTCGTGTTGTAAGTTACGCGCTCTTTAACCATGTTGCAGGCAAGCAGCATAACGCAGGTGCAAACCACGGCACAGGCAATCGCTGAGCCAAGATATTGCAGCCCTTCGTCGTCGGTAATCACACCGGCGACCGCCACAACGACCAACGGCGCAGAATTGCCGATTGCGTTGACGATGCCGCGCCAGGTAAGCGCCGTGTCGCGCTCGTTGCTATTGGGTGAAATCACAACAGCAATGTTATTGAGAGTTCCTGCAAAGGTGTTGGCAATGTTATAAACCACCTGAATGCAAATGAGATAGGCTACAATAATAACCCCGGTTCTCGGAATAAAGCTCGGCGTCCAAAACAAAAGCACGGTCAACACCGCTGTCGGGATTGCCCAAATGCGGACAAAAGGCTTAAATTTATTGTGTCCGTCTTTCGGCGGACGGTCAATAACCATCATTAAAAAGAAATTGATGACAAAGCCCGCAATCGTGCAAAAGGAGTTGATGAAGCCGACCTGCTCGGATTCAAGCCCTAAAACATTGACAAGGTAAGCCTGCCGATAATTGCCGAGCATACCCTGCATGGTCGTCAGGAAAAAGGTTCCCATTAGAAATACAATCATTTCTTTGGTTGGGACCAGTTTTTCCGGTGTTGCAACCGTTTGTTCTTTACGCATAAACTGCACCTGCTCTCTTGAATTCTGAATTCCCCGAATCGCAGCGGGGTCTTACTACTAAATCACTCCAAAATCAGTGTCGCGTTATAATCGTCGATGCCGTAATTTCCGGCGGAATGCTTTAATATTTCTGCCATATCTGCCGGTTCACCTTCCAGTGTTTTGATGTTGAGCTTTTTGAGGACAAAACCCAAGCGATGAATCGCCGCCAGCAAAACATCACCTTTCGGCGTGCCGGCAACAAAGGTTTGATTGCCTTCTAAAACACCGCGCACCAATTCCACGACATAATTTTTAAACAGTATTTTCCGAATGGATTTATCGCAATGCACGCACAACAACCGCGCGACACCGCCAACTGTCATTTTATTTAAAATTTTGCCGAGCATTTTAAACACCGGATACAGCGATTTTTTATCTGCCGCGCCGAATTTCTGCAAAAGCACTTCGGGGTTTTCCCGCATATCTTCGATGATATTCAATATCATACTGTCAAACAAATCCACTAAATACTGTTTACAGTCGCGCCCGCCGGTCTCCCACTCAAAATCGGGTGTGGGGATGCTCTCAATCTGCACCGTTTTGCGGTCCAAGACAGTGACAAGCCGCATATAAGCCGGATCGGCTATGGTTGAACCTGTGCAGACATCGTAAAACTTATTTCCCTTTTCGGTGATTTTTTCGTTGATGCTTTGATTGTGCATGTGCCCCGTAAATACCAAATGCACACCCTCGTCGGCAAGCATTGTGGTGATGGCTTCTGCATTTTGCTGAACAGCGGTCGGAATAATGGAAAATATCGGCTGGCCGGGCAAAAGCGGGTAATGGTTCATGGCAATGAGCATTTGCCCGTCTTCCCGCGCTTTTTTGGTCTGCTCTTTAATCCAGGCGATTTGCCGGTCGTCATAGGTGATGTTATCCACACAGTCACCGTCGTTATTCAGCGCGAGCAAACGCACACCGTCGGAAAGCTGCACGACATAGGAAAGATGCTCTCTGTCTACAGCGATAGCCTCTGAAAATCCAAAATCATAATACAGGTCAAAAAGCGCCTCGCGTTTGGTGCCCTCAGGCTCATGCCGCCCGGTCTCATCAAACGAAAACGGGTGGTCGTTAAAATCGTGCCCGGCGGTGATCACATAAACTCTTTTCCCGCTTGCCTTCAGTTCTTTCAGCTGCTCTATAAAATCCAAATGGCTTTCTTTTTCACCGTTAAAAGACAGGTCGCCTGCGATGAGCACGATATCCGCCAAGTCGCTTTTGGCAAGATAGGCAAGCACCGATTTATTGATGACTTCTGTTTCGGCAAAGCATTTTTGCTCATAACGCATGAACTTTTCATAAGCTTCGCCGCGTGCGCCGAGTGAATTCTTGAAATAATGCGTATCGGTAATGACAAAGAATTTTAATTCTTGCACGCCTCTCTCCCCTTTTCCAATAGCTTTGATTTTAAAACCGGCATCCAAAGCCCCGCCTGCACACTGCGGTGATCCATGCCGCGCTCTTTGGGTTCTTTGGTCTCAAACCAGTCGGTAAAGCAGTTGCGGTCGTTTGTCTCGGACAAGAAACGGACAATACACTCGGAAAACCGCTTGATGTTTTCTCCGTTCTCGTCCAAACAGGCCGCCCACAGCATCCAGTCGGACTTGGTAAACCCTGCGCGCGAATCCAGCGGCACACCGTAACGGTTAAGCTGTGCTTTGTATTTTTCACTTTCCGCGCGGTAAAGGGACTTGTCAAACAGTTGGAAATCAAACAAAATGTCCCAAACCAAGTTATATTTCAAGCTCCAGCTGCCCGCTTCGTCTAAAGAGAAACGGAAGTAGCCGTTTTCCGTCGCGAGTGCAGCCAATTTCTGCACAAAGTCTTTGGCGATTTGCATATCCTCTTGGGGCTTGCCGAGCGCTTCACAGATTTTTGCAAAGCAGGCAATGCCCATAACGGCTTTAATGGCAAGGTTGACATTTTTCTCGCTGTGCCCAGCAAAATCGTCTGTGCAAAGCTGATTTTCGAGCACCACACCGGTCTTTTTCAGAAACCCCGCCCAAGTTTCAAGCAAATCAAAATTTTCGGAAATCTGCGTACTGTCGCCGGTCAGGAAATAATAGGCATATGACATAATCAGCATATTGCCGCATTCTTCCACAGGCATTTGATTTTCCGGACGGAATATAGAAAAATCACGGCAAGTATATACCTTTCGTTTGGAAACGCGCTGCATAAGCCCCGTTTTCAGCGCATAGACCTGCCCGTTGGCAATCGGGTAAGTGCCGATATCATGCGGCGCAAAATCCGCCTGCCAAACCGGGAAGCGCGAAAAGCGGAAAATTCCCGTAAGCATGGCTTTAACAAGTTCAGGCTTATATACCAAAAACAGAGGTACTGCGGGATAGGACACATCCACAGTATTGATGCAGCCGTTGGAATGGCATTCTTTAGAAAGATACAGCAGTTCGCCTTGCTCGCTGCGTACCAGCTTGTGTGCGGCGAGCACCTGCCGTATAGCGGCAGTCAAAATTTTCTGATACGCTTCGCCAAACGCCGTGGCATCGGCAAGGAGCGTTTTTTCCTGCTGATGCATCTTCAAAAGCAATGCATCGTGGTTTTCCCGGCAATAGGCAATCGCGGCTTCAATAGATTCAAAGCGTTCGTGCCACAAAGCTTTTAAAGGCTTATCAAAATATAAAATAGATTCGATATCGTCGAACGCCAAAATATTGCCGAAAGAGACCGGCTTAGTCAAATGCTGAAATGAAAAGGTTGTCTGCAATGCGGCTCCTTTGCTGTTTCCAACTGAAAGCGTGCCGCCTTCCAAATAAAGATATCCCCAGTCCGCCGAAACACCGTCCCCGGATTTGCTCAATGGCTTTTGCTGCGTGCGCCCCATGCGGGCAACGGTATGTTCGCCTGATGAAAGCAAGGTCTTTTCCACACACTTGGCTCGGCGGTCATAGCAAAATTCCTCATGTACACAAAGGGACACTTCTATATCATGCGGCGTTTTGTCAAGCACTTCCAGCCGATAATCAACAAAGGAACAGGGCGTTGACAGAATATGTAAATCCTCCAATGTCAACGGCGTCCAAAACCGTACCGACAGCAAAACGGCAGCATTCTGAAAAGTATATTCCGTTACAAACGGTGTGACGGTACAATTGGTTTGCTCCAGGACAGGCGTTTTGCCTGTCCCTAAGAACCGAAAAGCTTTGCCGTCTATTGTTACAAAACCGGTAAGCCGCTTTAAGTTCCCGCACCAAAGCGTGGTCGGCGCATCATAGAGCTTATCGCTTCTCGACCAAATACTGAAAAAAGGGTCAACCGTAATCAATGGATATGCCGGCAGGCGCATGGCGTTCCTCCTTAATCTAAATATTCTAAAATTGCCGAGACGATATCTTCCGGTAAATCAGAAGCGTGTTTGAGAGCCGCTCGAATCTCCGAAGCGCTTTCTAAATGACGAAGCGGTTTATAAGCGGAAGTTTTTTCAACGGTCGAAGTCTGCCAAAGCTCCATAACATGCTCCACAGCCTCATGCGCAGAGCGGTTCTCACTGCGTTTAACATCGTTCAGCTGAATTTGAATTTTAGCTGACTTTAAAACATTTTCTACACAAAGTGTCAGCGGTGCACGGCTTTGCGGCTTCGGGTACTCGACTGTGAACGGAACCGGGTTTTCGCCGTCAGTTACCGTAATCTCGCCACAAGCAGAGATGTCGCGGAATACAAAGGTATATTTTCTGTCCTGTGGGAGAAGTTCCGTATTGCCGATCGGCTTTTGCGCTGTAAACACCAGCGTATTTCCCGTCTGCCCAACCGAAAATTCAGTGGCAACATGATTGGCCTCAAAATCGGTTTTTCCGCTGTCTTCAAACAGTGTAAAACGCCCGTCACCGGCAAAAACATGCAGTTTAAGCGATTTTGGATTTTCTGCGGTGTTGCCGCTGTCTCCGCTCA
Organism: uncultured Eubacteriales bacterium; assembly: GCA_949292775.1. Taxonomy (GTDB): domain Bacteria; phylum Bacillota; class Clostridia; order Oscillospirales; family Acutalibacteraceae; genus Fimenecus. Next base: position 47,641 of record CASFBL010000009.1, read on the forward strand.
TCGGAAGAATGGCGCCGGCGCGCGCCAGCACCGGAATGGAAGTCAGATCGCGATACAGCTTGACGGTTTTGCCGCCATGATATTTCTGCCCGGTGAATATATCGGTCCATTCACCTTTGGGCAGCCAAGCTTCCACAGCGCCGCGATGCAGTTCGCGGCAATTTGGCGAAGTTATGGGGCAAACAAGCAGATTTTCGCCGAACATGTACTGATTTTTGTGCGTGTATGCCTCTTTGTCATCCGGATACGAATAATACATCGGCTCACAAAGCGCTATGCCTTCGCTGTGCGCGCGGTAATCTAAGGTATATAAGTATGGGATAAGCTGGTGGCGCAAACGCAGAAAACGCTTGGCAATCTCATAGATAGGACGGTTATAGCGCCACGGCTCTTTGCCGAGCAGGTCGTTTGAAGTGGAGTGTAAGCGCATGACCGGGCTGAACACGCCGAACTGCAGCCAGCGGATATACAAATCCTCGTCACGCTCGCCGTGGTGGTGACCGCCGATGTCGTGGCTCCACCATGTGTAGCCACAGTTCGCGGCATTAACAGTAAAAAAAGGCTGGAAGTCTAAAACGCGCCATGAAATCGCTGTATCCCCTGAAAAGCCAAGTGGATAGCGGTGACTGCCGATGCCGCCGTAGCGGGAAAGAATCAACGGGATTCTGCCGTCTTCGGCGTTGTCGAGATAATGATAGTGGTTGAGCGCCACAAGCGGGTCAAGTCCTTTGACATCGCTTTTTGTGCCCTGCTGCCAGTCAATCCACCAAAAGTCTACGCCCTCTTTTTCGTAAGGCTTGTGCAGCACATCAAAATAGGCATTCCAGAATTTCGGGTCTTTGCAGGAAAACGCAATATCCTGTTTGGTTTTGGGGTCAATGCCCATGGCTTTTGCCATTTCAGGATAAGCATCCTCAAAAAAGCGAACGCCATCCGCCGGGTGCAGGTTTAAAGTAATATGTAAATTCTTGGATTTCAGATATTGTAAAAACGCCCGATAATCAGGGAACAGCTCTGTGTTCCAGGAATACCCGGTCCAGCCGCCGCTGATTGGATTGTCGGCGCCGAGATGGCGATGATAATGTGTGCCGAAACGCGGATTCAAATCTGTCCAATGCCAGTCCATATCCACGGTAGCGACGGTCAAAGGAATATCCTCAGCCTCAAAGCGGTCCATAAGCTGCTCATATTCGGACTGTGTATATTTTCTATAACGGCTCCACCACACGCCGAGCGCATAGCGCGGAACAATAGGCACTGCACCGCTGACTTTATAAAAATCACGAATGCATTCACGATAGGCACTGCCATAAGCAAAAACATAATCGTCTTTATTGTGCCCTGTGCGCGGCACAAACGACCCGTCTTCATTCAGCAAAATACTTTTGCGGTCATCCAAAATACTTACGCCATTTCTGCTTACCAGACCCTTTTTCAGCGGAACCGGGCCAAAGGTCTGGTCCAGCGTGCGGCAAGTGCCTTTTAAATTGCCCTTTTTAAAGTTTTTTACGGTTTTACCCGTGTCTAAAAATGTGACGGACAAGAGTTTTCCGCTTTTTGTCGAAATAGAAAAACGCACTTTTTCTGTTGTCAGCTCTAAAACGCTGCCCCCGCGTTTTAGAGAGGCAGAAAAAGCACATGCTGGCTGGCGCCGGTTTAAAAATGCAATGCTCGCAAAATCAGTAAATCCGCTTTTTTTACCGGCTTCTATACGAATCATGTAGGGGGTGAAAACAGTGACCCGAATATTACCGGTTTGATAAATCTGTTCTTCACTGGCTTTACCGCAGGTTTTTGCAATTAAACTTGGTTTGAGCATAAAAAATCCTCCGCAACAAAAGGTTTGGCTTCACAAAACCAAAGGGGTTTGCGCCCAAAATCACAAATAAAAAACGGCAGCACGGTTGCGCGGGAACATCCGGCAAAGCCGTGCAGAACATTATATTTGTATAATACATTTTTTCAGCCGCATAATCAAGTCCGTTAGACTTTATATAAATCACAAAGTTTCGCCATGAAATATGTGCTTTGTGCATAAATTTTTGAGGAGATTTGTAGATTTTTAGATGAAGCCCAGCAAACCGCATGCTTGTTTTTGAAAGCATCACTCCAGGAAGAAGCGCCCCTGCCCTTCCTGCTTTCTTGTTTTCCATTTTCCGGAAGTAAAATCCGGAAATTCCACACACGCGGAATTATTCACGATAGACTGCGCTGACAGGGCAGTAATTGCCATCCAGCTTGCCGCGTCATAAACATCAATAGGCATGTGTCCGTCACCCTTGCGCACCGCTTCAAAAAATGCACAGAACACCAGCCAGTCCATGCCGCCGTGTCCGCCCTTTACGCCGAAGCGTTTAAACCATTTCCAAATCGGATGACGATATTTTTTCACCATTTTTTTGCCGGACATTTTCACGCCTTCATGCTTATGGTTTTTTCGGTCATCCACAAAAATATTGCCGTCTTCGGCGTACATCGCCTTGGTACCGTGCACTTCGAAGCCACGGCTGTACATTCGTGGAAGCGTAGTGTCGAGTTGAATGGTAATCGTCTCGCCGTTGGCGCAGCGGATAACAGTTGTAACGACATCCCCTTGCGCAAACTGAACATCCTTTAATTTTTCAAGAGCCGGATATTTTTGCTTGCGGTCAGCGATATACCGTTCCAGCCCTTTTGAGCAGGAAGCGGTTGAGGTCAGGCTGACCATACGGTTCCCGTAATTCAGACGAAGCACTTTAGCAATCGGTCCGATTTCATGCGTCGGATAATTTTCACAGTTGCGCGTCATATATTCATGCAGGCGGTAATGCCCGTTTTCGTCTCCAAAAGCAACTTCACTGCGCAGATCGTGCTTGTAACCGCCGTTGCAGTGCACAACATCGCCGAAAATGCCCTCACGCACCATATTTAACACTGCTAACTCATATTCGCCGTAACAGCAGTTTTCCAACATCATATATGGCGTACCGGTTTCTTCGTAACAATGCACGAGTTCCCAGCACTCCTCCAAGGAATAAGCCCCGCCGACTTCGCTTGCCACCGGAATACCGGCGCGCATGGAAGCCGTCGCAATTTCTGTATGCACGCTCCACGCCGCAGAAATAACGACAGCATCTAAGCCCGGTTCACGCAAAACCTCGCGGTAATCCGAATACCCTTTCGGCGTTTGGCAGCGCCATTTTTTTGCCAGTTTCTGCGCGTGTTCTACGCGAGACGCGTCAATGTCGCACACCGCACACACTCGTATATCTTTCATGCGATAAAGAACCAAATCCAAAAGGCCGATGCCGTGGCCCCCCAAACCAATAACGGCGATTTGCAGTTGCTTTTCCATGATAATCCCCCATAAAATTCGTTTTCAGCCGCATACTAACACAAGCCCCTGCACTTGTCAATTTAGAAAATTCCTCTTTTGCGTCATAATAATTGTATAATTTACATATACTGCCGCAGAACGGTTCATCTATTTTTGTGCAACTCTTTTCAAAAGCAAAAAATAAAAAAACGCCGCAATTTTTACGGCGTTTTTTATTTCTTTCGGGCACAGATGAAAGTTGCACCGTTTATCGATTTCGGCGCTTGCGTTTCCAAAAATCCGGCAGCTTTTAAAAGACCTGTCTCGTGCTCCAAAGTCAGCGGCGTATCAAAATGGACAAAAATGCTCTCCTGAATATTGGCGGCTGCTCTGCGGGCGGCGCAGGCATCGCGCAAAAGCGTTTCCTCTTCTTGGCAGCAGGCAATATAATCACATTCTAAAAACACGCCGCCCGGTTTAAGCGCGGCAAATACTTTTTGAAATAATGCCTGTTTTTTCGCCGGCGTGAAATGATGCAAGGATTCGAAGGAAATGACCGCATCAAAGCGACTTTCGCCGAACAGCAGCTCAAAATAGTCGCCGCAAACACACTGCACCTGTTTCTCTGAATATTTCTTTTGCAATTCCTTGAGCATGTCCTCGGTCATGTCTATTCCGGTGACATGCGCATTCGGAAACCTACGAAAAACAGACGCAAGTTCTAAACCTGTTCCGCAACCCAAATCCAAAATGGAATCACAATTTGGCGGCAAAAAATCAGAAAAAGCGGCGTAAGCCTCTTCCCACTGCGACATGTGAGCGTCATACCCGTCCAAGCGTGCAGAGAAAAAAGCGTCCATTTCTTCAAGCGGTATAGATTCCGTTTCGAAAAGCCAGCTGCGAAGCGACTGCATATATTCCTCTATGTTTTCGCGAATCTGCATAAACCGTCTCACCCCTTTTCTATCATTATAGCAAAATCCCTTTCTCTGTCAACGCAATGGAAAGTATAAAGAATTCGTAAATTTCTTCTTGACTTTCCCAAAGAATCCCTATATAATATTGAAGCGGTTAAACTATGGGCCATTAGCTCAGTTGGTTAGAGCATCCGGCTCATAACCGGACGGTCCGGGGTTCGAGTCCCTGATGGCCCACCAATTTTATAATATAGGGGTATAGCTCAGTTGGTAGAGCAGCGGTCTCCAAAACCGCGTGCCGAGGGTTCAAGTCCTTCTGCCCCTGCCACTCAAAAGCCTAACGTATAGTAGCGTTAGGCTTTTTGAAAATAGGGAGGATTTTTAATGTCCGATGATTTTATTAAGCAATTGCAAGAAAATGCGGTTGACAAAGTTGTCTATGAATCGCAGCAAGAGGAAATAGCAAATAAGCAAAGAAAAGAGTTTTTAAAATTAAAAGAAAAATGCCGTACAGATTTATATAAAGATATTATTGAACAAACTAAAGCGGCTTGTCTTGAAGCAGTTAAGCAAGGCGATTATGTAATTGATGAAAAAGGGAAAAAACTTGTTGGTGTATTAGAGTTTTATTCCGCGCATTCCGATTATGATTATGCAACTGATTATTTTGGAATAAGATGTATAATAAACGGAAAAGCATACTTTAATATTTCTGATTATAGTAGTACTGTAAGAGAGCTTCTTTCTGAACAAGATATTCTTTTTATCATTTGGAAAACTATGGAAGTAGATTGCTCTAATATTTTTGATAAGATACGAAATAAGAAAAAAATTGCACATCCTTTAAAACCCATAAAAGATTCAAAAAGCATCCAAATTTTTACAGATTTATTTCAGTCATCAATAAGTAATTCGAAAATCATAGGTGTTTCTGAAATTCCCCTTTGGAATTATAACAGTTCTATGAGTGCCAAAAGAAAATTTAATTTTGAAATAGTGTTTTAAATGTAGCCTTGAAGCAACGTGGTTTCAGGGCTTTTTCTCTGTCTTAATATACGGGTCTAAAAATCCGCATTTTGATGCTCAAAGTAGTCATCATTTTCGCATACGGTGACATCTATTTGTACTGTTTCCGTCTGCTACGTCATCAAAACAGCATCAAATTTTGTCGTACCAATTTATCTAAAACGTTTTTCAACGACGTTTTTTGTAATCCTCAGCAATTTTTTTCGACAATTCGATTGAAGCGGCATGTCGCCGCCGAAGCGCCGCCGGCGGCGGATACAGCGAGGCGGTGATGGCGCAGCGGTAAAAATTGCTTGCCTCTCCAAGGCAAGAGCAATTTTGGGCCCCGCAAGAGGGCTTGCGAAGCAAGTCGGAGTCCTTGAAGCCCCTGCCATAAAAAAAGCCTTTGTTTAAGCCAATTTCGGCTAAATAAAGGCTTTTTTCTTTATGTAATTTTCACTTGATTTCAACGCTTAATCTAACAATCTTTTGTCTGGTTTTAAATTTTCATCGTTTTTTCGTCCGGTACAGCATCAAAACAGCATCAATCTATATTGAAAAGATTATCAATCTCCATTATAATTCAATTGTAAATTTAATAAGAGAGGAAGTATTCTATGCCAAATTACAGTGCTTGCGGCATTGATTGTGATAATTGTAAATTTCAAGTTGAGCAAAATTGCAAAGGGTGTAAGCTATCAAAGGGAAAAGTGTTTTGGGGAGAATGTGATTTATATAATTGCAATTCTGCCAAATCACAGGAACATTGCGGACAGTGCAAGCAGTTTCCTTGTGACAAATTGAAGGAATGGGCGTCATCACAGAATCCGGAGAGAATTGATAATCTTAGAAATTTATAATTTAGTCATAAATTACAGAGAGGGTTTATATGAAATACGATTGGCTCGATGAATATTTGCTGGCGAAGAAGGGCGTAACCAAAGATTTTAAGTTGGAGTGGAACTGGATTCGATACCAAATCGGCGGAAAATTATTTGTTGCGGTCTGCCTGGACAGCAACAACAATCCACATTATATTACTTTAAAACTTAAACCGGACGAGGGCGAATTTTTGCGGCAGCAGTATGCTGACATTATCCCCGGATACTACATGAATAAAGTGCATTGGAATTCTGTTCAAGCAGACGGTGAAGTACCTGATGACTTGTTAAAAGATATGCTCAATAAATCCTATCAACTTGTTTTATCCGGATTCAGTAAGAAAAAACAAATCGAAATTTTAGGCACAGCAAACGCAAACCATACAAAACGTGCTGACTTTTAGGATAGGAAGCTTTATTCTGACATTTCTATTGAGGTGAAGACTGCATGTATAAACTCGGCGTCATAGAAGAAAGTTTAAAAAGCAAAAATCTGTTAGAAACTTTAAAGCCTTACTTGTATTCGCAAAAAATAGAAAATGTACCAACAGACGCCGTTCCCGTATGGCATACGAATGAATATCATCTTGAAGAAGATGAATTGCTGTCTTTAATAGATACACTCAAGGATAATATAAAGGAAGCTTGGTATATACATGCTTTTGATGATGAGAAACTGTACATTATTCTTCCTGGAAAGTATTTTTGCATTTCGCCTAAAAGAGATAAAACTTGGAAAGAAATGATAAAATACGGGGTTAAGGTTGGAAAAGTAGATAAAAAGTTCTTGAAAAATATTCCTTTGCATATATAAGGCAGGTACTGAAATTCAAAAAATTTCGGTCAAGTCCTTGAAGCCCCTGCCAAAAAACACCTGTCACAAAAGTGACAGGTGTTTTTTTATCTATATTTTATTTCTGCCGGCGATTTTCAAAATCCTCATCAATTTTTTTGCTCCAGTCCTCAGAAAGCGGTGCGTCTGCGCGGACGGCGGTGACGGCTTCGGTCACGGTTTCATATACAATCTGTGTCCCCTGCCCGTCAGCATGATAATTGACTGCTCGGTCTTTTGCAATGCCGAATTGCGCGGCGGTCTCCACGGCGTCGATATTAGCGCCGATGAACAAAAATTCCCAGCCGTCTTTTTGTTTTTTCTGTTCAATCAGAGTTTTAACTTGCTCGGCGGTATAGCGTCTGCTTGCATTTTCCATACCGTCTGTTGTAATTACAAACAAGGTGTGTGCGGGGACATCTTCGCGGCGGGCATATTTGTGAATATTGCTGATGTGATGAATTGCGCCGCCGACAGCGTCAAGCAACGCCGTGCAGCCGCGGACGGTATAGTCCCGGTCGGTCATTTCCGGCACATCGGCAATTTTCACGCGGTCATGTAAGACTTCGCTTACATGATCAAACAGCACGGTTGAGACGAACGCCTCGCCTGCTTCTTGTTTCTGTTTTTTTATCATAGCGTTAAAGCCGCCGATTGTGTCGTTCTCCAAGCCCGCCATAGAGCCGCTTCTGTCGAGAATAAATACCAGTTCTGTCAAGTTGTTTGCTTTCATAAAAATAACCTCCGAAAATCAACTAAGGTCTTTTGACCTTGTGCCCTTATTATAAGGGGGATTTTCGGAGGATTGGTCGCTTCAAAAGCGACAAATTTTATTTTTGCTTTTACGCGCCGAGCAGGCTTTGGTCAAAGGCAAACAGTGCTTCGTTGATTTCAAAAATATTGTAGTTTTTATGGCTGATAAAATATTCGATAATAATATCAAATTTATTGCTGTGGGAAAGGGCAAAGCCCGCTTTCATCAGAATATCTTTGGTTTCGTCCAAACTTAATTCTAACGCGATTGCAAAGGCAATTACCGTCGTTTTGCTCGGGCGATAGTGGATATCGCCGCGAATCTTGGAAAACAGCTTGCGGTCAACATTCGCCTTTTTATAACACTGGGCATCGGTCATGCCTTTTTCGTCGATTTTCCGCAGAAGCATTTGTGAAAAGCTTTCGTCGATTTGGTTGACCATATCCTGTAAGGACGCGCTTGCAGGCATCGGGGCTGTCGGGTAACACTGTGCTGTTGGCGGGTTGGTCTTGGTTTCTTCCGGCAAAATATTGGTTTCACCGAGCAAAACGCTTCTGCCTGCATCGTCGGTGCGCGTGTGGATAAATTCAAAGTTTGCTTCAACATATTTGTCGTCAATATAGGAAGCAATGTCGGAAAACAGCTTTTCACTGATTTGGAACGAAGATTTGTCGAAGATGACGATATACACAAGCATATCGTTCTCCAGCAAAAACGAAGTAATCATGTCCACGGCAACCTGTAACGCCTGCGCTTTGGGGTAACGGTAGACCCCGGCAGAAATCAGCGGAAACGCCACCGTTTCACAGCCGTATTCTTTTGCGAGCGCCAAAGACGATTTGTAACAGGATTCTAAAAGCGCTTTTTCTCCGTGATTTCCGCCGTGCCAAATCGGCCCGACGGTATGAATCACATATTTGCACGGAAGATTATAGCCTTTTGTGATTTTGGCTTGACCGGTTTCACAGCCGCCAAGGGTTCTGCACTCTTCCAAAAGGTCTTTCCCCGCCGCGCGGTGAATACAGCCGTCTACCCCGCCGCCGCCCAAAAGCGTATTGTTGGCGGCGTTGACAATGGCGTCCACTTCCATTTTGGTGATGTCGTTACGGACAATTTGGATGGGCATAATCGGTCACCTAATTCTCTTGTGATTATTTTACAAAATACACATAGTTTTCCTTGCGCGGTGCCTCGGCAGGTTCGTCGCCGTCAGCATAGCCCAAAATGCAATGACCAATGCCCTCATAGTCGCCGGTAATGCCGAGGTCTTGCAAAATTTTCTTGCCCTCTTCCGAGTTAAACTCTTCTTTGGCGCGGTGAATCCAGCAGCTGGCAATGCCTTCGGCGTGCGCGGCATTCATCAGGTTGCCCATAACGAGGCTGCCGTCATAAAGATAAGTCGGAACGGTTTTATCGGCAAGCACGACCAAAACCACCGGCGCACCGTAAAACGGGTCAGAGTCAACACCCATAATTGCGGCATTCATTTTGGAAAGCTGGTCACGCATGGCTTTGTCGGTCACGGCAAGGATAATCGGTGACTGTCTGCCCCTGCCGGTTGCAGCATATTGCCCCGCCTCAAGAATCCTTTGCAGTTTCTCCTGCGGCACCATATCCGGCTTGTATTTTCTGACACTTCTGCGAGTAAGCAGATTTTGCACAGCGTCCATAAAAATTCTCCTTTTCACTATTGCATTCTGTATATGTGAATTCTTACAAATAAATTATAGCGCTTTTTTCCAAGCTCTGCAATGCACGATTTTTTGAGATTAGAAAGCCAAAAATATTTAGGCTTGCTTACATATATGCAACCGCTTTTATGCTTTTTAACAACCCTTGACTTTTCAAGGCACACACGATAGAATGAAAATATGAGCACGGCCTTTTGCAGTAGTGTGCATCTTAAAGTCTGCTTTAAGAGGGGCAGCGAGTCGCTGCCTTGTTCTAAAAAAACCGGGGGCGCGTTTCGCACGCGAAACGCTCGCCTGACAGCGCTCCGGCGAATTCTCGAATCACTTCGTGATTTACCATTCGCCTGCGCTTTCGTCAGGACATTTAGTACTGCAAAAGTCCGTTGTTTATTGTGAGGGCTTTCAATGATTATAAAAGAAAATACAGTCCTTTTTGAAGCTTGTGATATGTCGTTTGTAAAAAAATTCGGAATTTCACAAGCTACGGAAATGGTCTTGGATTATAAAAGTGTAAACCCGCTTCCTTTTTTATATGACACCTATCAAGCCGCGGCTTTTTTTCCACACAGGTCGCTGGATTTTGTTTCAGTATGCAAAAGAACCGGAACAGGGCTACAGGCAGATTACTTTGCAAAAGCGGAATGGGAACATACGCAACATTTATGCGCCGGACAAACATCTTAAAAGCTTTCAAAATCAAATTTTGCGAGAAATTTTAATACATTTCCCCGTTTCACCTTACGCAACGGCATATAGTAAAAGCTGCACGCTTTCCAAAAACGCCGTGCCGCATGTCGGCAAAAAGTATCTTTTAAAGCTTGATATAACTGACTTTTTCGGCAGCATTCGCTTTGACCAAATTTACAGTGCGGCTTTTAACACGCGATATTTTCCAGAGCAAATCGGCGTGCTGCTCACCTCGCTTTGCTGCCGGGAAGAAGCGCTGCCGCAGGGGGCACCCACCTCCCCTGCGCTTTCCAATTTGGTGATGCGAAATTTTGACAGCAGTCTTGGCCGCTGGTGTCAAAGGCGGGGCATTGCATATACACGCTACTGTGATGATATGACCTTTTCATCCAACAAACCATTGTTCCCGGTTTATGAAAAAGTCAAATCCATGCTTTATGACATGGGATTGACACTAAACGAAAAAAAGACCCATTTTATTACAAATGCCGGCCGGCAAAGTGTAACAGGGCTTACCGTTAATGAAAAAGTCAGCGTTGCATCGGATTACAAGCGCAAGCTTCGTCAGGAAATTTACTATGCTTTAAAATTCGGCATAGAAAACAGCCTTCTATATAAAAAGCGTACCGAATTCATGTGCGGCGGCGCGCCCGACACGGAACGCTATGCACAGCACCTCATCGGCAAAATAAATTATGTTTTGCAAATTGAGCCGGAGAACCACTGGTTTCAAGAAGCACTTGCACAACTGCAAGCAAACAATAAAAATTTTTAATAAGTAACAGGTGATTTTATGTCAGAACGGCCGGAAGTACCGATTAACTGCTATTTTCAGGGGTGCTATAACCCACAGTTTGAAGCAGAAATTGAAAAAGGCAAAGCGCTTTGCTTTCAATACAATCAGCTTTCCCCCAACGACAGGGACGCCCAGCATGTCATTTTGCAGAAGCTTTTGGGCAAAATGGGAAAGGAAGTCCTTGTGACGCCGCCGTTTTGGTGTGATTACGGTTACAACATCACCGTCGGGGATTATTTTTACTCCAACCACAATTTAATTATCACCGACGGGGCAAAGGTCACCTTCGGAGACCATGTGTTTATTGCGCCAAACTGCTGTTTTACAACAGCCGAGCACGCGCTCGACCCGGAAATGCGCAAAGCAGGCATTGAAATTGCCAAACCCATTACCATTGGCAATAATGTTTGGATTGGCGCCGGCTCAACCATCCTTGCCGGGGTAACAATTGGCGACAACAGCGTTATTGGCGCAGGCAGCGTCGTCAAAAAATCGATTCCTGCCAATGTGATTGCCGTGGGCGTTCCCTGTAAGGTACTGCGCCCCATTACAGAAGAGGACAAACACCGATACCCCATATTTCAAGGTTAAAAAAACGGGCAAGCAAAATGCTTGCCCGTTTTTTAGTTTCGTTTTCAAAAATCAATCTTTGCTTTCCGGCGCGCGCAGGACATACCATTTATAGCGCATTGCCGGTATTGTAATTTTCATATGAATATTTGCGTTGGAATCAATCGAATACGCCACCGGATTTTCATCGTTTTCAGCAACCAAAACCGTTTTGTCGGTCGGCTCAGCCTTGGGCAGCGCCGGAATCGCACAATCCGCAACCTTTTCATCAGTAATATAGGTTCGGCTGCTGCCGTCACGCGCTTTGATGACCAACGGTGCGATTTCTTCTCCGTATAACGGATAAATCACATCGCTGTTTTTGGTGTCCGGAAACGGTGCGGGCGGCATTGCACAGGCAGAAAGACCTGTGTAATATACCGGAAGAGTGATTTCTTCGGTTCGTTCGGCATCAGTCTGATTGAAAAACATAACGAACCCGCGAATGTCCCCTGTCGGAATTTGATTCATTATCGCGTCGATACAAGTTGTTTTAGATGGGTCGTTTGTGTCGATGCGCGGCGGCAGGAAATGCACGGTAATACCGTTTAGCACCTGCCGGTATTTTTTATAAATGGTCGTCCATTTTTTGAAAATCTCTTTCCCGGTCTCACTGTCATAAGCTTTTTTGCCGCGAATGGTCGGCCAGACGCCGCTTGCGGCGATTTGCGCCATCGCCCAGTCAAATTCAAATGCATTTTGCTCTGTCGGGAAAAACTGCGCCTTTTTACCGCCGCCGTGGTACACATTCAACGGCAAAAAGCCCCAGCCTTGCGACGGATTTTTAGAGAAAGTGCCCTTGTAGTAATAGATTCGGGAAGTAATCAGCTGTTCACTGCGGCGCTCGGAAAAGGCAATTTCCTCATACCCGACACCGGTTCGGTTGGTGCCGTTGAGGAAATGCCAGTCCGGTGCATTGATATAAACGCCGCGCTTTTTGATTTCGCGGTACCATTCGGAAACCGAGGCTTTCCACTGCTTATACTGCGAATCGGTAAAATCATCGTGGTTATGCGTTTTGCCGCCGGAGCAAAGCATCATGCCGTAAGGACCGTCAATTTCCACCGCGTCCGCTCCGGTTTTATCGAGAAAGCGCAGTATATTTTTCATATACTGCTGCGCCCAGTCGGTTGCAAGGCAGCGGCAAATGTGGCTGTAATCGTGGTTGAGCGCTTCATCGCCTCTGACCGGGCGATAATTTTTAACATATGCCAAAGTATATGCGCCCATGCGAATACCGTTTTTGTGCCCGTAATCATATACTTTTTTGATTCGGCCGAGATAGCGTTCGTTTCCGCTTTCCATTTTGACCCCTGAACCGAAAGACTGCAAAATCATTTCGATGCCGAGTTCCTTACACTGGTCAACCGTTTTTCGAATCACACGCGGCGAGTTGGAAATCAAGTGAAAAAAGGTTACATTGTCTGTGCACCAAGGGGCAATGTGCCGATACATTTCTTTTACTTCAATCAAACGCTGTTCATAAAACTTTGCGCCGAACAGCAATTCAAAAGCGGTAATCGAATCCAGCGACTCGCCCGGGCTTAACTTCACATTCATGCGCTGAAGCGGCGCAACCTCAAGCATGTCATAGGAATAGCGGGCATAGTTTTTCGCGTACTTTTCCAAATCCAACCCTAAAAAATCGGTTGTAGAATCATAGTCGCTGTCCACAAACAAGGTGTCGCGATTTTCGGTAATCTTCATAACATCGACAGCCATATTATCCACAACAAGCTCTTCCTGCGTGGTGTTTTGCACTGTCAAAAGCTTCATCATCACCGGCATACCGTCATAGATTTCATATCGCACGGTGACGCTGGGCAGGTTTTCCCCTTGGTAGTTTAAAACAATTGCTTTGCCGGGCGGCGGGTAGCTGCCCTGCGCCGTCATGGTGTTGGTCTTGTGAAATGCGATGCGCTCCAAGCAGGGAACCGTTTTCGCCCCGGTAAATTGGAATTCCCGCGCATTGTGCGTTTTTCCGCCAAAGCTGACTGTAAACCCGTCGTAGGCGGTGTCAACAAGGGAAATCCCGTTTTGTAAATTGACCAATTCAAAGGTTGCGCACGCTTCTTTTTGGACGGTGCGGCGCAAAAGTCCATTGGAAAATACAAACCCGGTTTCTGTTTCTTCGATGGCCGCAGAATATGTACTGCCATCCAGCACCCAATACTGCATAATGACCTCCCAAGGCACACGAAATTTTTATTTGAATTTAAAAGACAAACCAAGAACCGCGCAGTGCCCGGCATTCACTTCAGGCAAGCGCGTTAATGGACGACCAAAATTTCAAACACGAGTTATTTTCACACAATAAGCACTATGCTAAAAAACAACCGTGCACGAGCACACTGTATATTGCACATTATATAAACATTCCTTGCGGCTGTCAAGAATTTAGCGCATGAAACCGAGAAAAACGGTTAAAATACTATGCGTTATAAGCAGCCGGAGGGGGCGTTTGATATGCGGAAATTTGTTTATAGTGTAATTCTGATTTTTTTACTTCTGACAGGTCTTTTTTCCGGTTACTACCTTTCCGGCGCTGAAAGAATGCTGCTGCCCGCCGTCGTCTGCGGCACGATTCTATATCACGCAGCCATGCGGTTGTTTATCGGCGGAGTTACAGGACATAACTTTTGCACAAACAGCTCTTGGTTTCAGGAAAAGCCATTTGAAAAGGAACTTTACAAAAGACTCGGCGTAAAAAAATGGAAAGCCAAGCTGCCGACTTACAGCCCGCAGACTTATGCAGTCAGCACCCTGTCGCCGGAAACAATCGCAAAAACCATGTGCCGCAACGAGGTGATTCATGAATTGTGCGCACTGTTTAGTTTGCTGCCGATTGTGCTTGGGTTTTCTTTCGGCGCATGGTGGTTTTTTGTTTCCACCGCGGTTCTCGGTTTTTTTGCCGATCTCTCGTTTGCCGCCATACAGCGATATAACCGGCCGCGGATATTGCGGCTTGTGCGACGACAGCAAAAACACAAATAGAAAAACGCCCCGCCTGAAAATTCAGGCGGGGCGTTAGCTCAATTCAGTATCGATTAACGATTCATTTTTTCGACAAACTCAAAACTTCTTGCCGTTAATTCCACCCACGCAGGACGGAACCCGCTTTTGATAGCATTCCGAACCGATTTAATGTTAGACCATGCCGCGCAATAAAAAGGTACTTTTCCCAAATTCAGAATTTTCAACGCTAACCGACTGGTTACAGCAGAAGCCACACCGTTTCTTCTGTATGCGGGCAAGACATCCACCCCGATTTGATACATCATTTCACAATCTTTGGAGGCGCCTGCCAACCCAATCAATTTGCCTTTATCAAAAGCGCCGACAGCAAGCACATCAAGTTCTTTTCGGTCTTTACATAGTGCGTTTGCCCATTTTGGTTTATAAAATTTAGAAAAATCTTCTGGATATAAAACACGCAGCTCATATGCACACTCTATTGCCTGCAACTGGGTAATATCTGGCAAAAAATACTCAGCCATAAAGCAAGTTTTATATCCGAATTTCGCAAGCTTTTCATCCAAAACATGTATGTTAGGCGTTTCAAAGCAATGCTCCAAAGGAAATTGTGCAATATATTCTGCAACCGGTTTTTTTAGCCGACTGCTGACCTGCGCAACGATATTGTTCCCATAAGAAACCAAATCACATTCTAACGGCAGCGGAACATATACTCTTGCCTTATCATTTGGTTTCGATAACACGATTTTATTTTTGGAGGATAGAAAATCCTGCGGGTTGCAATTACAATCATAGGCAGACTGCTGAAGTGCAATTTTTAAAATTTCATCATTTGTCATTTTTGTTCCTCGGTTTGCAACTACTGTTTTTCATATGCAAAACTGTTATATGAGATGATTATAACAATAAAATAGCAGCTAATCAATGGATTCACTGCTTTGCAAAAGCAATTCCTGCATTTTTTCGGTCAGGAATTTATTTTTATGCCAAACGGCATAGTGCTTGCGGCAAAGTTCCGGGTCATGCAGGTCGACACAGGCAACAAAGCCGTTTTCAATATCCTGCCGAACAATCTGCTCCGGCAAAAACGATATGCCGAACCCATAATGCACCCCTTTGACAATCGCCTGCGTGCTTGCGCTTTCCCACAGCGGCAAAAGCGCAAGGGCGCGCGCGGCAAACAACCGTTCCACAAGCCCGCGGGAGGCGCTCCCCTGCTCGCGCAGCAAAAGCGGATATTCTGCGGCGTCGCCCAGCGTTACATGGTCTTTTTCTAAAAGCGGGTGTTCCTGCGGCACGATTAAAACCAGTTTGTCGCCGCCGATTTCCCGGGAAACCAAATCGGTGTGCTCCAACCCCTCTTCAGCAAAAGCAAGGTCAATTTCATTGTTTAATAATTTTTGTTTTAAAGTTTCGGCGTTGGAAATGACCGCATTGACGCTAATGTGGGGATTCTTCTTTTGAAACCGAAGCAGCATTTGCGGCAGCAGGAAATTGCCGAGCATGACCGATGCACCGACGCGCAGCGTACCGAAAGAATCCCAGTTTTTCAGCGTATAATCCAAATCCTCATAAGTCTGCAAAATATGAATGGCCTTCGGGTACAGCGCGGCTGCTGCCTGTGTCTCTCGCAGTCCCCGGTGCATACGCTCAAACAGCCGCACACCGTAATTTTGCTCGATTTCGCCCACTGCTCGCGAAACCGCCGGTTGTGTCATGTGCAGGTGCTGTGCCGCCAGTGTAATATTTTTTGTTTTATAAACTTCTGCAAAAATACGCATATGCCGGATTGTCATAACATCACCATATCAAAATAATTATGTTTATGATAAAATAATAGCATTTTACTTATGCCTTTGCAAGGTATAAAATAACTGGGAAAGGAGCTTTGGCATGAAAAGAAAAGAAAAAGCCGCTTTGCTTTGTAAATTATTTCTTTCAACGCTGTATATCAGTGCATTTACCTTTGGCGGCGGTTTTGTAATCGTTACCTTTATGAAGCGGAAATTTGTGGACCAATACCACTGGATTGACGAAGATGAAATGCTGGACATTACAGCGCTTGCACAATCCTCCCCCGGTGCAATCGCGGTCAACGCCGCTATTTTGGTCGGCTGGAAAGTAGCGGGTTTTTGGGGCATGGTGGTTTCGGTGCTCGGCACAATTTTGCCGCCGATGGCAATTCTTTCTGTGATTTCTCTGATTTATCAGAAATTTGCGGAAAATCCTTATGTAAAGCTGGTGCTTGCCGGTATGCAGGCAGGCGTTGCCGCCGTCATTTTAGATGTGGTTTGCAGCCTTGGCGGCAAGGTGCTTTCTGAAAAGAAATGGCTCTATTACGCAATTATGGTGCTTGCCTTTATTGCCACTTTCTTTTTGAATATCAATGTTATTTTCATCATTCTCGCGGCTGCCTTGGTCGGCATTATACAGGCGTTGGTCTTAGGGCGCAGGAGGTGCGGGAAATGATTTATTTGGAACTTTTTTTGAGCTTTTTGCAAGTCGGGCTTTTCAGCATTGGGGGCGGCTATGCGGCAATTCCACTGATTCAAAGTCAGGTGGTGGAAAAACAGGGATGGATTACTTTGCAGGAATTCACCAACCTGATTACCATTTCGGAAATGACGCCCGGCCCGATTGCGGTAAACTCCGCCACATTTGTGGGAATGCACATTGCGGGCATCGCCGGTGCCGTTTGCGCCACGCTCGGCTGCATTTTCCCATCGCTGATACTTGTTTCTGCATTGTTTTTCCTGTATGCCAAGCTCAAGGACAATGCCGTAATGCAAAAGGTACTTGCAGCTTTGCGCCCCGCCGTGGTGGCTCTGATTGCCGGCGCGGGCATAGAAATTCTCTTGCTCGTGATTTTCGGCGGGCAGGAAAAGGCGCTGCAAAATGTGCAGTGGGTAGGCTGTGTCTTATTTGCTGTTGCCTTTTTTGTGCTGCGGAAGTGGAAAGCCAATCCCATTTTGGTGATGTGCGCTTGTGGGCTTGGCAATCTTTTGGCACAAAGCGCGCTGCAATATTGGACATAAAAAAACACCCGGAACTTTTGTTCCGGGTGTTCGTTTATTTTACTTCCATGTGAATATCATTGTCAACGACGGTCAAATTGATTTCGCGTAAAGGTGCATCGCAGTGCTCCACAAGGTAAGCGGAAACCTTATCCTCTACTTTGCGGCGGATGACATTGCGCAAATCACGCGCACCGCGCACATCGCCGTCCATGGCATGAACAAGCACCGGCAAAACATCATCTGTCCAGGCAAACGCAATACCCTTATCCTGCAAAGCCTGTTTGAGCTCGTCAAGCATAAGACCGGCAATTTTGCAATATTCCGGCTCGCCCAGTTCATTGAACACGACAATTTCATCGACACGGCCGATAAATTCCGGACGCAGGAACTCGCGCAGGGCTTTGATTGCCATTTCTTTGCGCACCTCGCCTTTTTCTTTACCAAAACCCATTGCAGCTGCTTTGCGCTCACTGCCGGCGTTAGAGGTCATAATAATGACCGTATTGGCAAAGCTGACAGTTCTGCCGTGGGCGTCATTGGTTTTGCCCTCGTCGAGGATTTGCAGAAGAATATTCATCACATCCGGGTGCGCCTTTTCAATTTCATCAAATAAAATAATGGAGTAAGGCTTTCTGCGCACCTTTTCTGTCAACTGCCCTGCCTCATCATAGCCGACATAACCGGGCGGCGAACCAATCAGTCGGGAAACAGAATGCTTTTCCATAAACTCGGACATATCAAGCCGGATAAGCGTTTCCGGTGTATCAAACAATTCTTTGGAAAGCAGCTTTACAAGTTCCGTCTTACCGACACCGGTAGGCCCGACAAAGATAAATGAAGCCGGGCGGCGCTGAATAGACAGCTGAATGCGGCTGCGTTTGATTGCCGCTGAGACCAAATCGACCGCTTCATCCTGCCCGATCAGATGCGCTTTCAGGCGGTCTTCCATTCCGGCAAGGCGTTTGACATCGCCCTCCACGATTTTTGTGGTAGGGATACCCGTCCAAAGATTGATGACCTTTGCAAGGTCTTCTTCAGTCACGGCGTTGTCAGACGCTTTTTCTTTAAGCGCCGGTTCCTGCTGCTCGCAGGCAATCAATTCCGTGCGGACATGCGCCAAAGACGCATATTTCTCGTTTTTCTTGGCTTCGTCGTTTTCGGTTTCCGCCGCAGCGACCAAATCCTCTTCCTCGGCTTTCAGCGCATCTCTGTGCTTCAAAAACAGCTCATAGTCACTGATTGCCTTATTGCGGAGGTTCGCACAGGTGCAGGCCTCGTCCAAAAGGTCGATTGCCTTATCCGGTAGAAAACGGTCGGTAATATAACGCTCGGAAAGTGTGACGGCTTTATAGACCAAACTGTCGGAAATACAGACTTTGTGATAGTCCTCGTAATATTTTTTAATGCCTAAAAGCATATCATAAGCATCTTGAATCGAGGGTTCTTCGACCTTTACCGGCTGGAAGCGGCGTTCAAGTGCAGCATCCTTTTCAATGTTTTTGCGGTATTCGTTAAAGGTCGTGGCGCCGATAACCTGAATCTCACCACGGGAAAGCGCAGGTTTCATAATGTTTGCCGCGTTCATCGTGCCTTCGGCGTCTCCCGTACCGACCAGATTGTGTACCTCGTCGATAAACAGGATAATGTTGCCTTCGGACTTCACTTCATCAATCAAGCCCTTAATACGGCTTTCAAACTGACCGCGGAACTGTGTTCCGGCAACCAATGCCGTAAGGTCTAACAAATGAATTTCCTTATCCGCAAGCTTTGCCGGGACTTCGCCCGCCGCGATTTTCTGCGCCAAGCCCTCGGCGATTGCGGTTTTACCGACGCCGGGTTCACCGATTAAGCAAGGGTTGTTCTTTGTTCTGCGGCAAAGGATTTGAACCGTACGGTAAATTTCGCGGTCTCTGCCGATAATTCGGTCAAGCTCGTGATTTCTGGCGCGCTGGGTCAAATCCGTGCAATAAAGCGACAGATATTTGCGTTTTTTATTTTTATTGCCGTTTTTCTTTTTGGCATTACCGGTTTTGGGCTCATCGACCACCGAAACCTCCGACGGGTCAATCATATCCTCGTCATCTTCGCCCCGCTCGTCTTTTGCGCCCGGAAACAGCCCTTGGAAAAACGACAGCGGCAGCGCACCGCCGGGCTGGAAGCCCTGCTCACCGTCCATGTTTTCCATCATCTGTTCCATTTGCTCGGAAACTTCATTCATTTCATCTTCGGAAATGCCCATCTGCTCCATGATTTGCTTCACAGGACCGATGTTCAGTTCCATTGCACATTTAATACACAAACCCTCATTGGTGGTCTTATCCCCTTCCACCTTGGAAATGAAAAAGACAGCCGGGTTTTTGTGGCATCTGCTGCACAGCATGTTTTTGTTCATGAGTCGTTATTCCTCTGTATCTTTCTTTTGGGTCTTGAGTTCTTTTCTCTCTTTAAACTGGCGGAAAGTCGCCGGTGCATAGCTTAACAGCGCGACAACGGTCAACACGGCGGATACAATGACCAGCACGACCATTGCGGGCGTCGGCAATGTGAACCAAGCGCGCAGTGCGCCGATTTCCGGGCCGAACGCAATCACTAACACCATAACGGCATAAAACACGAAAGTAGCAACCTTGCCATAGATTTCCGCCGCACCGGGACGAAGCCCGCACGCAAGCATAATAGCACCAACAATAACCATTAAAAGTTCTTTGAGCAGGAATACCAAGAACACCCATTTAAACCACTGGATTGTGGGGTCGGTGGATTTCTGGAACTCCAAGAAAATGACAACGGCTATTGTAATCTGCGTCAATTTATCCGCCACCGGGTCCAGAATCTTTCCCAGCTCGCTGATCTGGTTAAATCGGCGGGCAATTTTTCCATCCAGAAAATCAGAAATGCCAGATACAGAAAGACAATGAGAATATTCCTGTCAGCCTTTATTTTAAGTCTGATCCCGTCTGTTGTCCTCCTTGCCGGATGCAGCAAGGAGGACATCTATGACGGCCAGCCTGTATGGCCGGACACCGGAGATGACACTACCGAAGAGACTGTCACCGGACCGGCGGAATGCGACAATATAGTGGTGGCCCATAGGGGCGGGTCGTCCGAAGCCGGCACCGGCTTTCCGGACAACTCCAGGGCATCACTCAGATACACCATGGATCTCGGATGCTATGCCTCGGAATGTGACATATACTGGACAAAAGATGACAACATAGTCATAGCCCATGCAGATGCCGAATGCCGTATAAACGGGCTCCATCCATGGG
>CASFBL010000010.1:0-26081 GCA_949292775.1 uncultured Eubacteriales bacterium
ACAGGACTTTCAGGAAGCCGTGGCCGACTTGGCCACCACCATCACGCCGCTGATCACAGCGATCACAGAATTTGCCGCGAAAGCGCTGGAGGCCTTTAACGGCCTGCCCGGCCCAGTGCAGAAATTCATCATCGTCCTGGTGGGGATGGTGGCCGCACTGTCGCCGGTACTGGGGGCCGTTGGGAAGCTAAGCACGTTTTTGGGATCCGGTGGGCTAACGGGAGCCCTGACGGCGGTAAAAGGCGGCCTGACGGCAGTAACGACGGCACTGGCTGGCATATCCGCCCCCGTTTTGGCCGTTATCGCAGCAATCGCCGCGCTGATCGCAATTTTCGCCACGCTCTGGAAGACCAATGAGGACTTCCGGAATTCCGCGACACAGGTGTGGGCGCAGGTACAGCAGGCGATTCAGACCGCTATTGCGACGATCAAGGAGATTTTCTCCGCATTCGTCGACCTGGTGAACGTGCTTTGGGCTGAGTGGGGAGACACGATCATGGAGGTCGTGCAAAATACGGTAAAAACCTGTATGGAACGCCGAAAAAGCCCGTAGACGGTTGGCTTTCTGAAGGCAAGACCGTAATTTTAAAAATCGAAGTGCAGGGTGCAGAGAAAATAAAAAAAATGTACCCGGATGCGGTTGCGATTTTCGTTATGCCGCCTTCTATGGAGGTGTTGGAATCGCGTCTTCGCCGCCGCGGCACGGAAAACGAAGATGACCTTGTGCGCCGCTTGACGATTGCACGCGATGAAATTCGGAAAAGCCGCGACTATGACTATATCGTTATCAACGATAGTCTTGAAGCAGCAGCCGATGAAATTCTTGATATTTTAAACAAAGAATCTTAATCAGAAAGGCAGATTGCTATGTTTAATCCCGATTTAAAAAATGTTTTGAAAAATCATTTGAGCCGTTATTCTTTGGTAACCGCGACCGCAAAACGCGCACGCGAAATTTCCGATACAGCGCTTGAAAACGATGAAATCATTGTGGAAAAGCCTGTGAGCATTGCACTCGATGAAATTGTTGCCGGAAAATACAAGGTGATTGAGCCGGAAGAAATCCGCAACCTTTAAGATTATGTTTGCTGTTTTGGTGAGGTGAAATGCATGTCCTGTCAAATTGCGAAAGTTGCGGTTGAAAACGCAGCCTACAGCTTTGACGATGCATTTGACTATGCAATTCCCAAAAATTTGCAGACAGCCGTTGTGCCGGGTGTTCGTGTGTTGGTTCCGTTTGGAAACGGCAACAAAAAACGCCAGGGCTTTGTGTTTGCGCTTCGCACGCCAAAAGACGGCAAAAAACTGAAAAATATAGCGGCGGTATTAGATACAGCGCCGCTTTTAAACAATGAACTTTTGCGAATGGCCGTATTCCTGAAGGAGCACACCTTTTGCACGCTTTTTGACGCGGCAAAAGCCATGCTGCCCTCCGGAATAGGGCTTCATTTTGTTTTGTCCTTTCTAATTAACCCCAACCTTGCCCCCGAAACCGTTTTGGATACGCTTTCCGAAACAGAGCGTGCTGTGTGGGATTATCTTTCAGAAAAAGGTGTTTATGTCAAAAAAGATACCATTCTGAAAGCGCTTGGCCTTCAAAGCAGCGTTACGATTTTAGAAGATATGACCCAAAGAGGTCTTTTGGTGTGCAATACAGACACACAGCGTAAAATCGGCGATGCTACGGTGCGCATGGTGCGGCTGACCAAAGATTGGCTTGAAAATGACGCTCCCTGCAAGGTAACGAAAAAGCAGAAGGAAGTGCTGACTTTTCTTGAAAATGTCGGAACGGCATCTGTTAAGGAAATCTGCTATTTTACCGGTGTTACAACAGCGGTTATTTCTACATTGCACAGCAAAAAGCTGATTGATTATTTTGAAAATGAAGTTTTTCGCCGTCCCAAATTTGAAAAGCAATCTTCTGTCAAAACAGAAATTCATCTGACCGAGGAACAACAAACAGCTTATAAAGGATTATCACTGGATCTACAAAGTGAAACCTGTAAAACTGCTTTGCTGTTTGGTGTTACCGGTTCCGGCAAAACACAGGTGTTTTTAAAGCTGATTGATGATACACTGAAAACGGGACGCGGCGTTATCGTTATGGTGCCGGAAATCTCCTTAACCCCGCAAATGCTTTCTATTTTTTATGAACGCTATGGCGGCGAGGTCGCTGTTTTTCACAGCGCGCTTTCCATGGGCGAACGCTTAGACGAATGGAAACGCGTGAAGAAAGGGGAGGCTAAAATCGCACTGGGGACGCGCTCCGCGGTATTTGCGCCGCTTTCCGATATCGGGCTAATTATCATGGATGAAGAGCAGGAGCACACCTATAAATCGGAAATGACCCCGCGTTATCATGCACGCGATGCTGCAGCTTTTCGTGTGAAAAATCATAATGCGTTGCTTTTGCTCGCTTCTGCCACGCCGTCGCTTGAAAGCTTTGCGCGTGCTGAAAATGGGCAATATGCACTTTATACACTTGAAAACCGTTATGGTAATGCAGTACTTCCTGAAGTACTGACTGTGGATGCAGGGCAAATCGGCGACCGCAACGGTCTTTCCAATATAAGTGAGCCGCTTATGGAGGCACTTTCTGAAAATCTCAAAGCCAAAAATCAGTCTATTTTGCTTTTAAACCGTCGCGGTTATAACACATTTGCCGCCTGCAATTCCTGCGGAACGGTTATGACCTGCCCGAACTGCAGTATCTCCCTTACATATCACGCGCGCAACAACCGACTGATGTGCCATTATTGCGGCTATTCTGAGCCGTTTACAACAGTATGCCGCTCGTGCGGGGAAAAAGCTGTTGCTTATTCGGGATTTGGCACGCAACGGCTTGAGGACGAGCTTTCCGAAGCGATTCCCGATGCGCGTATCTTGCGTTTAGACACAGATTCTACTGCTTCTCGATATTCTTTTGAAAATGCACTAAAAAAGTTCACAAATTACGAGTATGATATAATGGTCGGAACACAAATGGTGGCAAAAGGGCTGGATTTTCCTCGTGTGACGCTTGTTGGTGTGGTTTCTGTTGACCAAATGCTTTACAACGATGATTATAAAAGCGCCGAACGCACTTTTGATTTGCTGACGCAAGTCGTCGGGCGTTCCGGGCGCGGCGATCTTGCCGGAACAGCGATTATTCAAACGGCGTTTCCCGACAACGAAATCATTCGTCTTGCGCAAAAACAAGATTTTCGTGCGTTTTACGAGTTGGAAATGAAAATCCGCAGAGCAATGGTATATCCGCCGTTCTGTGACCTTTGCACAATTGGATTTATCGGCACAGATGAACAGCTTACAAAATCTGCCGCAAAGGTGTTTTTAGAACAGCTGAAAGCGTTACATAAAGAAAAGTTTGCGCAGATGAATTTGATTGCGCTTGGTCCGATTGCGCCAAGGCTTTCAAAAGTTTCCGGCAAATTTCGATTCCGAATCATCTTGAAATGCCATAATGATGCAACGCTTCGTTCGTTTGTATCCCGGCTGTTGAAAGATTTTTCCAAAAACAATACTTTCAAAAAAATTACGGTTATTGCGGATATAAATCCGGAAAATATATATTGAGGTGTGAAAAATGGGCTTGCGAAACATTCGAAAAAAAGGTGATCCGATTTTAAAATTGAAAAGCAGAAAGGTAGAACGCTTTGACGAGCGGCTATTTACACTGTTAGATGATATGCGCGACACGATGTATGAAGCAGACGGTTGCGGCCTTGCTGCCGTGCAGGTCGGCGTGCTGAAGCGTGTTGTTGTTATCGATACCGGCGACGGGCTTATTGAACTGATTAATCCTGAAATCATTGAGACAGAAGGGGAACAGTGCGAAATGGAAGGCTGCCTTTCTTTGCCCGGCGAAAGCGGGATTACGCTTCGCCCGAAGCGTGTGAAAGTACGCGCCCAGAAACGGGACGGCTCTTTCTGCGAATACAGCGGAGAAGATTTGAAAGCACGCGCTTTTTGCCATGAAATTGACCATTTAGATGGGCACTTGTATACAGAACGGCTCGCACCGCAGGAAGTCATTGCACGGCTGAAAGAAGAAACCCGAAAAACGGAGGAATAATATGCGCATTGTTTTTATGGGAACGCCTGAGTTTGCCGTGCCGTGTTTACAGAGACTGATTTCTGACGGCGAAGATGTCGTCGGTGTGTTTACGCAGCCGGACAAACCGAAGGGCAGGGGATATACGCTTGCGCCGCCGCCGGTCAAAGAGGAGGCGCTGAAACATGAAATCCCTGTTTTTCAGCCGAAATCCATGCGTGACGGCGAAGCGCTCACGATTTTACAGCGCTTACAGCCGGAATTGATTGTGGTAGTGGCGTATGGCAAGATTTTGCCAAAGGAAATTTTATTTTTCCCGAAATATCATTCTGTCAATATTCACGCTTCCCTCCTGCCGAAATATCGTGGTTCTGCGCCGATTCAATGGTGTATCTTAAACGGTGAGACCGTTACGGGCGTGACCTCTATGCTGATGGACGAGGGTATTGACACCGGCGATATGCTTTTGCGAGCCGAAACAGAAATTCCGATGGATATGACCGCCGGAGAATTGCATGATGTTTTGGCTTCCCTCGGCGCACAGGTACTGTCTAAGACCGTGCAGGCGATTCGCGAGAACCGTTTGAAGCCTGTTGCGCAGACCGGCGAAAGCAATTACGCGCCGATGCTTACGAAAGACCTTTGCCCGATTGATTTTTCGCGGTCTGCTTTGGAAATTCATAATCAAATTCGCGGGTTGTCCCCCTGGCCGGTTGCAACGACAATGTGGAAGGGGAAACGCTTGAAGATTTACCGTTCTGAACTCGGTGAAAAAACAACTGCTCCCGCAGGTACAATTGTATCTACTGACGGTGCAATCGCCGTTGCTTGCGGAGACCATACCGTTCTTCGCATTTTGGAATTGCAGCAAGAGGGTAAAAAGAGAATGTCTGCTGCCGATTTCCTGATTGGCCATGCCATTGCGGAAGGTACTGTTTTGCAATAAGGTGATATTATGTATTTGGATTACTATTATTTCATTTTAATTGTTCCGGTTCTGATAATTTCGCTTATCGCGCAAGGCCGTGTAAATTCCGCTTATAAGCGGTTTTCCATGGTGCAAAACATGCGCGGGCTTACGGGTGCGCAAGCAGCGCAGGCCATTTTACAGTATTACGGCGTACAGGGTGTGCGTATTGAGCATATCCGCGGTCGGCTTAACGACCATTATGACCCGCGCGACAATGTAATTCGCCTTTCGGACGGCGTTTACGGAAGCTGTTCGGTAGCCGCAATCGGAATTGCCTGCCATGAAGCAGGCCACGCAGCCCAGCACGCGGAAAATTACATGCCGATTCGCTTTCGCAATTCGCTGCTGCTGCCTGCACAAATCGGTTCTAATGCAGCGATCCCGCTTGCGATTCTCGGTATATTTTTAGGTTCGCAGATTTTGATGAATTTTGGGATATTCCTGTATGCAGCTGTAATGCTGTTCCAGCTTGCGACGCTTCCTGTGGAATTCAATGCAAGCCGCCGCGCTTTGAGTGTTATTGAGTCTACGGGTATGCTTTCTGCTGAAGAGGCAAATGGTGCAGGAAAAGTCTTGCGCGCAGCGGCGATGACCTATGTTGCTGCGTTTGCTATGTCTGCCGCTAACCTGCTGCGTTTGCTTTTGCTTGCGCGCAACAGAAGGGATTGATCCTTTTATGAACGAACGCCAAACCGCGTTTCGCATATTAAATAAAATTGAAAGAAACCACGCTTATTCCAACTTGGTTTTGGATGCAGAGCTGAAAGATGCTGCCGTCACCAAGCCGTTTTCCGGCTTGGTGACCGCGTTGGTGTATGGTGTAACGGAGAGAAAGATAACACTTGATTTTTTTCTTTCTTCCTTTTTGAAACAACCGATTAAAAAATTGCGCTCCGAAGTTTTAACGGCTTTGCGGATTGGTGTTTATCAGTTGAAATTTATGGACAAAATCCCGCCGTCAGCCGCCGTAAACGAAAGCGTAAAGCTTGTGAAATCCAATGGCTGCGCTTATGCTTCGGGGCTTGTTAATTCTGTTCTGCGCAAGGCTTCGCAAGCGCCCATTTCGTATCCGAACACAGGAAACCTTGCTTATGATTTATCCGTTCGGTATTCCTGCCCAGAGTCTTTAGTGGCGCACTACATACAAGATTACGGAGAAGAAGATGCCAACGAGATTTTGCGGTCCTCTCTTGGTGCGGTGCCGCTTGTTGTTCGTGTGAACACACTGAAAACCACTTCGCAAGCGCTGATTTCTGCTTTGCAGGAAGAAGGTGTCACAGCAACAGAAGGAGCGCTTCCCAATACACTGGTGTTGGAAAATGCCGGTGCGCCGGAAAAGCTGTCCGCTTATCGGGACGGGCTTTTTCATGTGCAGGACCTTGCGAGCGCGCACTGCGTACATGCACTGGAATTGAAGCCGGGGCAGACGCTTTTGGATGTATGCGCGGCACCGGGCGGTAAATCTTTTACTGCGGCACAGGAACTTGAAAACACGGGTCGGGTGCTCTCGTTTGATTTGTATCCACATCGGGTAAAGTTGATTGAAGAGGGTGCGAGACGACTTTCCATTACCAACTTGACTGCGAAAGTCGGTGATGCCTCTCAAGCCGATAACAGCCTTATTGCTATTGCGGACCGCGTTTTGTGTGATGTACCGTGTTCCGGCCTTGGCACAATACGCAGAAAACCGGAGATTCGCTATAAGGATTTGTCATTTATTGACAATCTAACAGATTTACAGTATAATATCCTAACGAATGCGTCGTCTTATCTGCGCGACGGTGGATTGCTCGTTTATTCCACCTGCACACTCAATCGGGCAGAAAATGAAGCCGTTTGTGACCGCTTCTTAAAAAGTCACCCGGAATTTGAGAAAAAAGACGATTACAAAACGCTGATGCCGCATAAAGATGGAACGGACGGGTTTTTCATTGCGCGGTTACGGAGAAAGCATGGAAACTAAAAAAGATATTCGTTCAATGAGTTTTGAAGAGCTTGCAGAGGAAACAAGCGCTCTCGGTCTGCCGAAATTCCGCACGGGTCAGATATATTCTTGGCTCCACGAAAAAGGCGTCCGTAATTTTTCAGAAATGACCAATCTGCCGGCAACACTTCGTTCCGCGCTTTCGCAAAACTATGACCTTCACAACTGTACAATCGATACTAAGCTTTGCTCTGCAATTGACGGCACGGTTAAATACTTGTTTGAACTAGGTCGCGGTGAGTATGTGGAATGTGTCGTTATGCAGTATAAATACGGCTATACGATTTGTATTTCCACACAGCTTGGCTGCAAAATGGGCTGTTCTTTTTGCGCTTCTGCAATCGGCGGCTTCCAACGCCATCTGCTCCCGTCGGAAATGCTTTCTGAAATATGGACTGCACAGCAGGATTTAGGAATTCGCATTTCGCACATCGTTTTAATGGGTACGGGTGAACCGTTAGACAATTATGATAATGTAATGCGTTTTTTAGAGCTGGTTACAGACGAAAAGGGATTAAACATCAGCATGCGCCACATTTCCCTTTCAACCTGTGGTGTTGTACCGCGTATTTATGACCTTGCTGATAAACGGCTTGGGCTTACGCTCTCCGTCTCGCTCCATGCACCGAACGATGCGCTTCGCTCTCAAACCATGCCGGTCAATAAAAAATGGAACATCGACGAGCTTTTAGAGGCGTGCCGTTATTATGCAAAAGTTACTTCCCGCCGTATCTCGTTTGAATACGCGATGATTGACGGATTTAATGACAGCGATGCCTGTGCAAAAGAACTGGCGCAGCGCCTTTCAGGTCTTTTATGTCATATCAATCTGATTCCTGTCAATACTGTCAGGGAAAGGAATTATAAAAAAAGCCGGGACGACCGCTTAAAGCGGTTTTCCTCGATTCTTGAGCAAAAGGGGTATACAGTTACCGTCCGTCGAACGCTTGGGAGCGACATTAACGCTTCCTGCGGGCAACTGCGGGCCTCAAAGCGAAAAGAAGGTGATCTTACTTGAAAATCGTAGCAAAAACCGATGTCGGAAAGACGCGGGAAAACAACCAGGATGCGTATTCGGCAGGGGAACTGCCGGATGGTGTTGCATGGGCGGTTGTTTGCGACGGCATGGGCGGCGCAGCTGGCGGCAATGTTGCTTCCACTTCTGCTGTTAAAGTCATTGCCGAGCAAATAACCTCAACTTACCGCGCTTCGATGAGCAGTAAATCCATTAAAAACATGTTGGTTTCTGCTATCAATGCTGCCAATATCAGCGTTTATGATTTGGCGCAGGCCAACAAAGAGCTGCGCGGTATGGGCACCACAGTCGTTTGTGCGTTGGTCACAGGTTCTGTGGCGTACATTGCAAACGCGGGCGACAGCAGAGCTTACATGCTTTCCGGCAGTACACTTTCTCAGTTGACGCGAGACCATTCTGTTGTGCAGGAAATGGTGGAGACCGGCAAAATCACACAGACAGAAGCAAAAGTGCATCCGAATAAAAATATTATTACGCGCGCACTTGGTGTTCACCCTGAAATTCGTGTGGACTTTTTTGAACAGCCGATGGCAGCTTCGGATATTCTTTTTCTGTGTACAGACGGTTTGACAAACTATGTTGAAACCGATGAAATATGTGCATTGACCCAAAACTGTTCCTATTATGAATTCGCCGAAAAATTAGTGTCCCGGGCGATTGAAAACGGCGGCGGCGACAATGTTACCGTTGTAACGCTTGCGTATTAAGTAAGGAGAAATACATGATGGAAAATTATTGTGGAAAAAGACTTGACGGCCGATATGAAATCCGTGAGATTATCGGCGTTGGCGGAATGGCAGTTGTCTATAAGGCGTATGATAACATTGACGACCGTATTGTAGCAATCAAAATCCTGAAAGAGGAGTTTCTTGCCAACGAAGAATTCCGCCGTCGTTTTAAAAATGAAGCAAAAGCGATTGCGGTACTTTCTCACCCGAACATCGTCAAGGTCTATGATGTCAGCTTTGGTGACCGGCTGCAGTACATTGTAATGGAATATATTGAAGGCATCACGCTCAAAGAATATATTGAGCAGCAAAAGGTCATTAACTGGAAAGAAGCGGTCCATTTTGTTACGCAGATTTTAAAAGCACTTCAGCACGCACACGATAAAGGCATTGTCCATCGTGACATTAAACCGCAAAACATTATTCTTTTGCAGGACGGCACGATTAAAGTCAGCGACTTCGGTATTGCGCGTTTTTCGCGCGGTGATACACGCACCATGACCGAAAGTGCCATTGGCTCTGTGCATTATATCAGCCCGGAACAGGCACGCGGTGAAATCACCGATGATAAGGCGGATATCTATTCTGTCGGCGTTGTGATGTATGAAATGCTGACCGGTCAGCTTCCGTTCCAATCGGACAGTGCTGTTTCTGTGGCAATTATGCAGCTGCAGCAGGAAGCAAAGCGTCCGCGTGAAATCAATCCGGATATCCCGCTTGGTCTTGAGCAGATTACTTTGCGCGCTATGCAGAAAAATGCAAAAGACCGTTATCAGTCTGCGGCAGAAATGCTGTTGGATTTGGACGAATTCCGTAAGAATCCCGCCATTAAATTTGATTATAACTATTTTGTGGACAGTGAGCCGACAAAATATGTCGATGTAAAAAAAGCGCCGGTGCAAAGACCGGTTGCACAGCCGGTAAAACCGGAAACGGAAAACGAGGAAGAGGAAAAAGAACCCAACAAGACAATGCCCATTCTGTTTGGCGTTCTTGCCGGCTTGGTTGTGATTATTGCCATTGCTGTCGGTATTTTCCTTGGTCAAAATGCAAAGAAAATTGAAGTGCCCAACTTTGTTGGTATGAACTATAATGATGAAATTTCCACCAATGTGGAATACACCGAAAACTTCACCTTTGAGGCGGTCTCTGTTTATAGTGCGGATGCGGAACCCGGTACAGTATTGAATCAAGACCCGGAAGCTGGTTCAAAGCTTCGCAAGGGCAAAACCATTAAGCTTGAAATCGCTTACAACGATGATAGTATTCTGATTTCAGATATTGTCGGTCTAACATCTGACGAAGCGAAAGCAAAGCTGACAAAAGACGGTTTTGAAGTAAAAGTAATTACCAGCTATGATAAAAACGCCAAAGAAGGCATTGTCTTTGATACCTATCCTGTCGAAGGTTCTTATGCTGAAAAAGGCTCTGTTGTGACAATCTATGTCGCAACGAATGAAAACCCGAATGCATCGCTAGTGCCGAATGTAATAGGCTATAGCCAGGAGATTGCCAAAAAGCTGATTGAAGGCGCAGGGTTTAAGCTCGGAAATGTGACAGAACAGAACAGTGATAAGGAAAAAGGCGTTGTCATTGCACAGTCGCCGGAGGGCGATGAACAGGCAGACGCAGGCGGCGCTGTCAGCATTACAATCAGTAATGGTATTCCGCCGGAGACTTCTGTTAATATTTCTGTGACACTTCCGAATGCAGGTTCCGGCGCAACGGGCGTTATGAAGGTGTATTTGAACAATTCGCTGTATGGCTCACCGAAAGATGTGAAACTTTCCGGTGGCACGATGTCGGTTGAAATTAAGGGCACCGGTGCAAACAACACCTATTCTATTTTGATTGATGACACAGAAATCCAAACCGGTAAGATTGATTTCTCGAAATCTCCTGCTGTCGTTTCCGGTGAAGAGAAACATCCGGAAAACTATAAAATTACAGTGGTAAATGTTGTTGGGCTTTCCGCTTCTGATGCGTATGACACACTTGAAAAAGCCGGATTTGGCAACATCAAGATTGTTGACAGCACCGGAAAAGAAGTCTCTTCCGGCACGGTAGTTGAGCAGACTCCGAAACAGGGCGACAAAATTAAGCCCGGTGACGAGATTGTTCTGACGGTGGAATAACGACAGTATGGCAGAACAAAGTTTTAACGGAATTATTTTAAAAGGCATCGGCGGCTTCTACTATGTTGAAGCCGCCGGTGCGGTATATGAATGTAAAGCACGCGGTGTTTTTCGCAAAAAACGGATTACACCTCTTGCCGGTGACCGTGTGCAAATCACGGTTACTGATGATGGCGCAGAAAATACAATCGATGAAATCTTTGAGCGCAAAAATTTTTTGAAGCGGCCGCCGGTGGCGAATATTGAAAGTTTGATTATTGTGGTTTCTACGGTTTCGCCGCGGCCGTCCACTTTCGTCATCGACAAGCTGATTGCTGTTGCGGAATGTAAAAATATCGAGCCGATTGTGGTCTTTACGAAAGCGGATTTAGAGTCTGCACAGAAACTTTTTGATATATACAAGCTTGCCGGTATCGCTTGTGCGATGGTGTCCAACAAAACCGGCGAGGGCGTGGAAGAAGTGCGTAGTCTGTTGTCGGGGAAAATTTGTGCTTTTACGGGCAATTCCGGCGTCGGCAAGACTTCTTTACTAAATGCACTTGACCCGGCCTTGTCTTTGGCAACCGGGGAAATCAGCGAAAAGCTCGGCCGCGGTCGGCACACCACCAGACAAGCGGAATTGTTTAAAACTTGCGACGGCTATATCGTGGATACGCCCGGCTTTTCTGCTTTGGATTTGGAAAAAGACCAAGTGATTCGAAAAGATGAGCTTGCCGAATGTTTCAGGGAATTTCGCCCGTATCTCGGTTCGTGCCGGTTTTCCACTTGCTCACATACCTGCGATAAGGGCTGCCGCATTATGCAGGCAGTTGAAGACGGTGAAATCAGCCGTTCGCGGCACAATAGCTATGTGGAAATGTATCAAGCAGCAAAGGAATTAAAAGAATGGGAATTGTAAGCAAGGCCGATTGCGCGATTTTTGCAGCAGGGGATGAAGTAAGCCCGGAAATCGTCCAAAACTACATACAGACGAATACCTTTATTATTACGGCGGATGCCGGATATTCTGCCTGTGTTCGCTGCGGGTTTTCTCCAAATCTTTTAGTCGGCGATTTTGATTCACTGGCAGCACCGTTGACGGACGCCGAAACCATTAAGCTGAACCCTGTAAAGGATGATACAGATACTGCTGTTGCTTTTCAGGAAGCGGTCAAACGAGGTTTTCGGCACATTGTCCTGTTTGGTGCGACCGGCGGGCGACTTGACCACACCTACGCCAATTTTGATTTATGTGCATTTGCTGCTGCAAAAGGAATAGAACTTCTTATTGCGGATAATCACCATAAGATTTTTGCTTTGAAAGACGAAATAGTCACCATTGAAGGGGACGAAACAAAATATGTTTCCGTTTTTGCCGTCGGCGGGTCTTGCACTTTGTCCTTAGAGGGCTTTTATTATCCTTTAAAAGATTATACTTTCACACCGTTTTGCGGGCTTGGCGTGAGCAACGAAACGACTGAACCGCAAGCCGTAATTTCTGTAAAACAGGGGACTGCTCTGATTATTATTACGGATAAAGATTTTTAACACTTTTTTTCGCACCGCATATAGTGTATTAGCAAAAGAAAAAGGCGGTGTCGATATGAAAAGGTCAAAAGGCATTCCAATCGGACTCATTTTTGCCATGCTTGGTGCCGGGCTTATACTGGCTTTGGTTTTTCCTTCCGAGTTTTTGGTTGTGGTGTTGTCCGTTGCTTTGATTATCAGCGGCATCGCACTTTGCAAAAATTGCTGAGGAGGCATTTTATGAAAGTTGTGGTTGTCAGAAGTCCGAAAATGTTGAGCGGTCTGCTTCGTTTACTCTTTGGAATCAAAAAAGAACAGAACATATAAAAAAGGCTCTGAAGCTTAGCTTCAGAGCCTTTTTGCAGTTATTGCGTTCAAAAATCCAGCCAAACGCTGTAATCGGCGTCGGAGGGCATTCTCCAGTCCCCGCGCGGGGAGAGGCTGACCGAACCGACTTTGGGTCCATCCGGCAGGCAGGAGCGCTTAAACTGATTTGTAAAGAAACGGCGCAAAAACAGCCTGAGCCAGTCGGAAAGCTGCTGCTCAGAATAAACATCAGCAAAGGCACGCTTTGCCATAAACAGAAGCTTCTGCGGGCGTGCGCCGAATCGCAGAAAATGATAAAGATAAAAATCGTGCACCTCATAAGGACCAAGGGCATCTTCTGTTTTTTGCTGGATATTGCCGTTTTCGTCAGGCGGAAGAAGCTCAGGGCTTACTGGTGTGTCAAGAATATCGTTGAGAATGTCGGCGATTTTCTTCGGCAGCTGCTGTGCTTCGTTGCGAACAAGATGCCGCACAAGCGTTTTCGGAACACCGGCGTTTACGCCATACATGCTCATGTGGTCGGCATTATAAGTGCACCAGCCGAGCGCCAATTCGCTCAAATCGCCTGTGCCCACAAGAACTGCGCCGTGCTTGTTGGCAAGATCCATCAAAATTTGTGTGCGCTCGCGTGCCTGTGTGTTTTCATAGGTGATGTCGTGCACGGCCTCATCGTGACCAATATCTGCCATATGCCCGCGTGCTGCATCACGAATGCTAATTTCCATAAAATCAGCGCCCCAGGCGTGAATCAAATCTACTGCGTTTTGATAGGTTCTGTCCGTAGTGCCAAACCCGGGCATAGTCACGCAAATCATATTTTCATTTGGTAAATTTAAAATCTTTAATGCCCGTGCGGTCACAAGCAGAGCAAGCGTGGAATCTAAACCGCCCGAAATGCCAATAATGGCCTTTTTTGCAACGATGTGCGCCATGCGTTTTGCAAGCGCATGACTTTGAATGGCAAGAATTTCGCGGCAGCGTTCATCTTTTTCGTTTGTGTCGTTCGGCACGAACGGGTGCGGGTCAAAAGAACGGTCAACTTCCTCAAAATCTAAATCGCTAAGCATAACCGGCGTTGAAACCGATGGAAGCTTTTCGCAAATATTTTTTGCAGCATCGGCAAAAGATGTGTTATGCGTGCGCTCAGCGTTGAGCTTTTCAAGGTCAATGCAGGCTTCGGCTAAACTGCCGTTAAAGGCAAACCGTTCGCCCTCTGCGAGAAGCGCGCCGTTTTCAGCTATCGTGCACGCGCCGGAAAACACAAGGTCCGTAGTGGACTCACCGACGCCTGCGGAGGCATAAACATAAGCGCAGAAATTCTTCGCGCTTTGCAGGCAAATCAGGTTTTTACGGTAATCATTTTTGGTGACTGCTTCATTGCTTGCTGAAAGGTTTGCAATAATGTTTGCGCCGGAAAGTGCAAGTGCTGTGCCGGGTGACGAAGGTGTCCAAAGGTCTTCGCAAATCTCCACGCCGAGCACTGCGTCATCCGAAAGACGAATAAGTGTTTGGCCAAAGGGTATTTCCTGCCCATTTATGGTAACTGTGCCGTGTATGCCTTCGCCTGAGGCAAACCAGCGTTTTTCATAGTATTCATTGTAATTCGGAATGTAGGTTTTCGGAATCACGGAGACAACAATGCCGTTTTGTACAACAGCAGCACAGTTATAAAGGCTAGCCCCAAATTTCAAAGGCAATCCGATTATGACAACCAGCGCGCTGTTTTCAGTTTGACGGCAAATTGCTGTGAGAGCGGTTTTACAAGCATCCTGTAATGCGGTTTGCAAAAGCAAATCACCGCAGGTGTAGCCGGAAAGGAACAGCTCCGGGAACACCAAAAGCTGCACTTTGTTTTGCTTCGCTTTTTCAATTTCCTGTAAAGCGATATCTAAATTGCTTTGCACGCCCGCAACGGTTACGCGCGGCGAAACGGCGCATACTTTTAAAAATCCAGATTTCATGTTGACCATACCTCGCAGTCATTCCAGTCTGATGTATTTATTATATATAATTTTAATGCAGTTATCAAGTGAAACGATATTGACATTCGTGTTATAATGAAAAAAACAAAAAAGGTGTGACAATATGCGCGTTTTTGAAAAATCGCATAAATTAGATCATGTTTGCTATGATATCCGTGGTCCGGTTATGGACGAAGCAGACCGGATGATTGCAAACGGCGTCAAAATATTAAAATTGAATATCGGCAATCCGGCGCCATTTCATTTTACGGCGCCGGACGAGATTATTCAGGATATGATTTTCACGCTGCGTGATGCAGAGGGATATTCGGATTCCAAGGGGATTTTTTCCGCTCGTAAAGCAATTATGCAGTATTGCCAAATTAAAAATATTGCGGGCGTCGGCATTAACGATATTTATACCGGAAACGGTGTTTCTGAGCTGATTACAATGTCGATGCAGGGGCTTCTCGATAACGGGGACGAAATTCTTTTGCCCGCACCGGACTATCCGCTGTGGACGGCTGCCGTAACGCTTGCCGGAGGTACACCGGTGCATTATATGTGCGACGAGCAAAACGAGTGGAATCCCGACATTGAAGATATCCGCAAAAAAATCACCCCGCGCACAAAGGGTATTGTGATTATTAATCCGAACAATCCGACGGGGGCGTTGTATTCCCGCGAAATTTTGGAAGAAATCGTTTCAGTTGCAAGGGAAAATGAGCTGATTATTTTTTCTGATGAAATTTATGACCGGTTGGTGATGGACGGGTTAGAGCATATCGCAATCGCTTCGCTTGCGCCCGATGTGCCTTGCGTTACTTTTAACGGCCTTTCCAAATCGCATCGTGTTGCGGGGTTCCGCTGCGGCTGGATGTGTATTAGCGGGGATAAAAAGAAAATCAAAGGCTATATTGATGGCTTGAATTTACTTTCTTCTATGCGTCTTTGTTCCAATGTGCCGGCGCAGCAAATCATTCAAACTGCACTAGGAGGCTATCAAAGTGTAGATGAGCTTTTGCAGCCTGGCGGTCGGATTTATGAACAGCGGGCGTGTGTTTATAAAGCGTTAAATGAAATTGATGGGATTTCTGCCGTTAAACCGAAAGCAGCTTTTTATATTTTCCCGAAATTTGATATTCGAAAATTCAATATCAAAGATGATGAACGCTTTGTGCTGGATTTCCTGCGTAAAAAGAAGATTTTGCTTGTACATGGTAGGGCATTCAACTATCCGGAACCAGACCATGTACGAATCGTGTATTTGCCGACGGTTAAAGAATTGACCGCCGCAACAGATGCGCTTGCAGACTTTCTTTCGGATTATTCGCAGATTTAATAATGTAGCTTGAGGTGTGGGTATGGAGAATAATATATTTGAAACCAACCATCTTTCTGATGAGGACAAAGTGAAAATTGTCTATGAAAAATACAGAATAGATGCAGAAAACCTCTATCTTGCGGCTGTTAAACGATGGAAAAAACATTTGTTAATTTACATGGTGCTGACGGTTGTGAGTTTTATTGCTTTGCTTCTTTTTATCTTTGACATCTATGGATTTATGCATCTCTTTTATATGTTTGTATCGGGGCTTATTGCTTTTTTTGGTTGCATTGCTTGTGTGCAGACCTATAAAAATCTTCGCGCAGAAAAGCAGATATATCAGTTCCGTTTGCGCAATGCAGTCGATCGCATGGAACATTTGGGATTGTATTTTGAGATTCCACAAGAAGACTATGATAAGTTTAATTGCTGGTGGAACTGAATGTGCCTGTAAATTTTTACAGCATTAGTACAATTTGTCTGTGATAAAAAAAGCTTATACGCCAACACTACTACTGCAAACGCAAATTCTAAAGCAAAGGAGTGTTTACAGTGGCAAGTAAGAATGTTGTCCCCGAAGCAAGAGCGGCTCTTGATAAGTTCAAGATGGAAGCGGCTTCCGAAGTCGGCGTAAATCTGAAGCAGGGCTACAACGGTGACCTTACCTCTAAGCAGGCTGGTTCCGTCGGTGGTCAGATGGTCAAGAAAATGATCAAGTCATACGAAGATGGCATGAAATAAGTTCGTTAAGTATTTTCGGACAAAGGACGGCCTGCCGGTTTTTCCGGCAGGCCGTTTTTCTTTGCATAACCGTCCTTTTTTGCGCATATGTATTTATTGATAAAAGCAAGGAGGGCGGAAAATTTGAAAGACACAGTGGAAGACCGCGCCGTTGAGCTCGGCGAATATATCGTACATAACAAAGCAACCGTTCGCGCTGCGGCGAATGTTTTCGGCATCAGCAAAAGCACGGTGCACATGGATGTGGCGCAGCGCCTGCAGAGAATCAGCCCGTCGCTTTATAACGAAGTGCGAGAGGTTTTAGATGTCAATAAGGCACAGCGGCATATCCGCGGGGGGCTTGCAACGCGGGAAAAATATAAACACAGTGAAAAATAAAAAGCATATAGAATAACGCGGTTTATGCCGCGTTATTTTTTTGTTGGATTTCACTTGAAAATATGATACAATAATATAGATTATTTTACGCTGAAAGGAAGACCAGAATGGCTTCGCTTGATTTGATTATTCCCTGTTACAACGAAGAAGAGGTTTTGCCGCTGTTTTATAGCACAATACAGAAAACCGTGCAAAATCTTGTAAATTGCCAAGTTCGTCTTCTGTTTGTAAACGACGGAAGTCGTGACGGCACTTTGCGGCTTTTGCAGTCTTATGCTGCGGAAAACGAGCAGGTCAAATACATTTCTTTTTCCCGAAATTTCGGAAAAGAAGCGGCAATGCTTGCCGGAATGCGAATGTCCTCGGCGGAATATGTCGGCATCATTGACGCTGACTTGCAGCATTCCCCGGATCTAATACCTAAAATGCTGAAGGCCTTGATCGAAGAAGACTATGATATTGCCGCAGCTAAGCGTGTGGACCGCAAAGGCGAGGGGAAGGTTATCAGCGGCTTTTCTGCTTTGTTTTATAAAATGATCAACCGAATTTCCGATGCCAATATTGAAGATGGTGCACAGGATTTTCGCATTATGAAGCGCAAAGTTGTTGATGCCGTGCTCGACATGCCCGAATATAACCGTTTTTCCAAAGGGATTTTCAGCTGGGTCGGGTTTCGCACAAAATGGTTCCCGCATGAAAACAGCAAGCGTGCCGCCGGCAAAACCAAATGGTCTTTTTGGAAGCTGCTTTCTTATGCTGTGGACGGCATCATCAATTTCTCTACTGTGCCTATGAAGGTTTCATTTATCTGCGGCAGCTTTTCCAGCTTTGTCGGCATCATTTATGCGGCATATATTTTTGTGCGTACGCTGATTTACGGCAGTGATGTACCCGGCTATCCTTCAATTATTTGCGCCGTGCTTGTGATAGGCGGATTTATATTGCTCTCGCTGGGCATTTTGGGCGAATATATTTCGCGCATTTACATGGAAGTCAAGCAGCGCCCGAATTATATTATCGATGAAACCAATATTCTTCCTGAAAAACACCAAAAAAATTAAAAGAAAGCCTTGTATTACAGCGGATTTTTTTATATAATCTATTCTATATGTAAATGGATTCCAGTGCTGAAAGGTGGAAACTGAAATTGTCTGACGAAAAGAACATGTTTGTTGACCTCGAACATAATGTTATGGATTTCTGGGAGCGGGAACACTGCTTTGAGAAGCTGGTTGAAAAAAATAAAGGGAACCGTATGTTCCGCTTTTTGGACGGCCCGATTACGGCCAATAACCCCATGGGTATTCACCACGCGTGGGGCAGAAGCTTAAAGGATATTTTCATCCGTTACCACGCCATGAACGGGTGTGACTGCCGTTATCAAAACGGCTTTGACTCCCAGGGGCTTTGGGTTGAAGTGGAAGTCGAAAAAGCGCTTGGCTTTAAAACGAAGAAAGATATTGAAAATTACGGCATGGACAAGTTCACGAGACAATGCGTGGACCGTGTTAAGCATTTCTCCGGCATTATCACCGAACAGTCCAAGCGCCTTGGTCAGTGGATGGATTGGGAACACTCCTATTATACCAACACCGACCAAAATATTGAGGGCATTTGGCATTTCTTAAAGAAGTGCGACGAAAACGGCTGGATTCAGCGCGAATATAAACCCATGCCCTGGTGTCCGCGCTGCGGCACATCCCTTTCTGAGCACGAAATGACCGGCTCTTATAAGATGATGACGCACAATTCCGTCTTCTTCAAACTGCCGATTAAAGAAATCAACAGCAAAATCTTGGTTTGGACCACGACTCCCTGGACACTTTCCTCCAATGTCGCACTGGCAGTCAATCCGGATATTGACTATGTGGAAGTTCGCATTAAGAGCGATGAGCAGACGCTGATTTTGGCGAAAAACCCCATTTCCTATCTGGGCGATGACAAAGAGGAAGTTTTGCGTGCATTCAAAGGCTCGGAACTGGTTGGCTATCATTACGAGACCTGCTTCCCGGATCTTCCGGCGCAGGCAGGGATTGACCACAAAATTGTGCCTTGGGAAGATGTCGCGGCGGATGAAGGTACCGGCGTTGTGCACATTGCGCCCGGCTGCGGTGTCGAAGACTTTGAACTCGGCGAAAGACTCGGTCTTGCAAAAGTCATGCCGATTGACGACATGGGCATTTATCTTGACGGCTTCGGCTTTATGAGCGGCAAAGACAGCCACACCATTGCTGACGAAGTGTTTGAACACCTGAAAGCCGACAATAAACTTTACAAAATCGAACCGCATGAGCACAGCTATCCGGTTTGCTGGCGCTGCAAGTCTGAAGTTGTTTTCCGCCTTGTGCCCGCGTGGTATATCCGTACGCAGGAAATCAAACCAAAATTGATTGAAGCTTCCAACGCTGTCAAATGGGAGCCTGCTTCCAACGGCAAGCGTATGAACGACTGGCTTAACAACATGGGCGACTGGAATATTTCCAGAAAGCGTTATTATGGTATGCCGCTGCCGTTCTATCCGTGTGACTGTGGTCATGTGACCGTTGTCGGTTCTAAAAAAGAACTGCGTGAGCTTGCAACTGAGCCGGAAAAAGTCGATACGCTTCCCGAACTGCATCGCCCGTGGGTAGATGAAATTAAAATCAAGTGCCCGCACTGCGGCAAAGAAGTTTCTCGTGTTTCTGAAATCGGTGATGTTTGGCTTGATGCCGGCATTGTTCCGTTTTCGACACTTGGCTATTTTGAAGATAAAGAAAAATGGAAAAAGAACTTCCCTGCGGAATGGGTCACCGAAATGCGCGAGCAGGTTCGTTTATGGTTCTATTCCATGCTGTTTATGAGCGTTACGCTTGAGGGGAGAGCACCGTATGAGCGCGTCCTTTCCTATAACTCTGTTGTGGCAGAGGATGGCACAAAGTTCTCCAAAACCGGCTTTATGATTAAATTTGACGAAGCTGCGGAGAAAATCGGTGCGGATACAATTCGTTATCTGTATGCCGGCGCACCGGTTGCAAGCGATGTGCGTTTCGGCTTTAATCTCGGCGACGAGACAAGAAGAAAGCTGCTTTCCTATTGGAACATTTACACTTTCTTTGATACCTATGCTAAAATTGACCGTCCGAATTTTGAGGGATATGTGCCGGAAAAGGTAGCGATGACCCCGACGGACAAATGGCTTGTCGTGCGCACCAACGCGTTCTTAAAGAAAGCGACGGAATATTACGACGACTACAAAACCTATTTGCTGATTAAAGATTTTGAAGTGTTTGTCGATGATATTTCCAACTGGTATATCCGTACAAATCGCCGTCGTTTCTGGAAAACCGGCGACGAAAACGACAAGAAGCTGGCTTACTGGGTGCTGTTCTATGCACTGAACACCGCGACAAAGGTCATGGCGCCGATTATCCCGTTTATGGCCGAGCATATTTGGCAGAATCTTACCCGCAAGGTCATGCCGTCTTCGCCGATTTCGGTGCATTTGAGCGACTGGCCGAAGCCCATTGAAGGCTTTGAGGACGATGGAATTCTTGCGCAGACTGCACTTGTGCGTGATGCGATTGCTGTTGCTATGCGCTTGAGAAATGAACAGCAGTTGAAAGTTCGCCAGCCGCTTTCTACAGTTTATGTTTGCTGTGATGCGGAAACCGCGGATAAAATCAAGACTTTCGAGAAAAATATTCTCGATGAGCTGAATATTAAGTCAATGCAGTATCTTTCCGAAGTAACGGTTTTGGAAGATAAATACCTGACCGTCAACTTCAAAGTTGCGGGTGCCGTACTCAAACAGAATGTCAACCGCATGAAAGCGTCTTTAGAAACGCTTGCAGGTGACGACCTCTTGAAGGCAGTTGCCGCTGTTGAAGCAGGGGAGCAGGTCACAGTGCCCGGTTGGGACGAGACCTTTGACAGCTCGATTTTCAGCCTTGCCACGCGCACAAAAGAAGGTATCGTTTCTGCTGAATTCAACAACGGACAGTGCGTTGTCGCACTGGACACAAAGCTTACGGACGAATTGGTTTTGGAAGGCGTGCTGCGTGATGTAGTTCGTCAGTGCCAGCTGATTCGTAAAGAAGCCGGTTACGAAGTCGAGCAGCGTGTTTGCATGGCGATTTCAACTGACAGTGAAACCGTTATGCGTGCGCTCAATGACAAGACCGATTATTTAAAAGAAGAGCTTTTGGCAGACAGCATTGCGTTTAACGCAGCGCTTGAAGCTGATCTCGAAAAAGAAGTGGACATTGCCGGTGAAAAAGTGAAGCTGGCCGTGTGCAAAGCGTAAGGAGGTTAATCATGTTAACAGAAATCACAAAAGACATGACAATTGGTGATATTTTGGATGCAGACCGCGAAACGGTTCCCTTCTTTCTGGAAATGGGAATGCATTGCCTCGGCTGTCCGGCTTCCCGGGGGGAAACCGTTGAAGAAGCTTGTGCAGTGCACGGCGTTGATGCAGATGAACTTGTAAAGAAAATCAACGAGTTCCTTAAGAACAAATCATGAGAAAACAAGGGGCTGTGATTCGAAAGTATCACAACCCCTTATTTCTTGGGTGGATATATGATAAAATTAACCAACAGACTGAAAGCGGTTGCAGAGCTTGTAGAGCCTTGTAGCACCTTTTTAGATGTCGGAACCGACCACGCTTATTTACCGGCATGGCTGCTGCAAAACGGCGTTGTGCGCCGTGCTGTGGCGTCCGATATACATGAGAAACCTTTGGAAAACGCACAGAAAACGATTTCGCTTTATGGTTTAGAGGGAAAAGTCGATTTGCGGCTTTCCGACGGGTTTGCGAAAATCCTGCCGAATGAAGCAGAAGAAATAGCGATTGCAGGCATGGGCGGAGAGCAAATTGCCAACATGATTGCGAATACGCCGTGGCTGAAAAACAGCAATACCCATTTGATTTTGCAGCCGATGACACATTATGAAGATGTCCGGCGTGCGCTTTGTGAAAATGGGTTTTCGATTTTGTGCGAAAAGACCGTGGCCGAAGGCGAACGCGTCTATTTGATTATTTCTGCGCGCTATACCTGTGTAACAGAAGTAAAACCGAAATGGTATTACTACGCGGGGACTTTAACGGACGACCCAACAGGCACAAATAGCCTTTTGCTTGAGAAAATTCTAAAAAGGCTTAAAAAGCGAGCGGTAAGCGTAGCGCCTTCTGACCCAAAAACGGCCGAACACCTTGAAAGTATTATTAAGGAGATAGAAAATGAACGCAGGAAACATTTATGACTACATAAATGAAATCGCGCCTTTTTCAGCGCAGGCAGAGTGGGACAACAGCGGCTTTCAGGTCGGCGAGCGCGGACAGGAAGTGAAAAAAGTCGTTTTGGCACTGGACCCGACAGCCGCCTTGATTCAGGAAGCCAAAGACCGGAACTGTGAAATGATTATTACCCATCACCCGGTGTTGTTTCACCCCGCAAAGCAATTTACAGAGCAAAATATTGCATATCTCGCAGCGCGCGCAGGAATTACGGTCCTGTCGGCACACACTTCTTATGATTGCGCTGGAAACGGCGTGAGCGATGTTTTAGCAAAAACCGTCGGGCTTCAAAATGTC
Source organism: uncultured Eubacteriales bacterium (assembly GCA_949292775.1). Classification (GTDB taxonomy): domain Bacteria; phylum Bacillota; class Clostridia; order Oscillospirales; family Acutalibacteraceae; genus Fimenecus. The sequence continues at coordinate 22,720 of CASFBL010000010.1, forward strand.
TATTCAAAAGAGAATCCATTTTTGCGTTATGGAAGTATTGATGCCCAAAGTGTAAAAGATTTTGCAGAAACCGTTCAAAGTGCTTTGCATGCGGCGGTGACTTATAATCTATCGGATAAAATCATTCGCCGCGTCGCGGTTTGCGGTGGCGCTGGGTCTGATTTTTGGCAGGAAGCGAAAGAAAACGGCGCCGACTTGCTTTTAACGGGTGAAGCGCATCATCACGAGTATTTAGACAGTGCGGCCGCAGGCATAGCGTTGATGACAGCCGGGCATTTTGAAACGGAAGCACCGGCAATGCATATTTTGCATTTAAAATTGCAGGCACAGTTTCCCGAAGTGGAGTTTATTGTGTCTTCTCAGACTGCACCGGTGCAGTATACGGGATTTGTAAAGGAAGATTAAAATGGCGCTTGACGGCATTACATTACATTTTATAAAAGAAGAACTGGAACAGCAAATTCTCGGTGCGCGCGTCGAAAAGGTGCACCAACCCACGCGTGCAGAAATTGTGTTGCTTCTGCGGACAAGAACCGGTCCTTACAGGCTTTTTCTTTCTGCGGAATCCGCTTCTCCGCGCATTCATTTGACGCAGTTCCCGACCGACAACCCGCAAAATCCGCCGATGCTGTGTATGCTGTTTCGCAAGCACTTGACCGGCGCGGTATTAACCGGGATTCGGCAGGCAGGTCTTGACCGTATCCTCTTTTTGGATTTTCGCGCGACCAATGAAATCGGTGACACGGTTAACTTGCATTTGTGCATTGAAATTACCGGTCAACACAGTAACATTATTTTGATGCAGGATGACAACCGTATCATTGATGCGGTCAAACGCGTAGACGAAACCAAATCGTCCTACCGCGAAGTTTTGCCGGGCGTCACTTATGTTCTGCCTCCCAAGCAGGATAAAGTTAACTTGATGACGGACAGTGTGGAGGCTGCCGCCAATGCAGTCATGCAGTATGCACAGCAACAGTTGTCCTCTGCTTTTTTGAAAGCGGTCGAAGGAATTTCGCCGATTGTGAGTCGGGAACTGGCTTTTCTTGCAGCGGGGGATTGTACCTGCGGCGTTTCCACGGTTCCTCGCGCTTCTATTTTAAAAGCGCTCTCATCTATTACAGACATTTTGAAAACCGGTGAAACGGCCAAATGCGTTGTGTTTAATGAAGAAGAAAAGCCTATGGATTTTTCTTTTATGGAAATTCAGCAGTATGGCAGCTTCTTAAAGAAAATGCACTATGAAAATTTCAGCACGCTGTTAGACCAATTCTATTTTGAACGCGACCGTCAGCTTCGCGCAAAGCGAAAAGCGGGAGATTTACACAAAGCGGTGCACACGCTCAGAGAACGCACCGCCCGTAAAATCAACAATCAGCAAGCAGAACTCGCCGCCTGTGAAAACAAAGAGCAGCTTCGTGTTTTTGCAGAACTGATTAACGCCAATCAATATGCGCTTGGTAAAGGCGTTTCATTTTATGATTTGGAAAACTATTATGAGAACAACGCTTTGGTGCGTGTGCCCGTCAGCCCTGCGCTTTCACCGGCGCAAAATGCACAAAAGTATTATAAGGCCTATAAAAAGGCGCACACGGCCGAAAAAATGCTGCAACAGCTTATAGATAAAGGCGAACAGGAGATGGTCTATTTTGATTCGGTTTTGGACGCGCTTTCTCGAGCTGAGTCCGAAAACGAGCTTGCGCAGATTCGTCAGGAGCTAATCGACGGCGGCTATTTGAAACGCAAAAAAGGCGGCAAACAGCGCTTGCCTAAAGAATTGCCCCCATATTCTTTTCAAGTGGCGGACGGCTTTACCGTTTTGGTGGGCCGCAATAATGTGCAGAATGATAAATTGACTATGAAAACTGCCAAAAATTACGACCTTTGGCTGCACACACAGAACTTTGCCGGTTCCCACACCATTTTAGTCTCTGATCACCGGGAATTCACCGAAAAAGCGATTGAAGAAGCGGCACAAATTGCAGCCTTTTTCAGCAGCGCGCGAGAAGCACAAAAAGTCCCTGTGGATTATACACGCATTAAAAATATAAAAAAGCCGATTGGTGCAAAGCCGGGTAAAGTGATTTACCATGTGTATAACACCTTGTATGTTACGCCGAAGAATCCGGAAAAATAAAAACACCGTCTGTGTTTTTCACAGACGGTGTTTTTTGTTATTCATCATTGGCCGACGACAAAACTTCGTTTTCGCGGAACAGCAAAGAGATGCACCATACCGCAGCAATCGCCACCAAGGTGTATATGATTCTGCTCATCACGGCCGCCTGACCGCCGAAGATCCAGGAAACGATGTCGAACTGAAACAGACCGATGGATCCCCAGTTGATGCCGCCGATAATCACCAAAATCAATGCGATTCTATCCAGCATTTTTTTCAACTCCTTATTTGTACTTCTTGAACGGGTACAAATCTATTATGAGCTGAAAAAGAAAATTTATACTTTTGGAAAAATTTTTCAAATACCGGCAGCTTTTTTCAAAGCATCGACTTTATCCGTTTTTTCCCATTTGACATCGAGATCTGTTCTGCCCATGTGACCGTAAGCCGCAAGCGGGCGGTAAATCGGACGGCGCAAATCTAAATAGTCAATAATGGCGGCCGGACGCAAGTCAAATACCTCTGTGACAATCTCGCTTAAAACATCATCGGCAAGCATGCCCGTGCCGAAGGTGTCAACCATGACCGAAACCGGGTGTGCAACGCCGATTGCGTAGGCTAACTGAATTTCACACTTTTTGGCAAGCCCTGCAGCTACAATATTTTTAGCAACATAGCGCGCTGCATAGGCTGCGGATCGGTCAACCTTTGTCGGGTCTTTGCCGGAGAAGCAGCCGCCGCCGTGACGGCCGATTCCGCCGTAAGTATCCACAATAATTTTGCGACCGGTGAGTCCGCTGTCGCCGGCAGGACCGCCGGTGACAAAGCGACCGGTGGGATTTACATAAATGACTGTGTCGTCGTCAAACAAGTTTTCCGGCACAATGGGACGGATGACTTTTTCCAAAATGTCGCTGCGAATTTGCTGTAAAGCAACATCGGCGCTGTGTTGGGAAGAAATAACAATAGTGTCAATGCGCACCGGAACATCGTTTTCGTTGTATTCCACGGTGACTTGTGTTTTGCCGTCGGCACGAAGATAGGGGAGTGTGCCGTCCTTGCGGACTTTGGTAAGCTGTTTTGCAAGCTTGTGTGCAAGGGAAATCGGCAGCGGCATCAGTTCTTCGGTTTCATCACAGGCATAGCCAAACATCATGCCCTGATCACCGGCACCGTGCAGGTTATAGTTATCGGTTTGTCCTTCCTTCATTTCATAGGAAGCATCAACGCCGAGCGCAATGTC